>CAZUGP010000033.1:0-45265 GCA_964619965.1 uncultured Acidobacteriota bacterium
ACTAGGAGACGTCGCAGCTTAAGCTGCGAAGGCCAGCGAGTTATCGTTGGCTGTGTTTAAATCCGTCTGGTTTATCGAGGTAACGGACCTCGGCGTGCTACTCGCGCCTCTGCCTTCCCGTCGAAACCAAGTTCGCCCCCAATGGCGCCTGGCGGTTGCATTGTTGCGACCGTTCGGATCGAACGTCAAGGCTCCGTAAGACAAGACGCGGAACCGGGACATAATCGCGCCTGCAGCGGGAGGAGATCGCGATGCGCGCTTTGGAGTTTTTCGGGCTGCTCGCACTGTCGCTGACCGTGCCGCTCGGCATCGGCGGAGCGTTCGCCCAGGAGGCGGAGTCGTCGAGGTCGCCGGTGGACGACACGGTCGAGACGTCCGTGAGGACGGCGCCGGTCGTGATCGACGGCCGCTCGCTCTTCAACGTGCGCGGCATCACGACCTACCCTGCCGACCGGCGCGCCGCCGACGTCGCGGGCCGGATTCGCGCGTTGGCGCGAAATCCTTTGTTCGATCCGTCGACCCTCGTGGTTTCGGAGGAGGCGCTTTCCAGCCGGATCGGCTCAGCAGGCGGGGCCGTGGTGAGGATCACCAACGCCGATGCGGAAGCGGAGGAAATCGATCGTCGCTTGTTCGCCCAAGCGTGTCTCGGTCGGATCCGTGAGGCCGTCGTCGATTATCGCGCGGCGCGCACTCGGCAAGCGCTGGTTTCGTCGGCGTGGCGTGGCGCCCTCGCGACGGCAATCGCTGCGCTGGCGTTCGGCCTAGCCCTCCGGCTGTCCCGCACGTTGAACCGTTGGATGCAAGATCGATACGCGGATCGCGTGAAGGCCGTGACGGTCCGATCGTTCGAGGTTGTGCGCGCGGAACGAATCCGGGAGGTGATCACCGGAGTGGTTCGGCTTGCCGGGGGCCTCACGCTCGTCATCATCGCATTCGTCTACGTTCGTTACGCTTTGGGACTCGTCCCCTGGACTCACGGCGCCGCGGCGCAGATCGATGGCTGGGTCTTCGCCCCCATCGGCGTGCTCGGAACGGGGTTGGTCGCGAAGCTTCCGGATCTCGTCTTTCTGACCGTTCTGTTCTTCGTGATCCGCTACGCCTTGCGACTGATTCACCTCTTCTTTTCGGCGGTGGGTCGCGGAGACGTCGCGCTCGAGGGCTTCGATCCGGATTGGGCGCAGCCGACCTTCAAGATCCTGCGCGTGGCGGTCGTGGCGTTCGCCCTCATCGTCGCCTACCCCTATATTCCCGGCTCCTCATCGGCCGCCTTCAAGGGGGTGACGCTCTTCATGGGGGTCGTCTTCTCGCTGGGCTCGTCGTCGGCCATTTCGAACATCGTCGCGGGATACACGATGATCTACCGGCGCGCGTTTCACGAAGGCGACGTGGTGAAGATCGGCAGCGTGTCCGGCGTGGTCACCCAAGTCCGGGTCCAAGTCACCCACCTGAGAACACCAAAGAACGAGGAAGTTGTCGTCCCCAACTCGACGATCATGGGAAGCGAGGTCGTCAATTACAGCACGCTTGCGAAGAGCCCCGGCCTGATCCTTCATACGACGGTAGGCATCGGCTACGAGACCCCCTGGCGCCGGGTCGAAGCGATTCTGCTCGATGCGGCGGAGCGGACGCCGGGACTCCTCAAGGACCCCAAGCCCTTCGTCTTGGCGACCGCGCTCGGAGATTTCGCGATCACCTATCAGATCAACGTTTACTGCGGCGAGCCGACGCGGATGGTCCGCTTGTACAGCGACCTGCATCGCAACATTCTCGATGTCTTCAACGAGCACGGCGTGCAGATCATGACTCCGGCCTACGAGGGCGACCCTGCGGAGCCGAAACTCGTCCCGCAAGACAAGTGGCAGTGGCCTCCGCCCGCCAAGACGTGACGGCGGCTACTTGGTCTGTGGCCGCACGAAGACGAAGTCGCCGTCGATCGAGGAGTTCTCCCACGGCACCTGCGCGCCCTTGCTCTTTTCCTTGACGCCGATGCGCGTGAGCTTGAACACCTCTTCGATCTTCAGTCCCGGCGTCCGCAGATTGCGCAACAGCTCCTCGGTGTAGAGCCCGTTCGCTCCCGTTCCGTCTCTGGCCACGTTGCCGGGCGAAGTGGCGTAGGCGATCAGCGTCCCGTTTTCATCTTTCGGCAATCGAACCACGGCCAGACCGCGCGTCAGCGAACGCGTCGCCGCCGTGAACGGATTGTCGCGGCAGGCATCGAGGATGACGATGCTGAGCACGTTGTGGCTGTTGGCGAATTCGGCCAGCACGCGTCCCACGTCGACGGTCTCGAACTCGACGTCGGCCTCTTTCTCGATGTGCACACCCAACGGGACGAGGTAGTTCGTTCCATTCACTTGGAGGCCATGACCGGCAAAATAGAACAACCCGGCGCTCGTTGAGTCCAACTTCGCGCCGAACGCTCGAATCGCCTCTTCCATGCTCCGCTTGTCGGCGTTTTCGAGCTTCGTCACACGGAAGCCGCACGCTGCCAACGCCTCGGCCATCGCCCGCGCATCGTTGACGGGGTTCTTGAGCGGCGATGCCCCGTAGGCGCTGTTGCCGATGAGCAGGGCGAGCCGGTTATCGACACCGATTTCTCGGATCCCCGATAGGACTGCCGGTCGCGACGAGCCGGCGCCCGCCGGGCTCGCCGGGCTCGCCGGTCCATCCGATGTGCTCTTGTTCGGATCCTGCAATTTCCGGGTCTCCGACCCACTTTCGATCGGCGGTTTCACCGGCGGCTTCTGCGCGACGGCCTCGCTTGGCGGTGCGGCGCCGAATCGCACTCCGGACACCCGTCCGCCGAGCTTGAGCCCGAACGAGCCGCTCTTGTTGGCCGACGGCCCGCCCAGCCGGAGCAAGACGACTTGCTTATCGCCCAGATGCAGCTTCGCTTCGCGCTTGTCGCTGCCGTTTGGCGTCGAAACGGACGCCTCGAATTTGAGGAGCGGCACGAACGCGGCGTCTAACACCTCGACTTCCGCCATCGTCCAGTCTTGGTATCCGGTCACCGTCAGCGTGAAGTCCACATCGCCTGAGGCTTCCATGGAATACCACGTCTCGGTCCGCACTCCGGGCCTGAGCGGTCCTTTGATCTCGTTGCCGGGAAGGGGCAATGGGTGCGCCCGATCTTGCGCCGACGCGTGGCCGAGGCCGACCAGAATCGTCAATCCGAGCGGCAGGAAAAAAGCGCGCACTCCTACTTCCTCACTTTGTCTTTCACCTTCGGCGGCTGGCTGCCTGTGAACGATCCTACGGCGCTCAGATCATCGACCTCGGTGACGACGACCTCGCCGATCTTGTCCGCGAGCACGCGAAGCACCTTTCCGGTGTCGGGGTCCTTCACTTCCTTGGTCGGGCGCTCGACGGCCAGCGTGTCGCCCACCTTCAAGCCCGCGTTCTTCCCCACGTTCAAGATGACGACGGAACCGGTCACATCGGCGATCGTCCCTTCGACTTTCAGCTCGACGACCGGCAGGCTGCCGGCCTTGCTCTCCAGTTGAGCGGCCAGCTTGCCGACCGCGTCGTAGACCGCCTCGCCGATGATCGTGGCGGCGAAATTGCTGGAGGACATGTCCTGGCCGCCCGCGCCGACCGCGTCGCCGATCACTCCGGCGCCCGACACCGACGTGCTCTCGCGTTTCGACTCGCCGCGTGCATCGCCTGCGTAGAAGATCTCCGCCGTCGCCGTGTTGACCATGCGGAAATTCAAGCCGACCACCGCCTTGGATTTCTTCCTGTTGATCGTCACTCCCGCGAAGCCCGGAATGTTTCCCGGTAGGCGAAGGCCGCCCGCGCCGCCGTTCTGCTTCGACGAGTCGTCTCGGCCGAACGTGTTGATGCTGCCCATGATCAGCGCGTCCACGCCAAGGATCGCTCCAATCTTGGCGCCGGTTGCGGCGTCGACGCGGTCGGTCGCACCGAAATTCTGTTCGGCCAGAATCTTCTGGATCTGGCTTCGCTCGACCACCGAGTAGACTTCGCTTTGGACCAGCTTCGTCACCAGTAGATCGGCCATCCCTTTGCCCAAGTCCTGGTTCGAGCCGAAGTAGGACTGGACTTCGCCGGTCACCGTCGCGTAATCGAAGTCGAGGACGGCGATGCGGCGCTTTGCCGGCGACGCCGAGGCGGGGGTTGAGCTCGCGGCCAGAAGGGTCAGCGCCGCAATGGGGACGATCAGGCGCAAGCCAGAGGAACCGAACATCGCGGTCAACCTCCGAAAGCCCTGCCGGGCTCAAGACGGTGGTTCATCCCACCGTCACACGATTCCAAACGCCGCAACTGGGGGATCGACTCGTCCCGCCGATGTTATAACGGCTGCACGGCCCGCCCGCCTTTTTTTTCCTCCGGGAGATGCCGATAGGACGGCGGGACGGTGTCGTTAGACTGTTTCGCCATGGCGACCCTCCTCTTGTTCATCGACGGCGTCGGCGTTGGCCGCGACGACCCCGGCGACAATCCATTCGCGGTCCCGGGAATCTCGCATCTTGCGCCCCTCGCCGGGCGGAAGCCGGAAGACGGCGCTTCGTTTCGCACGCTCGATGCGACGCTCGGCGTTGCCGGTTTGCCGCAATCCGCGACCGGCCAGACGACGCTCTTCACGGGGGTGAACGCCGCAGAGGCGATCGGCGCGCACCATCCGGGCCTCCCGGGCCCGACGCTGCAGGCGATCCTGCGTGAGCAATCGCTCTTCACGAAGCTCGTGCGCCGTGGGGCGAGCCCGACGTTCGCGAACGCGTTGACGCGGCGGCATCTTGACGCGAGGCGGCCGCGCTTCGGCGCGACGACGCACATGGTGATGGCGTCGGGCGTGCAGCTCCGCATGCTCGAAGACCAGGACGAAGGGGAAGAGACGCTGTCGCACGACTACACGGGGGCGTGGATGACCGCGCGTGGATACCCGGTCAAACCGCGCACGGCGCCTCAAGCGGCGCTCATCCTCGCGCGTCTTCTCGACGCGCACGAGCTCGTGCTCTACGAGTATTTCCTCACCGATATCGCCGCGCATCGCGGCACGCGCGAGGAACGATTCGAGCAGGCGCTGCAGGTCGAGACGTTGGTCGACGCGGTCTTGGCGGCGGTCGATCTCGCGAGCCATCGCGTGTTACTCGTGAGCGACCACGGGAATCTCGAAGAGGCCGGACACCACCGCCACACGAGGAATCCGGTGCCGCTTCTGGCATGGGGCCGCGGCGCGCGCGAGATCGTCGACGCCGTGACCGGGATGGACGCGCTGACTCCCGCGTTGCTGACTTAGGGGACACTTCAAAAAGGGGACACTCCCCTTCTTCTTACCAAGGCGGTATCCGGGGAGCCTTGTGAGAAAAAGGGGAGTGTCCCCTTTTTGAAGTGTCCCCTAGATCAACGACGACGTGAGATCGCTGAGCAGGCCGAGAACGCGGCCGGGTGCGATGCCGAGGTAGACGATCGCGGCGGCGGCGATCGTCAACACGACCGCGAGAGAAGGCGGAAGCGGCGCGGCTGTTTCGGCCTCGTCGTTTGCTTGCTTGAACCACATCGTGAGGATGACGGAAAGGTAGTAGTACGCCGCGATGACGGCGTTCAAGGATCCGACGATGGCGAGCATCCATTGCTTCGACTCCACGGCGGCCTGGAAGATCAAGTACTTCCCGAAGAATCCCCCGGTGGGCGGTATCCCCGCCAAAGAGAGCAAGAACAGCGTCATGACCCCGGCAAGAAGCGGCCGCCGCGCTCCCAAGCCCGCCCACGAGGTGATGAAATCGTAGCCGGATTCGGCGACTGAATCCCCGCCTCCTACGGCGGCGGCGACGCCGAAGGCTCCCACCGTCATGAACGCGTAGGACGTCAGGTAGAAGAGGATCGCCTTGATGCCGAGCTCGGGGAGACAGACGAGGGCGATCAGGAGATAGCCGGCATGCGCGATCGACGAGAACGCGAGCAGCCGTTTGATGTTGGTCTGCGCCAGCGCGACGAGATTCGCGACCGTCATCGTGGCGACCGCGAGCCAGGTCGCGATCGGGATCCATACGGCCCTCTCGTCGCCAAAAGCCCCGGCGAGCACGCGTATCAGCGCGGCGAAGGCCACCGTCTTGGTCGCGGCCGCCATGAACGCGGTGACGTTCGTCGGCGCGCCGGTATAGACGTCGGGAACCCACTGGTGGAACGGCACGATGGCGATCTTGAACGCAAGCCCCACGATCACCAGCCCGAGTCCCATGCTCAGCATCGGCGAGGGGCGCCCCGCCACCTGCGCGATCTCGGCGAGATTCAGCGAGCCCGCGGCGCCGTAGAGGAGAGCCAGGCCGTAGACCAGAAACCCCGACGAGAACGCGCCCAGCAGGAAGTACTTGAGCGCCGCCTCGATCGAACGCACACGGCTGCGGGTCAGCCCGCACAGAACGTACAGCGCCACCGAGAAGATCTCGAGCCCGATGAGCAGCAGCATCAGATTCGTGGTCTGGAGCATCAGCACCATGCCGGCCAAGGCGAACAGCATCAGGGCGTAGAACTCCCCCTGCTCGTAACCCTCGCGCTCGAGAAAACGCGCGGAGAGCAGCAGCGTCATGAAGCCGACGGCGAGCACCAGCACGCCGAGGTAGATTCCGAAGCGGTCGACGTGGACCATGCCGTACGCGGTCGTCAACGACGGCGTCTGGAGTCCAATCGCAGGCCACAGCCTCACCAAGGCCCAGCCCGCAAAAAGGACGCCGAGGAGCGACACGCCCCACGGAGAAGCAACAGCGGCGAAACCGCGCCCCGTCTCGCGGAAGAACGGCGACAGCAGTAGGACGAGAATCCCCCACGCCGCGAGGATCGCAACGGGGAGGACGAGAGGAAGGAGCAGCTCCGACATCGTCAGACCGTCGCCAGGTAAACGAGGATCGCGACGACCCCCATCAGAAAGACCAACGCGTAGTTCCTGACGTAGCCGGTCTGGAACAGCTTCAGGATCTGGCCGGTGACATCGGCCACGATCCCGGTCGCGTTGACCACGCCGTCGATCACCAATCGATCGAACCCGGCGAAGAACCTCGAGATCGCGTAGAACGGCTTCAGGACCGTCGCCTCGTAGAATTCGTCCACCCAGTAGAGGTTCCGCCACATGGTGTCGATCAGGCGGAAGCGCCGCGCGATCGATGCCGCCGCCCCTTCCCGCCTTCGATAGATCACAAAGGCGAGGCCGATGCCGGTCAGCGCGATGGCGAGCGCCGCCCCCATCAGCGCGAACTCGAGGCCCGCGCCGGCCTCGGCGGCCGCAGCGCCCTCCTCATGAGTCGCATGCCCTGCTGCGATCGCCGGCTGAAGCCAATGGTGGAAGGCGTTGACGTCCTTGCCGAAGAAGGTCGTGCCCAGGACCGCCGGGATTCCGATCCATCCACCCACGACGGAGAGCGCCGCCAGAATCATGAGCGGCACCGTCATCGCCTTCGGCGATTCATGGGCATGGTGGAACGTGCGGGGATCGCCGTGGTGGTTACCGTAAAAGACCAGGAAGGTCAGGCGGAACATGTAGAACGCGGTCAGTCCGGCGGATAGCGCGAGCACGCCCCATACGATCTTGTTCCCCGAGGACCAGGCGCCCCAGAGGATCTCGTCCTTCGAGAAGAACCCCGCGAGCGGGAAGATCCCCGCGATGGCGAGCGTCGCCGTCATGAACGTCGCGAACGTCACCGGCAGCTTCGACTTGAGGCCACCCATCTTCGTGATGTCCTGCTCGCCGTGCAGGCCATGGATGACGCTTCCGGCGCCCAAGAACAAGAGGGCCTTGAAGAACGCGTGGGTCATCAGGTGGAAGATCGCAGCGGTCCACGCGCCGACGCCCGCGGCGGCGAACATGTAGCCCAGCTGGCTCACCGTCGAATACGCCAAGACCTTCTTGATATCGGTCGCCGTGATGCCCATCGTCGCCGCGAAGATCGCCGTGGCCGCTCCGACGACGGCAATGACCCCCATCGCCTCCGGGGTGTGTGCGTAGAGGGTCGACATCCGCACGACCATGTAGACGCCGGCGGTGACCATCGTCGCCGCGTGGATCAAGGCCGACACGGGCGTCGGGCCCGCCATCGCGTCGGGAAGCCAGACGTACAGCGGAATCTGCGCGGACTTGCCGCACGCGCCGATGAACAGGAGGATGCCGACGGCCGTCAGCATCGCGTGGTGCCCGTCGCCTCCGCCCGAGATCGCCTCCGCGACCCCGCGATATTCGAGTGTGCCGAAAGTCGTGATCAGGTAGAGCATGCCGATCACGAACGCGAAATCGCCGATGCGGTTGACGAGAAACGCCTTGCGCCCCGCATCAGCGCACGACAGCCCCGTGCGGGCGTCGAACGGCCGGTCGTAGAAGAAGCCGATCAGGAGGTAGGAGCACAGTCCCACCCCCTCCCATCCCACGAACGTCACGAGGAGGTTGGACCCCAAAACCAACGTGAGCATCATCGACATGAACAGATTCATGTAGACGAAAAAGCGCGCGAACCCCTCTTCGTGCTCCATGTAGGAGACGCTGTAGACGTGGATCAGGAATCCGACGCCCGTGACGACGAGGATCATGATCGCGGACAACGGATCGAGCGCGAAGCCCCAGGGGATCGCCGTCATGGTGCCGGAGGAACCCATCGGCCCCATGGGAATCCACGTGCCGAGCGTCGTCTCGAAGTAACGCGCGTCCTCGGGAAGCCGGGAGAGCTCGTAGACCGCGCCGGCCGAGACGAGTAGCGCCGCGAGGACGACGACGCAGCCGATCAGGCCGACCGCCCGCCGGCCGAGGCGATTTCCGAAAAGCCCGTTGATCGCGACGCCGAAAAGCGGGAGGATCGGGATCAGCCAGATCAGCTTCAGCATCGCATCATCACCACTTCAGGAGGTTGATCTCGTCCACGTCGGTCGTGCCGCGCAGGCGGAACAGCGCGATGACTATGGCGAGCCCCGCCGCCGCTTCGGCCGCGGCGAGCGTCATGACGAAGAAGACGTAGACCTGGGCCTCGGGCTTACCGCCGATCCGCGCGAACGTGATGAACGCCAGATTCCCGGCGTTGAGCATCAGCTCGATGCACATCAGGATCGAGATCGCACCGCGGCGCATCAGCACACCGACGACTCCCAGCACAAACAGCACGGCGGACAAAACGAGGACCAGGCGGGGGTCGATCACGACACCTTCCTCTTCGCGAGGAGCACCGCGCCGATCATCGCGACGACGAGTAGGAGCGAAATCGCCTCGAAGGGATAGTAGAAACGCGTGAACAACTCCCTGCCCAACGCCGCGGCGGTGCCGAACTCCGCGGTCTTCGCCGGGAATGACGACGGCGCGGAGAGGTAGACCGCGCGGCCGACGACGATGGCCAACAGGAGCGACGCGAGCGGCGCGAGGATGCGCTGGAATGTCCCCGCGGGGTGGGCCCTGGCCTCCTCCCGCAGGTTGAGCAGCATGATCACGAACAGGATCAAGACCATGATCGCGCCGGCGTAGACGATCACCTGTAAAAGGCCGATGAACTGGGCGTCCAGGACCATGTAGAGGCCCGCGATCGCGACCAGGTTGAACGCCAACGCGACGGCCGAGGTGACCGGATTCCGGTTCGTGATCGTAACTGACGCCGAAGCGATGATGAGCAGCGCCAAGACGAAGAACGCCATCAACTCCATCATCGCCTCAGTGTCCCACGACGTCGTACACCACGAGCACCGCGGTGAAGGCGAGATTGGCGAGCGACAGCGGGAGCAGACCCTTCCAACCGAGGTTCATCAGCTGGTCGTAGCGGAAGCGCGGGAGCGTCCAGCGCACCCACACGAACAGGAATTGGAAGAACGCCATCTTGACGATGAACGCGAGAATCTGCGCACCCCACAGCACCCAACCCGGCTCGGGGAGCCATCTCGTCGGCAGCCCCAATTGCCATCCGCCGAGAAACAGCGTGATGCCCAAGGCCGACGACGTCATCATGTTGATGTATTCGGCCATGAAGAAGGCGGCGAACCGCATCCCCGAATACTCCGTGTGGTAGCCCGCGACGAGCTCTCCTTCGGCCTCGGGGAGATCGAACGGATTCCGGTTGGTCTCGGCGTATCCGGCGATCGTGAAGAGGATGAACCCCAGCAGCTGAAATCCCCCCCCGAAAACGTTCCAGTTGAGGAAGCTCCCGGCCTGTTGCGCGACGATCTGCGTCGGCCGCAGCGTGCCGGAGACGAGAACGACCGACGCGACGGACAGGGCCATCGGCAGCTCGTACGAGATCATTTGCGCGGACGAGCGCAATCCGCCGATCAGCGAGAACTTGCTGTTCGACGACCAGCCGGCCAAAACGAGCGCGTAGACGCCCAAGCCCGTCGAGGCGAACGCCCACAGGAGCCCGCCGTCGAGATCCAGAATGACCAGGCCGACTTGCTTCCCGAGAATCGTCACCGTCGGGCCGAACGGGATGACGGCGAAGGCGCACAGCGCCGGGATGACCGCCAAGGCCGGCGCCAAAACGTAGAACAGCTTGTGCGCCTCCGCGGGGATGATGTCTTCCTTCTGGATGAACTTGATGCCGTCGGCGATCGGCTGCAACAACCCGAACGGACCGACGCGATTCGGGCCCAATCGGTACTGGATGATCGCGGAGAGCCGGCGCTCGACCCAGGTCATGATCGAAACGCACAGCATCAGCAGGCTGAAGACCGTCACGATCTTGATGAAGTTGATCAGGATCTCCACGGCTGGCATTCCTTACGTGCCGGCGACGGCAGCTGCCGGCACGCCGAGAAGCCCCATCGCTTGGACGGTGACGCCCTCGAATTCTTTGACGCTCTTCGACAGCGCGAGCAGCACGTCGTCAGGCGAAGTCCACGCGGGAAGCGCGACGCCGGAGGCCGCAGCAACGTCGGCGGCAATGCGCCAACCGGGGCGTGCCTCGTGAAGCGGCAGGTGGCAGCGGCGCACGCGCTGCACGCGCCCTTCGAAGTTGACGTACGTCCCGTCGGCTTCGGACCATGACGCGGACGGGATCGCAACCGCCGCATGTTCGGCCGCGCCCGAAACGAACGGGCCGGCGAAGACCACCTCGACCCGGCTCCGAGCGGCGGGCGGGAGCGACGACGTGTCCTGCGGGTCGAGCGTGTCGCCCAAGACGAGCAGCGTGGTCACCTTCCCCGAGGCAACCGCGCCCAAAACGTCGGCCTCGTCGGCTCCGGCGCCCAGGATCCACGCCGCGCCGAGGGTGTTCGCCCCCTTGTCGGCGCGGACGAGGAGCGCGTCGTTGTCGCCCCGCACCAGTCGACGCGCGCCGCGGGCCGCTCCGCCCAAAGCCGCGACCACCTCGCGCCATGCGAACAGGTCCTCGCACAGTGTCCGCGGTGAGGCGATGAATCCGAGCGTCCCTGCGCGGGCGGCTCCAGTGAGCTTCGTGGCGGCCGCCGCAATCGCGGAATCGTACGTGGCGGAGGCAGAGCCGATGCGCGCCGCGCGGAGCCGAACCGCCGCCTGCTCCTGCACGTACGACATCCGGCCTTCATCGCAGATCCAGTGCCCGTTGACCTCTTCGTTGACGCGCGGGACGATTCGCTTCACCCGATCGTCCTGCTGTCCGCTGGTCGTCATGAGCGTCTGCTGCTGGCCGACCGAAACGACGACGTTGCACCCGCGCGCGCAACCCGCGCAGACCGTCGGTGTGTGCTTCAGATACCACACCCGCGTCTTGAAACGGAACTCCTTGAGCGTGAGCGCGCCGACCGGGCAGAGATCGACCACGTTGCCCGAATACGCGTTGTCCAGGCGTTTCCCGGGGAAGATCCCGATCTGGCTGCGCTCACCCCGCTCGAAGAATCCCAGCTCCCCGGTGTGCGTCACCTCGTCGCAGAAACGGATGCAGCGGCTGCACTGGATGCAGCGCTCCTGGTCGAGCATGACGTGCGGGCCGATGTCGACGGCCTTCGACAACGCGAGCTTCGGCTCGGTGAAGCGGCTCGTCCCGTCGCCGTAGGCCACGGCATATTCCTGTAGGCGGCACTCCCCCGCCTGGTCGCAGATCGGGCAATCGAGCGGGTGGTTGATGAGGAAGAACTCCATCATCGCGGACCGCGCCTGCTGTACCTTCGCGCTCGCGGTGTGTACGACCATCCCCTCGGCGACCGGCGTGTAGCAACCGATGACGAGCTTCGGCGCTTTCTCCACCTCGACCAGGCACATGCGGCAGTTCCCCGCGATCGACAGCCCCGGGTGGTAGCAGTAGTGCGGGATCTCGCGGCCGCGTGTCAACGCCGCCTGGAGGATCGTCGTGCCCGCCGCGACCTCGATCTCCTCCCCGTCGATTCTGACCTTCGGCATCAGCGGACTCCGTGGAGCAGGAGGGTGCCGGTGAGGCAGCTCCGATGGTCGATGTGATGCTGGAACTCTTCGCGGAATTTCGTGACGAACGAGATCGCCGGCATCGCGGCCGCATCGCCCAACGCGCAGATCGTGTTCCCGATGATGTTGTTCGACACCGAGAGCAAGAGGTCGAGATCTTGCTGCATGCCGTTCCCCGCCTCGATGCGGTTCAAGACACGTTCGAGCCAACCGCAGCCCTCGCGGCACGGCGTGCACTGCCCGCACGATTCGTGATGGTAAAAATGCGCGATGCGCGCCATCGCGGACACCATGCAGGTCGAGCTGTCCATCACCATGATTCCCGCCGAGCCCAGCATCGTCCCCTTCGCGGCGAGCGCATCGAAATCGAGATCGACGTCGCACTCTTTCGCTTCGAGCACCGGCACGGACGACCCACCCGGAATCACCGCCTTGAGCGGCCGGTCGTCGTGGAGCATCCCGCCGCCCAGCTCGTAGATCAGCTCCTGCATCGGAAGTCCTAGAGGCGCCTCGTAAACGCCCGGGCGCTTCACGTGCCCGGAGAGGCAGTACAGCTTGGGCCCCGTGTTCTTCGGCGCCTTGCCGACCGTCAGATACCAATCGGCGCCGCGCTCGATGATGAACGGCACGTTGGCGACGGTCTCGACGTTGTTGATCGTCGTCGGGCATCCCCAGACGCCGGAAGCGGCCGGGAACGGCGGCTTCAGCCGCGGGTAGCCGCGATCCCCCTCGAGAGAGGACATCAGCGCGGTCTCCTCACCGCAGATGTACGCGCCCGCGCCGCGATGCACGATCAGGTCGCAGCTCCAGCCGCTCCCCAAGATGTTCGCCCCCGCATAGGACCGGGCGTACGCCTCGTTGACGGCGCGCTCCAAGACCCGGGTGGCGTGCACGAACTCGCCGCGGATGTAGATGTAGATCACCTTCGCGCGGATCGCGTAGGCGCCCAGGAGAGATCCCTCGAGGACCAAGTGGGGGTCTTTCTCCATGAGGAGCCGGTCCTTGAACGTCCCCGGCTCGGATTCATCGGCGTTGATCAGGAAGTAGTGAGGCCGATTGGGATCGACCTCTTTCGGCATGAACGACCACTTCAGGCCGCACGGGAATCCCGCGCCGCCTCGCCCGCGCAGGCCCGACTTCTTGACCTCGTCGGTGACCGCATCCGGGGTCATCGATGAGACGGCCTTGCGCAGGGCCTGGTATCCGCCCGCGGCTTCGTATCCCGTCAAGGAGATCGCGTCGGGCTTGTCGACGTTTCTGGTGAGGATGCGTTCCATCGCGCCCGTCCTACTCCAAGCTCGTCAAGAGGCGGTCGACCGCGTCGATCGACAGGTTCTCGTGGTAGTCGTCGTTCAGCTGGAACATCGGCGCCGTGCCACAAGAGCCGAGGCACTCCACGCGAACGAGCGAGAACTTGCCGTCTTTCGTCGTCTCCCCCTCCTTGATGCCCCACCGCGTCGCAAGGTGCCGCATGAGCTCGTCGGAGCCGCGCAGCATGCACGACAGCGTCGTGCAGAGCTGGATGTGATGTCTCCCCGAGGGACGCTGCTTGTACATCGTGTAGAACGTGACGCATCCGTGCACATGGCTGGCCGCGACGCCGAGCCGGGTCGCGACCCACGCTTCCGCGTCGAGGTCGATCCAGCCCTTCGCCTTCTGCACCTCCCACAGGACCGGAAGCAGTGCCGCCTTGGGCCGCGGGTACTTCGCGACGATCGCGTCGACGTTCCTTTCGAACTCAGCTCCAAACATCAACGTTCTCGAGATGACGACGACATTTGTCGAGAAGGGGACACTCCCCTTTTTTCTGACAAGCGGTATCCGGGGAGCTTGTCAGAAAAAAGGGGAGTGTCCCCTTCTCGACAAATGTCGTCGTCATCGATCAACCTCGCCCATGACGGGGTCGATGCTGCCGATGCAGGCGACGACGTCGGCGACGAGCTCCCCTTCGACTTGATGCTTCAGGCTTGCGAGGTTGTTGAATGCGGAGGAGCGGATACGACACCGGTAGGGGGACTTCCCGCCGCAAGAGACGATGTAGAAGCCCAGCTCCCCTTTCGGCACCTCGGTCGCGACGTAGATCTCGCCCGCCGGGCATGAGAATCCTTCGGTGACGATCATGAACTGGTGGATCAGCTCCTCCATGCTCGACAGGACCTTCGACTTCACCGGAAGGAAGATCTTCGGATCTGCGACGTTGACCTGGCCTCCGGGAATCGTCTTCAACGCCTGGTCGAGGATCGAGACCGACTGGCGCATCTCCTCGATCCGGACGAGATACCGGTCGTAAACGTCCCCTTCGGTGCCGGTGGGAATCTCGAAGTTGTAGTTCTGGTACCCGCTGTACGGCTTGGCCTTGCGAACGTCGTAGCTCACGCCGGAGGCGCGCAAGACGGGGCCTGTGACGCCGTACGAGAGAGCCTCTTGCGCCGTCAGCCGGCCGACGCCTTGCGTCCGCTTGAGCCAGATCGTGTTTTTCGTGAGCAGCGCCTCGTAGTCGTCGATGCGCCGCGGCATCGCGTCGACGAACTCGCGCAGTCGCTTCAGCCACTCCGCGGTCGCGTCGTGCGCGACCCCGCCCACGCGCGTGTACGAGGTCGTCAGGCGCGCGCCGGTCAAGTCTTCGATGAGATCGTAGTGCCACTCGCGGTCCTTGAACGTGTGGAAGAACATCGTCGCCGCGCCGAGATCCAAAGCCGACGTGCCGAGCCACACGAGATGCGAGCCGATCCGCGCGAGCTCGCAGCAGATCACGCGGAGGGCCTGACAGCGCGCCGGGACCTCGATTCCCAGGAGCCCTTCCACCGCCAGCGCGAAGCCGACGTTGGCGGCCAAGGGGCTGAGGTAGTCCATCCGGTCGGTATAGGGGATGAACTGGAGGTAGGTCCGGTTCTCCGCGATCTTCTCCATCCCGCGGTGGAGATAGCCCAGGTCGGGCCGACACGTAACGACCGTCTCGCCGTCCAGCTCGAGGACGACGCGCAACACGCCATGGGTCGCCGGGTGCGACGGTCCCATGTTGATCGTCAGCGTGTCCGGCCGCTCCGTGGAGATCTCGATGACGTCCTCCCGACTAGGGGACACTCCCCTAGTTCGCTAGCCACGGTAAAGAGGGAGCTCCTTACGGAGCGGAAAATCGGTGTAGTCCTCCGGCATGAGTATGCGTCGTAGGTCGGGGTGGCCCGTGAATTCCACACCGAACATGTCGAAGGCTTCGCGCTCGTTCCAGTCCGCCGCGTTCCACAGGGAGGTCAAAGAAGCGATCGGTCCTAAGTCCCCCACTCGCGTCTTCAGCCTCAAGCCGTCGTTCCGGGAGTGGCTGTAGAGGTGGGCGACGATCTCCATCGGCGGTTCGCGCTGCGGCCAATGCACCGCCGTGATGTCGACCAGGACGTTGTAGTCGGTGCTCGGGTCGTCGCGAAGCCACCGCGCGACCTGCAGCCACTGCGTTGCGTCGATCACGGCCCAGTGCTGCCCGCGAAACGATCCGGTCTCCTCGACCGCGTTCGTAAACTGCGATTGAAGCCGTTCGACCGCCTGCGCCCCGTCCGCCAACTTCGTCACTCCCACTCGAGGGCACCGCGCCAATAGAGGTAGAGGTACCCGGCGACAAGGATGCACAGGAAGACGGCCATCTCACCGAGGACGAACCCCTTGTTCGCTGCGAAGCTCTTGAAGGTGACCGCCCACGGAATCAGAAAAGCGGCCTCGATGTCGAACAGGATGAACAGCATTGCGACCAGGAAGAACTTCACTGAGAAGCGATGCTTGTCGACGGCGTCGAAGGGGCGCGACCCGCACTCGTACGGTGTCGTGTCCGAGTGGACCGCGGACCATCCACGCCCGAGGAACCTTGGAGCGAGCCAGCTTGCGACCAACATGCTGCCGATCAACGCCGCCGCGGTCGCGATCGTGAGGACGACGGTAATGAGGCTGCCTTCCATCGGACCTCTCCGCGCGGTGAAGGGCCGGTTACTCTAACACGTGAAAAAGTGCCTATCGAGGCGCGAATACGGGGATCGTCCCCGGGGGTTCCGTGGGTTTGTGCGTGGGCTCGATCTCCTCGACGCGACGGAACGCAGCGGCCGCCTCTTGCGGCTTTCCGAGCTCGAGGTACAGCTCCCCAAGGCTTTCGTAAACGCTCGCCAACCGGGGGGCGCACGCGGAGGCCCTGCGGAGATAGGCCTCCGCCTCGTCCCAACGCGAGGCGGCGATGTAGGTCCTGCCGAGATTCGCCATGGCGTAACACTGCCGCGGATCGTTCGCCAGGACGTGACGGAAGACGTTTTCCGCCTGGTCCAAACGCCCCGCTCCCAGGGCGGCTCGACCGACCAGGTGCACCGCATCGAGGTTGTGGGGGCTCACCGAGACGAGGCGCTGCGCATAAGCCAGAGATTGGACGTAGTTGAACTTCTTGTGGATGGCGTCCTGCTCGTCGCCGGCCAGGCGGAGGAAACTCTCGGCGAGCAGCCTCAAGACGGCCGGGTCGTCTGGCGCGGCCTGCAACCCCTGGCGAAGGAGCGGGATCGCATCGGCGTAGGCGCCCGTCGCGAAACGCGCTTTGCCTAAGGACACGAGGAGCCACGGCTCCGTGTTCAGGCGTCGCGCCGCCTCGAGATCGCGAACGGCATCGCTCCAACGACGCAAGGCGCTCCAGGCGTAGCCGCGGAGCGCCAGGAGCACGTAGCGCGTGCGCGGGTCCGTCGCGCGGGCGAGCCCCTCATCGGCCGCGCGGATCGTGAGGCGCCAATTGCCCGAGGCTTTCAACGCCATGGCGAACCCCTGGAAGTACTCGGCACGCGAGGGGTCCAAGGTCAACGCGCGACGGAACTCGAGCTCGGCATCGCGGACGCGCCCCCTCTTGAGCATGCAGTGGCCGAGCAGGAAATAGCCGTAGGCGTACCCCGGTGATCGATCGACGACGGCCTGAATCTCGGCCGCCGCCTCGAGATAGCGCCCTGCCTTGAAGTCCGTGAGCGCGGCGTCCGCATCGGCTCGCGAGGGGAGCGAGGCGACGTAGGCGCAAAGCGCCAGCGCCAAGGCGGCGCGCGCGCGCGGCCGCCTCACGGACGTCCCTCGGGCAGCTGAAAATGGATCGTCGCGATCACGCTGCGCGAACCGGACTGGAGCGGTGCGGGCGCGTACCGCCATCGCTTCACCGCGTTCAACGCGGCGGCCTCGAATCCTACACCTCGACGCGAGCACGCAAAAACGGTCGCCTCGCCGACGCTACCGTCCGGGAGAACCGCAAGCCGCACCTCGACGTGTCCTTCGGCCCGGAGCGATCGCGCCGCGGCCGGATAGACCGGCTTCACGCTCTCGACAAGGGTCGGAGGGGCGTCCGACGGCTGGGCGGCAACGCCTCCCGACGGTGGTCCGAGCTCGAGCGCGGGGGGCGGAGTGTCCGGATTCGGGATGATCGCCTCGATCTCGGCCGAGAACGTGTTCAGGGCAACGTCGGGGGCCGGCTCGGGGACCGGTTCGGTCGTGAGAGAGCGCGCGATCGCGGTCGCCGGGCGACGGATCGGTATCAGTTTGCGCTCGGCCGGAGCGGCCACGGTGGGCCGCGTCGCGGGCGGTTCCGGCGGCTGAGCGGGGGGGGCGGGGGCGCGTCGCCACACGAGCGGAAGATCAGGCACGGCGCTCGCCGCCGCAAGCGTCGGCGGGATGCGCGGAGCGGGGAGGAGCAAGATCGCCCCGTGGAGGGTCGCGGCGACGATCAGGACCGTCGGCGCAACCCAACGCATCGACGGGCCGCCGAGGTCCTGAAGCCGTCGTCCCTCGGCGGCGACCTTGTCCTCCAAGCGAAGAAGCGCACGGAGGTCGTTCATCGTGCCGCCTGCTCGCGCGCCGGAAACGCGATCGAGGGCGGTCTTTCGAGTCCCGCGATCGCCCCGTAGGCGGCGACCATCGCTTCGTAGGTCGCCTCCGGCGAGACCACGAGGACGACCGCCGCGGCGGGCCGGTCGGTGAGACGGCGTAAGACCGCGTCGGCGAGATCTCGGAACGGCACCGGAGTGCCGTCGACCTGCGGGTCCTGCTCGGCGAGCACCTCGACGCGGACGGCGCCTTCGGCGTCGAAACTCCCGTCGCGATCGACGCTTGCGAACCTGAGACCCGGGCCCCGTGAACTCGAGTACATTCCTGCGATCATCACGGAGGTCAAAACGAGCAGCGCGAGGTTTGCCAAGGGGATCGCCGGAATCTGAGGGCGCGGCACCCTGGCGTGGCCGAGACGCATCACGCGCCTCCGAAGTCGTCCGGGCGCGCGCCCAGGACGACGTTGCGCACCCCGGCCTTACGCAGGGTCTCTAGGACGTCGTCGACGACCGCGAAACGCACGCTGGCGTCGATGCGCAGCAGGAACGTGCGTTCCGGATCGGCATCGACGATTCGCGACGCTTCGAAGTAGAGCGCTTCCGGCCCGGACAGATCGTGAATCTCTCCGTTCCGTTCCGAGAATCGCCATCCGAGCTCTTCGCCGGAAGCCGCGCTGACGCGTCGCTGCACGATCAGGCACGCGGCACCGGGAGCCGCTTCTTTGAGACCGGGCGCACGCGGCAACGCGACCTCGCCGCGCGCCGGGGCGAAGCTCGTCGACAACAGGAAGAAGAAGGCGAGGAGGAGCGTGATGTTGGCCAGGGCGGCGACGGGAATCGCGGGGGAGAGCGGGCGCGGCTGCGGCAGGCGCATGGCGAAGCCTAAGCCTTCGTCCCCATCCGTTCCATCTCGGAGAACGTCTCGACGACGACGCTTCCCGCCATCTCGAGCGTGCGACTCTGGGCGGCGATGCGTCCCGCGAAGAAATTGTGGAACGGAAGGGCGACGGCGGCCACGATGAGCCCCCATGCGGTCGTGTAGAGCGCCTGCGCTATCGCCCCCGCGACGCGCGCTGGGTCCGAAAGGCCGCCGGCGTGGATGACGTCGAACGCGAGGATCATCCCCCACACCGTCCCGAGAAAACCGAGGATCGGCGCGAGGTTCGCGATCGTCGCTAAAAGGCCCAGCTTCCCCTCGAGCCGCGCCAGCTCGTAGAGCGCCGTCGCCTCCATGGCGGATTCGACCTCGCTGCGGGGCGCTCCGACCTTGAGGATTCCTGCGTGGAGCACGGATGAAACGGGGCCTTTGCGCCGCTCGCAGAGCTCGCCCGCCTCGCGGACACGGCCGTTGAGCAGCTCTTGACGGACCTGCCCGAAGAAGTCGCGCACGTCCAGCTGGAGTGCGCGGTATTGGACGAGCTTGTACAAGACGACGGCCGAGGCGACGATGCTGCACACGGTGATGGGGTGCATCATCGGTCCACCGGCGACATAGATCCGTCCCAGATCACCCCACATGGCGAAACGAGGATAACCCAAGCCCAAGACGGGCGCTTTGGGGGTGCCTACTCGTAACGGAGGGATTCGATCGGGTCGAGACGCGAAGCCTTCGCGGCAGGGTAGATGCCGAAGAAGAGGCCGACGGCCGAAGAGAACCCGAACGCCAGCGCCAAGGCCCAGACGGGGACGAAGAAGCCGGGCCAATTGGGAATGAGCTTGGCGGCGATCGCACCCACGCCGATCCCCATCGCGATTCCGATGATCCCGCCGACCAGCGACAAGGTGATCGCCTCGATGACGAACTGCGACAGGATGTGGCTGCGCCGCGCGCCGACGGCCTTCCGCACGCCGATCTCGCGTGTTCGTTCGGTGACCGACACCAGCATGATGTTCATGATCCCGATTCCGCCGACCAGCAACGCGATCGAGACGACGCCGGCGACGACGTAGGTCACGCCGTTCGCGAACTTCGTGAACGACTTCAGGAACTCCTTCTGGGTGGAGACCTTGAAGTCGCTCGGTTGGTCGGTGCGCAGCCGGTGGCGCACGCGCAGCGTGTTCTCGATCTCGTCGGCGGCTCGATCGACGACCTCGGGCGAAAGCGCGCGGACGAGAAACGCCGTGTTCTCCTCGACGTCGTGCCCCCAGAGGCTCACCGCGGTGCCGTAGGGGATCATCACGAACTTGTCGAGCTCCTGGCCCAAGAGCTGACCCTTCGGCTCCATGACGCCGATGATGTTGCAGGTGCGCCCCTCGACCAGGAGGTCGCGCCCGATCGGGTTTTCGGGGAGCTTGAGCTCGGTGAGCACCCCATGGCCGATCACGCAGGCATTGGTGCGCGAGGTGTCGTCCAGCGCGCCGAAGAAGCGGCCCAGGTCGACGTAGTAGTTGCGCACGTCCTGAAAGACGGGCTGCACGCCAATGATCGGGTATTGCGACCGCTCCTCGCCGAACTTCACTTCGCTGAAGTGCTGGACCACCGGGGTCGCGACCGACACCGACGGGCACGTTCGCATGACCGCCTGGCCGTCCTCCCAGGTGAGCACGATCTTTCCCAGCTTGTCGCCATCCTTGCCGGGCGGCCTGAAGGGCTCGACGATGATCGTGTTCGCCCCGAGGTTTTGAACCTCATTGGTGATGACCTGGGAAAACCCTTGCACGATCGAGACCACCGCGATCACCGCCGCCGTGCCGATGACGATGCCCAGCGTCGTGAGCATCGACCTCATCTTGTTCGCCCAGATCGCCCTCAGGGCCATGAGCAGGTTTTCGAGGAACACGGCGGCTGCCTCGGGCTTTCGCGTTACGTGCCGACCGGCTGGTTGCGAACGTCGCTGACGATCTTGCCGTCTCTCAGCCGCACGACGCGCGCGGCGTGCTGTGCCAACTCGTCCTCGTGGGTGACGAGGATGATCGTGTTGCCGCCGTGGTGCAGCTCGTCCATGAGCGCGAGGATCTCCTCGCCCGTCTTGGAGTCGAGGTTACCGGTCGGCTCGTCGGCGAGCAGGATCGACGGGTCGTTGACGAGGGCGCGCGCGATCGCGACGCGCTGCCTCTGGCCGCCCGACAACTCGTTCGGCCGGTGGTGCTTGCGCGTCCCCAGGCCCACGGCGTCGAGCGCCTTCTCGGCCCGCGCTTTCCGCTCCTTGCGTGCCAAGCCCGAATAGACGAGGGGCAACTCGACGTTTTGCACGGCGTCCGCGCGGGGAAGGAGGTTGAAGGTCTGGAAGATGAACCCGATCTCCTTGTTGCGGATCTGCGCCAGCTCGTCGTCGTTCATCGACGAGATCTCGCGCCCCTTCAGGACGTAGGATCCCGTCGACGGCGTGTCGAGACAGCCGATGAGATTCATGAGCGTGGACTTGCCGGACCCGGAGGGGCCCATGATCGCCACGTAATCGCCCGCTTCGATCGACAGGGACACCCCGTCTAAGGCATGTACGATCGTCTCCGCCCCCATCTCGTAGGTCTTGGTGACGTCGCGGATGTCGATGAGGGCGCTCAATCGATTTTCACCTCGGCTTTCGCCCCGTCCTTGCCGCCCTTGACGTCTTCGGCCTTCTTCTCTTTGACGGCGTCGCCGTGCTTCAGGTCGCGTAGCGCGCGGTAGGGTCCCGTCACGACGGTCTCTCCGTCTTTCACGCCCTCGAGTATCGCCACCGACGTCTCGTCGGAGATGCCGGATTTCACGCCGCGGAGCTTCGCCTTGCCGCCGTCCACGACGAACACGCACTCTTTCGTATCGCCGGTTGCGGCCCCGTCCTTCTTGACGACCTCGGTCTTGACGTCCTTTTTCTTGGAATCGTCCTTCGACGCAGTGGCGCCGGCCAGGGCTTTTTCGAGATCCGCCGTCGGGCGCAGCATCACCGCTTGGATCGGGACGGCCACGACCTCCTTCGCCGTTTGCGTCTCGACGCGCGCCTTCGCGGTCATCCCCGGTCGAAGCTGGGCGTCCACCGTGTCGAGCGCGATCTTGACCTCGAAGACCTGCGTTTGCTGCCCGGTGCGCTGCACCGCAGAGCCGGCGATCTCGACGACCTTGCCGGTGTAGGGCTTGGCCTCTCCGACCGCGTCCACCACCACCCGGGCGGTCTGGCCGAGGCGCACTTGAGTGACCCGCGTCTCGTCGACGTCGACGGTGGCCAAGATCTCGCCCATGTCCGAGACGATCATGATCACGGTCCCGGGGTTGTTCATCGTGCCGGTGAGCGTGATCTCCCCCTTCTCGGCGTTGAGTTTCGTCACCGTCCCGTTCATCGGCGAGCGGATCGTCGTCTTCGACAGGTCGTCACGCGCCCGGGCGAGGCTCGCCTGAGCCTGCGCGACCTGCTCTTTCAGGCTTCGGACGTCGATCAAGCGCGAGTTGAAGTCGAGCTCGCTCGCCTCGAACGCCTCTTGCGAGACCAGACCGCTGTTGCCGAGCAGGGACTCGTTCCGCCGGAACCGGCGCTCGGAGTTCTTGAGCGAGACCTCCGCTTGCTCGATTGCGATCTTTTGCATCCGGACCGCGGATTGCAGCCGGTCCACTTCGGTGCGATAGCGCTCGGGGTCGATCTGAACCAACAGATCCCCGTTCTTGACGACGTCCCCTTCCTTGACCGGAAGCTCGCGAATCTCGCCGATGACAGACGACTGGACGTTGACCTTCGTGCGCGCCTCGATGCGCCCGGTGGCCGAGACGAACGAGGCGAGATCTTTCACGGCCGCCTTGGCCATGTAGACCTCTTCTCCCTTCGCCTTCGGCTTGGAGAGGACGGAGGCCGCGATGATCCCGCCGACGACCACGACGGCCCCGCCGGCGACCAAGCCCTTCTGGAGCGTGGTCATCCGGTAAACGCCGAATACATCCCGCCGAGCGCGACCTTGATCAGAATGTAGACGAGCCAGACGCCGCCGACGACGTACCTCGCCCCTGAGGGCGAGAACTTCGTCGTCTTGGATAGCGCGATCGAGCCGACGAAAAACGCCCAGATGTCGAACACGTCGATGGAGGATGCTACGGCGAGCAACGCCTTGCTCGTGGTATCGAAGTCGAGAAACGCCCCGACGTTCGATTTGAGCACTCGGTAGAACTGGATGTCGTTCGCGTCGATCTTCTCGAGCGGGAAGGCCACCGCCGCGGTCAGGAGCGTCGGGATCACCTGGATGACGAACGTGTACGCGTATCCGGAGAGCACCGTGAAGTAACGCGTCTTCTTGCCGAACGCGGCGGCGACCCCGTGATAGATCAAAGGGACCAGCAAGACCAACACGGGAATCACGAGGGTGTTCAGGGCGCGCCGGACGGGGCTTTTCCCCGCCTCCATGCCGTCACGGGTCTTCTGCTCGATCTCCGCGCGCTTATCTGCGGGCATCTGGCCTTGGGCCATCTTGTCGATGAACTTCATCTGGGTCTTGACGGCATCATCGACGTCCGTCTTGGGGAGCATCGCGCTCTGCGCGATGAACGACGCCGCCATGACCAGGACGACCGGCACGAGCCAGTCCCACCCGGGTTTTCGGGCAATCGACTCGAACGTCTTCGCCGGGGACATGAACACGCCGAAGACGCGGGCCAAAGCCCCCGGCTCGGGGCCGAGGGGTGGTGTCGAGGTGCCGGCTGATCCCGTCATGGCGTCACCTCCCCTGGTTGTTCGCGAGCGTCAATCCCTTCGACTCGAGCAGCGTGCCCTTCGCGCGCTCGAGGTCGGCCAGCGACTTGTTGTAGTCCAGGACAGCCCGGATCTCGGCGACCTGGGCGTCGGATAGATCCGTTTGGATGCGGAGCACCTCGAACGACGTGGACATGCCGTTGTCGAACTTCTTGAGCTCGGCGTCGACGGTCTTCTGCTGGAGAACGGTGTTCGCGTGCGCCGCGGCGACTCGCTTGGCGCCCGATTCGACCGCTCGTACCGCGGTGCGAACGTCGACGCGCACGTCCTGCTCGGCGCTCTCGGCCGCGAGCTGCGCCTGCTCCTTGCTGATCGCCGCGATCGCCGAGCTCGCCTTCTCGGCGCGATTGCCGATCGGGTACTTGTACACGAGCCCGACGCTCCAGTCCGGGCCGCCCTTGCCGTTGTTGAGATCGGTCGTGACGACCGGGGTCGGCGGCGTGCCGGCCAGCGTGTCGAACGAGCTCTCGAAGCGAGACGAGGTGACGTCCACGGCCAGGTTGAGCTCGTGACGGATGTTCTTCTTCGCGACCCGCGCAGAAAGATCGCTGGATTCGAGCTGGAGGCGGGCATTCCGGATCTCCGCCCGCTGCGTGAGGGCCGTCGCTAGGGCCGCGTCGAGATCGATCGCCTGCGGCTCGGACCTCGGGGTATCGGCCGGGATGATCGGCTGCCCCCAGAGCGGATCGTCTTTGGGGACGGCAAGGAGCCGCCGCAAATTGTCCTCGGTGTCCCTTAAGAGGTTTTCCGCCACGATCACCCCTTCCTCGCGGGACGCGACTCCGGCCTCGGCCTGGGTGATCTCGATCGGGGCCAGCGTTCCGACCTCCACCTTCTTCTTGTTGAGGTCGAACAGGTCCTGGGCGAGCTTCAGCGACTGCTTGGAGACCTTCACCGCCGCGCGCGCGGCTGCGACATCCCAGTAGGCGTCCTCGACCGACTTGAGCGTGATCTGGGCCCGGCGCCTGAGCTCCTCGTCGCTGATCCGCGCGTCGTTTCGCGCAAGAACGAGAGAGACGGTGTTCACCTCGCGCCCCAAGCCTTTGAGGAGCGGGAGGTTGAACTTGAGATCGAGAGCGACGTCCTTGTTCGCCGAGGTCTGGAGCGTGAAGAAGTTGGGCGGGTTGAACGAGTCGCCGGAGCTCTTCTGGTCGACTCCGTTGAGCGCCACGCTGTAATCCGCGCCGAAGCTCAGGCGCTGCGCGAGCGACAAGTCGGCGAGGATCTGGGAGCCGTCGTTGCCGTCGTTCGAGGTCGTCGGCGGAGGATTGAGCAAATCGCTCCGGGTGGTCTCGAAATCGGACTTGCTCTCGCCGTAGCTGGCGCCGGCGCCGAGCACGGGATCGAAGACCGCGGCCTGGAAGGTCGTCTGATTGTGCGCGGACTCGGGGTCGAGTTTCGCGATGCGCAGGTCGAGGTTGTACTCCAGCGCCCGCATCAGGCAGTCGGAGAGGGTCATGCGAGCGGCGTTCTTCTCCTCGTCCTCGACCGCGGCGGCGCCCGGCGCGAGCGCGAGCAGGACGACCGACCCGAACGACACCATCGCCCAAGTTGATACCTTCACGTTCTTCCTCCCGCCCGGTTCGCCCCCGTAAGAGCGCGTCGCCGAGCCCGCGACCCGCCCCTGCGTAATCGTATCGGTCCCGTATTACGTCCTGGCCCCGAAATCGGTTTCAGGAAGCGGAGGAGGATACAACGCGAGCGACGAGGTGGCACGCCACCCGGCGCTCGGCGCCGACCGCCAACAGCGGAGGCTCCTCGCGGGAGCAGACCGCCTCGGCCACAGGGCATCGCGGGTGGAAGTGGCACCCCGACGGCGGCCTGACGGGGGACGGCGGCTCGCCGGGTAGCACCCGTGCCGGCGCGGCTTGCGGGTTCCGGCGCGGCGCGGCTTCGAGAAGAGCTTTCGTATAGGGGTGGAGCGGTCTTGTATACAGCTCTTCGGCGGGGGCCTCCTCGACGATCCGTCCGAGGTACATCACCGCGACACGGCGGGCGACGTGGCGGATGAGTCGCAGATCGTGGGCGATGAAGAGGTAGGCCAGCCCTCGCCGCTCCTGGAGCTCGGCCATCAGGTTGACGATCTGCGCCTGGATCGAAGGGTCGAGAGCCGAGACCGGCTCGTCCGCGACCACGAAATCCGGCTCGCAGGCGATCGCGCGCGCGAGGCCGATGCGCTGGCGCTGCCCCCCCGAGAACTCGTGCGGGTACTTGTCGAGTGCGCCTCGCTCGAGGCCAACTTCCTGAAGGAGCCCGGCCGCACGCTCGCGCCTCTCGGCGCGCGAGGCCCCGATGCCGTGGATTGCGAGCGGCTCGGCGACGAGCGCCCCGACACGCATCCTCGGGTTGAGCGCACCGTGCGAATCTTGGAACACGATCTGAAAGCGGCGACGCAAACGCCGCAGGGGACCCGGCGTCAACGCCAGGAGGTCGGTTCCGTCGAACCGGACCGTGCCGGAGTCGGGCTCGATCAGTCGAATGAGCAGACGGCCGGTCGTCGATTTCCCCGAGCCCGACTCGCCCACCAGCCCGAGCGTCTCGCCGGCCGCGACGGTGAGATCGACGCCGTCCACCGCGCGCACGCCGGGGCCGCGGCTTCCGAACCATCCCGATCGAGCGGCAAACGTCTTGACGAGCCCGCGCGCCGCAACGAGCGGCTGCGCGCTCATTCGCGATCCGTAGCGTGGAGATGGCAGGCGACCCGGCGCCCTCCGGCCAGCGCGATGTCTTTCGGCTCGACGGTGGCGCACGGGGCGAAGACTTCGGGACAGCGCGGATGGAAGCGGCAGCCCGCCGGCGGCGACACGGGGTCGGGGGCGTTTCCAGGGAGAGCGCGGAGCCGCTTCCCGCGGCTGCCGTCTCCTTCTTCGGGCATCGCGCGGAGCAGCGCCTGCGTGTACGGATGCTTCGGATCGGCGAACAGCTCCCGGGCCCCGGCCTGTTCGACGAGCCGGCCCGCGTACATGACGCCGACGCGGTCGGCGCCTTCCGCGACCACGCCGAAATCGTGAGTGATCAGGAGCACGGTGAGGTTGTACTCGGCCTTCAGCTTGCGGAGGAGATCCAGGATCTGCGCCTGGATCGTCACGTCGAGCGCGCTGGTCGGCTCATCCGCGATCAAGAGCGCGGGAGAGCACGAGAGCGCAATCGCCAGCATCGCACGCTGCTTCATCCCTCCGGACAGCTCGTGGGCGTACGAGGACGCCTGGCGCTCGGGATCGGGAAGGGAGACCGCCGTCAGCAGCCGGACGGCCTCGCGCCAGGCTTGTTTGCGAGAGACTCCCCTGTGGATACGCAACGACTCGCCGACCTGCGTCCCGATCTTGAGGACCGGATTCAGCGCGGCGCCCGGTTCCTGGAATGCGATGCCGATCCCCGCGCCGCGCACCCCGCGCATCTCCTTTTCGGAGAGCGCCATCAGGTCGCGCCCTTGGAACACGATGCGCCCGCCGGCGATACGCCCCGGCTCGACGAGACGAAGGATCGCATAGGCGGTGGCCGTTTTTCCGCACCCCGATTCGCCGACCAACGCGTACGTCTCCCCCGCTTCGAGCGTCAGGTCGAGACCGTCCACCGCGCGCACGTCGCCGCGCGGACTTTCGTAGCGAACGTCCAAGCCTTCGATCGAGAGGAGGGGCGGCATGGGGGACGGATTCTACTCCGGAGAGTCAGAACGCGAACGTCTCCTGGTGGCGGCCGAACACGGCGCGCAAGCGGTCGGCGATCTCGCCCAAGGTCGCGTGCGATTCGACCGCCGCAAGCACGGGCGGCATCAGGTTGGCGTCGGTGCGCGCCGCTTCGTCCACCCGTAAAAGCGCCGCGTCGACCGCGCTTTGGTCGCGACGGAGGCGAAGCCGGGCCAGACGCTCGCGGCGATCGCTCTCTGCCGAGGCGTCTACCTTCAAGAGGGGGGGCTTCGCCGAGTCCATCGCGGTGAACCGATTCACGCCGACGACGACGGCATCCCCCGACTCGACCCGTTTCTGCCACCGGTAAGCGGCTTCGTGGATCTCGCGCTGCTGGAAGCCGCGCTCGATCGCGCGCGTCGCGCCGCCCATCGCGTCGATCGTGGCGATGTACTCCCTGGCACCCGCCTCGATCGCGTCGGTCAACGACTCGACGAAGTACGACCCCGCGAGCGGATCGACGGTGTCCGCGACGCCGGTCTCGTAGGCGATGACCTGCTGCGTGCGCAGAGCGAGGAGCGCGGCCTTCTCGGTCGGAAGCCCCAACGCCTCGTCCATCGAGTTCGTGTGCAGCGACTGGGTCCCCCCCAAGACCGCCGAGAGCGCCTGCAGGGTCGTGCGCACCACGTTGACCTCGGGCTGCTGCGCCGTCAGCGTCGACCCCGCGGTTTGCGTGTGAAACCTCAGCTTGCAAAGCTCGGGGTCCGAAACGCCGAACCGCTCCCGGACGATGCGCGCCCAGAGGCGCCGCGCACTGCGGAACTTGGCGGCCTCTTCGAAGAAGTTCGCGTGCCCATTGAAGAAGAAGGAGAGGCGCAATCCGAACGATTCGAACGGGAGCCCGCGCGCGATCGCCGCATCGCAGTACGCGATGGCGTTCGCCAGCGTGAAGGCGACCTCCTGCACGGCCGTCGCCCCGGCCTCGCGCATGTGGTAGCCGGAGATCGAGATCGTGTTCCACTTCGGCGTGTGCTCGGAGCACCACGCGAACAGATCGGTCGTGATGCGGAGCGACGGTGCCGGCGGATAGATGTACGTCCCGCGGGCGATGTATTCCTTCAAAAGATCGTTCTGGATCGTCCCGGATAGCGCTTTTGGCTCGATCCCCTGACGCTTCGCAACCGCCACGTAGAGTGCCAAGAGGATCAACGCCGTCGCGTTGATGGTCATCGACGTCGAAACCTTGTCGAGCGGAATGCCGGCGAGCAGCTCCTCCATATCCTGAAGCGACGAGATCGCGACCCCGACCTTCCCGACCTCGCCCATCGCCTGAGGGTGGTCGGAGTCGTAGCCCATTTGCGTCGGCAGATCGAACGCCACGGAGAGCCCCGATTGCCCTTGTTCCAAGAGGTACCGGAAGCGCGCATTCGTCTGCGCCGCCGTTCCGAAGCCGGAGTACTGGCGCATCGTCCAGAGGCGGCTCCGGTACATCGTCTCTTGCACACCGCGTGTGAACGGATAGGCGCCCGGACTCCCCAGGTCGCGCTCCTCGGAGGCGGAAGCGCGACCGGCACCCGTGTAGACGCGTTCGACGGGGATGCCGGAGCTCGTCTTCCTGGTGGAGTCTTCACTCACATCTGGCAGTATAAGTCCGCCATGTTTCGAACCGTCGAACGAACGCCCTCCGGCGTGCGCCTCTTGGACCAGCGCAAGCTTCCGCTCGAAGAGGTGTACGTCACCTGTAGGACCGCGGAGGAGACCGCGGAGGCGATCCGGGCCATGGTCGTTCGCGGCGCGCCGGCGATCGGAGTCACCGCGGCGTTCGGAATCGCGCTCGCCGCGTCTTCCGCCGTGGCGCTCGATCCCGATGCGACAGACCGTGCGATCGCGGCGGCGCGTCGGGCGTTGGCCGCCGCGCGGCCGACCGCGGTCAACCTGTCCTGGGCGCTCGAACGGATGGCCGGGGCGGCCCGCTCCGCCCGGGCGGAAGGCTTGGGAAACGCCGCGCTCGCCGCCTGGCTCGAACGGGAGGCTCAGGCGATCCACGACGAGGATTTGGCGGGCTGCCGCGCGATCGGCCGCCACGGAGCGGCGCTCGTCCCCGACCGCGCGACCGTGCTCACGCACTGCAATGCGGGTGGCCTCGCGACCTCCGGCTACGGGACCGCGTTAGGCGTGATCCGCGGCGCGATCGAAGCCGGGAAGCACGTCCGCGTTCTTGCGGACGAGACGCGACCGTTCCTCCAGGGCGCCCGGCTCACCGCGTGGGAGCTGATGGCGGACGGCATCGAGACCGTCCTGATCACGGACGGCTCCGCGGGAAGCCTGATGCATCGCGGCGACGTCGACCTCGTCGTCGTGGGCGCCGATCGCATCGCACGGAACGGTGACGTGGCCAACAAGATCGGGACGTACTCGATCGCGGTGCTGGCGAAGGAAAACGGCGTGCCGTTCTACGTCGCGGCGCCGCTCTCGACGATCGACCTTGCCTGTCCCGACGGTGACCACATCCCGATCGAGGAGCGGGATCCCGGCGAGGTCACGGAGATGTTCGGAACGCGCATCGCCCCCGACGGCGTGGGCGTGCTCAATCCCGCCTTCGACGTCACCCCCGCCCGGTACGTCGCCGCGATCGTCACGGAGCGCGGAATTGCGCGGGCTCCCTATCCGGATTCGCTCGAGGCGCTCGCGAAACGCGCGTGAAAGACGGCGCCTTGCGGCGCTCGGGGTCGATCGGCCACCATGCCCCGCCATGGTCAAGATTCTCGCGATCGAGACCTCCTGCGACGAGACGGCAGCGAGCGTCGTCCAAGATCGCTGTCACGTGCTCTCGTCGGTCATCGCCTCTCAAGACGACATCCACGCGAAGTACGGAGGCGTCGTGCCGGAGCTGGCCTCGCGACGCCATCTCGAGTGCATGGGACCGGTCGTCACCGAAGCGCTCCTGCGCTCGGGAACGAGCTTCGGCGGGCTCGATGCGGTCGCGGTGACGTGCGGTCCCGGGCTCGTCGGTCCGCTGCTCGTCGGCGTTTGCGCGGCCAAGGCGATGGCCTGGCAGTTGGGGATTCCGCTGATCGCGGTCAACCATCTCGAAGGGCACGTGCGGTCGCCATTCCTCGAGCATCCCGGCATCGAGTTTCCGGCGATCGCGCTGGTGGTTTCGGGCGGGCACACCGCGCTGTACCTTTGCCCGGAAGAGGGGGTCTATCGCCAGCTGGCGCGGACACGGGACGACGCCGCGGGGGAGGCGTTCGACAAGGTCGCGAAATTCCTGGGCCTCCCCTACCCCGGCGGTCCGGTCATCGACCGAATCTCCGAGGGCGCGAACGAGCTCGCGATCGCCTTTCCGCGCGCGGTCCTCAAGAACCAATCGCTCGACTTCTCGTTTTCCGGCTTGAAGACCGCGGTGCGCGTCCGCGCCACCGAGGACGGCTTAGCGCACGGACGCGCGGCAGACGCCGAGGTTTCGACCGCGGTTCGCGATATGGTCGCGTCGTTTCAGCGCACCGTCGTTCTCACCCTCGTCGATACGACCCTGAGGGCCTGCCGCCGCGAGAGCGTGACGACGGTCCTGCTCGCAGGGGGAGTCGCGTGCAACCGAAAGCTGAGACGCGCCTTCCACGATGCCGCGGACGCGCACGGTCTCGCGGTTTTCATGCCATCGCCAAGGTACACGACCGACAACGCCGCCATGATCGGCGCGGCCGCGTTCCTCCACTACGAGCGCGGCGATTTCGCTCCGCTCGACATCAACGCGGACCCGAACTGGAAGCTCGGAGCGTGATCATCGGGATCCGCGACGTCCTTTCGCCCTCGATTCGTCGCCTCGTTCGGCACGCTTCCCGAATTTCTCGTCCGACGCGCGCTGGAGCAGGAATTCGATCTGGCCGTTGACGCTGCGGAATTCCTCCGCGGCCCAGCGGTTCAACTCTTCCCACAGCTCGGGGCGGATCCTCAGCAAGAGGCTCTTGCGCTCGGCCATCACGCCAGCTTCACGGGTAGAGCGTACCGGCGTTGATGACGGGCGAGGCGGAGCTCTCGCTGCAGAGCACGACGAGGAGGTTCGAGACCATCGCGGCTTTCCGGTCTTCGTCCAGGGTGACGACGTGCTTTTCCGAGAGCTTCTGGAGCGCCAGCTGCACCATGCTCACGGCTCCTTCGACGATCTGGAATCGCGCAGCGACGACGGCTGTGGCCTGCTGGCGGCGGAGCATCGCCTCGGCGATCTCGGGCGCGTAGGCGAGGTGGCTGATCCGAGCCTCGACCACCTTGATCCCCGCACGCGAGAAGCGTTCGGAGAGCTCCTTCTCGAGGACGCCGTTGACGTGGTCCGTGCCGCCGCGAAGCGTCATCGTCTCTTCGGCGTCGTCCTCGAAGGTGTCGTACGGATAACGGCCGGCGAGGTGGCGGACCGCCGCTTCGCTTTGAACGACCACGTAGTGCTCGTAGTTGTCGACGTCGAAGCTGGCGCGGTAGGTGTCCTCGACCTGCCAGACCACGACCGCGGCGATCTGAATCGGGTTTCCCCCCTTGTCGTTGACCTTCAGCTTCTCCCCGTTGAGGTTGCGGGCACGAAGCGTGATCCGTTTCTTGACGACGAACGGGTTCGCCCAGCAAAAGCCGTTTCCCTTGACCGTGCCCTTGTAGGTTCCGAAGAGCACGAGGACGCGCGCGTCGTTCGGGTTCACGATGAACAGCCCCGCGGCGACGAAAACGGCCGCGAGAATAAACGCGAAGCCGGTGAGGATCAGTGTGAGGCTCGGCGCCCTCTCCACCCGCACGAAAGTCCAGACAGCCAGGGCGGCGAAGGCTAGGGACAGCAGGATCATCGCGTATCCGGAGACTACCGATCGGACGCTTTCACGGTTCATGGCCCGCTCCTTGTGGTGTGATTGCACTTTGCTATCATATCGCTATACGCGGTCCGGGCCCGTAGGGTTTCAGGCCGGGCGACCCGGCGGGTCGCGTTGACATCCGGCACGCCCTGGCTACCCTGGGCGCCGTGCGCAACATCGACCTGTCAGGCAAGACCGCGCTCGTGGCAGGCGTCGCGAACCAGCGCTCGTTGGCCTGGGCGATCGCGGAGGCGCTTTCCGACGCCGGGGCGCGGCTGATCGTGACCTATCAGGGGGAGCGTCTCCAGAAAAACGTCGGCGAGCTGGCCGCCACGCGCGCCGGCACGCAGATGCTGCCTTGCGACGTCACCAACGACGTCGAGATCTCAACCCTCTTTCAGAAGATCGGCGCGGTCACCGGCGGAACGCTCGACGTCCTGGTTCATTCGATCGCGTTCGCCCGACGCGAGGATCTGGATGGCGAGTTCCGGAACACCAGCCGTGACGGGTGGCGCACGGCCTTAGACGTCAGCGCCTATTCTCTCGTCGCCCTCACGAACCGCGCGACGCCACTGATGGAAGCCGCCGGGGGCGGCTCGATCGTCTCGCTGACGTTTCAGGCGAGCCAGAGGGTCTTCCCGAACTACAACGTGATGGGAAGCGCCAAGGCGGCGCTCGAGCACGCCACGCGGCAGCTCGCCTACGAGCTCGGGCCGATGAACATCCGCGTGAACACGATCTCGGCGGGGCCCGTCCCGACTCTATCGGCCCGCGGGATCTCGGGATTCACTCACATGGCGAAACACCACGAGAAGATGGCGCCGCTCAAGCGCAACATCGAGCCCCGTGAGGTCGGGGACGCAGCGTTGTTTCTCTGCTCCCCGATGGGGTCGGGGATTACCGGAACGACGCTCTACGTCGACGCCGGCTACCACATCATGGGCGTGTAGACGAAAAGGGGACATTCCCCTTTGCTACGCCGCGCTTTTCAGTTCGCGCCGGAGTTGCATCGCAAACAACTTCCGCATGAGCGAGAGCTTGAGCTCGCCCATCCAGAACCGCCCGGGATCGTGCTGGAGCCAGCGGGCCTCCTCGGGGAGCATGACGAGGGAGACGTGGACGTTTTGCGCCACCCCGATCGGAAGCCCGCGCTCCATCGTCGCCTCGTAGAGACGGCGGAACACCGGCACGATGTCCTCGGTCTTGGGAGGGAGGCGTCCGGCATAGTCGGTCGCCTGGAGCGGACGGAACACGCAGACGGTCGGTATCGCGCCCACGCTCGTGATCCAGTCGATCGCGCGCACGGAATCCTCGGCGGGCTCCAGCCCCGCGATGATCTCACCGTTGACGACCCACGGCTCGAACCCGCGGCCGGTTGGGCCGACCTCCTGCGCGCAGTACCGGATCGCCTCGAGGTAGCGGTCGAGACCGTATTGGCGATGTTTCCCCGGGCACACGTCCGCGAAGCGCTCCCGGTTCCAGATCTCGAAACAGAATGACACGCGATTGACGCCCATCCGTCGCAGCTCGTGGTAGCGCTTGAGGTCGCCGTGCGGAGGAGTCTGGACGCCGATCATGACGCCTGTCTCTTCCTTCACGCGTCTGATGTACGGCTCGAGGATATCGAGATACGTGTCGCCGTCGTAGTGCCCCGTGTTGAAGTCGACGTAGGTGACGCCGGATTCGGCTCTCGCGGCCTTCACGACCTCGACCACTTCCTCCACGGACTTCTCGTCCCCATCGTCTGCACCCAGATTCAGGCCGACCGAACAGAACTTGCATTGCTCCTTGTCGGGTTGCTTCAGCCAGTAGTCGCACACCTTCGACGGGTAGACGCCCAGATACGTCCCCTGCAACGTGCCGATCAGCGTCATGCGTTTTCCCGTCGAGGTGGTCCGGTTGTACCAAGCGGGCTGCGGTGACAGGCGCACCGTCGTCACCGCGCCGAGCGTCTCGTGGTCGATCCAGAACGCGCCACCACGCCAGCTCAGGCTATACGGGGACTCCGAGGCGAACTCCTCGACGACGGGAACGTTCGTCCACAGCTCGCCCGGGAGGATCAGCTCGAGCCCGGAGCCCAGCCCCGCCCGCGTGCGGAGGACCTTTCGTCCTCCTCTCTCCTCGATCGTGCACGAGTCGTCGAGCCGCATTCCACGGCAATAGAGGTCGAGTTTCAGGAGCCCCGGGTTCTTTCGGACGTCTGTTTCCATGAGGGTCCCCAAACGAGTACTTGCTAAACATAGTTTGCAACCCGGAGTCGTCTTCGGATAGAACTTGTCCGCAATCCGCTTCCCTCGGGATCGGAGACGTCCTAAAGAAGAGGGCTGCCATGGGACTACGACTCACACGCGCTGCCGACTACGCGATCCGGGCGATGATTCACATCGGCTCGCTGCCCGAGGACAGCGTCGCGCTCAAGGACGACATCGCGCACGCTCAACACATCCCGCCCAGCTTCATGGCGAAGATCCTCCGCCGCCTCGTGAAGACCGGACTCTTACACTCCGCGCGCGGCGTGAACGGCGGCTTCGGCTTGGCACGAGCGGCAGCAGAGATCAACCTCCTGGACATCCTCGAAGGGATCGAGGGGCCGATCCAATTGAACGAGTGCGTGCCCGACTCGGAGCATTGCACGCTCTCGCACGATTGCCCCGTCAGCACGGTGTGGCTCGAGGTGCAGAACCAGATGACCGTGCTCCTCCGTGCCACGACTCTCGAGGCGCTGCTCGCGGCGCCGCGGAAGAACAAGCGGGTGGTGTTCACCATCGACCGCTGACGCCGGAACGACGTGCCCTCGGGCTCTCGGAGTAGCAAGCGGCCTCAGCGGGCGTAGTCGTGCAGTCGTGCCGGAGGCCGGGACGCGCGAAGCGCGTTCGCGATCGCGAGCACGTCGATGACCTCTTGCAACACGGCTCCCGCGACCGGGGACAGAAACCCTGCGGCCGCGAAGCCCATCCCGGCGGCGGAAAGCACCATGCCCAAGACCGCGCTCTGCAGCGCGATACGGCGAAGGCGCCGCGCAATGTGGAACAGCTCGTCGACTTTGACGAGCGACGTGTCGAGGAGCACGGCGCCGGCGGCCTCGGCGATGACGTCGTTGCCGCGACCGAACGCCAGCCCGACCGTGGCGGCGGCGAGCGCGGGCGCGTCGTTGATCCCGTCCCCGACGAAAAGCGTGGGAGCGTTCGCCATCTCCTCACGGACGATCCGGACCTTGTCCTCCGGGCTCTGGCCGCCACGGATCTCCGTGATGCCGATCCGAAGCGCGAGATCTTGAACCTCCGCCGCGCGGTCGCCTGAGACCAGCATCACCCGCTTCACCCCATGGCGCGGCGCCAGATGCTGTACCAGGGAACGGCTCTCCTCCCGCGGTTCGTCGCGGAAACGCAGCACGGCGGCGACGACCCCGTCGACGATCACCACGGCCTCGAGCCCTGGAGCCGACGCCGGAAGCAGGGCGCCGAGCTCGGGATTCCGGGCCCCGATCGCCTTACGCCCCGTCAGCTCTACGCGCCGTCCGGCCATGCGCGCCGTCAGGCCGAGACCCGGGAGCTCGGCGATCTCGTCGGGAACGCCCAATGCGATCCCCTCCTCCTGCGCCGCGGCCACAACAGCCGCCGCGAGCGGGTGCTTCGAATACTGCTCGACGCTCGCCGCGAGGAACAGCGCTTGTGCGCGCGGCACGGTTCCGACGAGGACCACCTCCGTCAGGACGGGCCTCCCGTAGGTGAGCGTCCCCGTCTTGTCGAAGATCACGGTGCGACAGCTGTCGAGCCGCTCGAGCACCGCGGGATCCCGGACGACGATGCCTCGGCGCGCCGCAAGCGAGACGCAGCCGATGATGGCCACCGGAATGGCGAGAATCAAGGGGCAGGGGGTCGCGACGACCAAGACCGAGAGAGCGCGAGTCGGCGAGCCGGAGATCAGGTAGGCGATCACTGCGACGAGCAGCGCGAGCGGCGTGTAGAACGCTCCGAGGCGATCCCCAAGGCGCCGCAACCGCGGGCGGCTCTCTTCCGTGCGGCGCATCACCTCCATGATTTCGCTGTAGCGTGAGTCCTGCGCGCGTCGTGTCGCGCGGATCGTCAGCGCGCTCTCACCGTTGACCGCGCCGGAGAGCACATCCGAGCCGGGCGCCTTGGACATGACGTAGGGCTCGCCGGTCAAATACGACTCGTCCATCGGACCGTGACCCGAGATAACGACGCCGTCCACGGGGCACACTTCGTGCGGCAGCACCACGAGCTCGTCCCCCGGCACGATCGCTTCGATCGCCATCGGCTCGATCCCGCCCGGAGCTCTTCGATGCGCGATCGACGGCATGCGCGCCGCGAGCGCGCGCAGGACCGACGACGCACGTCGCAGCGCGTACTGCTCGAGCGCCTCGCCCCCCGCGAGCATCAGCACGACGATCGCTCCGGCCAGGTACTCGCCAAGGAGCGCCGCGGTCACGATTGAGATGCCCGCGAGAAGGTCGGCCCCGATCTCCCCGTGGGCCAGCTTCGCGATCAACCCGAAAACGAGCGGGACGCCGCCGAGGACGAGCACTGCGATCAGCGGAGCGTCGATCGACGGCGCCGGCGGACCCGGAAGCGCGCGGAAGACCAGGTGCGCCACGATGCCCGCGAACGCGATGCCCGCGATGACGAGCGGGAGGACCCGCCGGGGCTCGGCGAGGCCGCGCTTGGGCTTGTCGCTCACTCTAGGGTTGGAGTCCGGTTTCTTTCGATTGCGCGATGCTCGGAAGCTCACGCGAGGATCTTCGACATCGATCGATCTCCTCCCTGCGCCCTCAGGCTCTTGCGCATGCTGACAGCGTACGCCTCGACATGGGGAGTTCAATGGAAGGGTAACCGTGGAACAGGAGCATCCCGGTCGTCTTGTTTCGGGCGTTCGTTTGCATGCACGAAGCGACCGGTCTACTCTGGTGGTGTTCCGCCCGGCGGCGGGCCAAACGGAGGGTTCGAGATGAAGCGATTGATGTCTATCGGGACGGTTCTGGCTCTGGTCCTCATGCTCGCCGCACCGGTGTTCGCGGGCGACGCGGCGGCGCAACCGACCACGATGAAGGGCTGGATCACCGACTCGTTCTGTGGCGCGAAAAACGCGAACGCGGAGGGCGCGCAATGCGCCAAGGACTGCTACAAGAAGGGCGCGAAGCTGGAACTCGTCGCCGACGGCAAGACGTACCAGATCTCCGATCAGAAGGCCGCGTTCGACCATGTCGGTCACGAAGTCGTCGTGACGGGCACGCTCGACAAGGACACGATCAAGGTCGACAAGATCGAGGCTGCGAAGAAGGACAAAGCCTGATCCACGGCCGGCTTCCGAAGCCGGCCGTTTAGGACGGCGCTCTCGCGCCGCCAAGGGGCCCCGGGACCGGTTGCTATACTGACCGGCTTCGAGGGCCCCGTTCCTTTATGAAGTCCCTGAGCATCCGCAATTTCTCGATCATCGCGCACATCGATCACGGCAAGACGACCCTCTCCGACCGTCTCCTCCAGCGAACGGGAGCGGTCGCCGCGCGCGACATGGGCGAACAGATGCTCGACGCGATGGATTTGGAGCGCGAGCGCGGCATCACGATCAAGGCGCACGCCGTCACGCTCGGCTACAAGGCCGCCGACGGCCGGGACTACATCCTCAACCTCATCGACACACCGGGGCACGTCGACTTCAGCTACGAGGTCAGCCGCTCCTTGGCCGCTTGCGAAGGCGCGTTGCTCGTCGTGGATGCAAGCCAAGGGGTGGAGGCGCAGACCTTGGCGAATACCTATCTCGCCGTCGACCACCAGCTCGAGGTCATCCCCGTCTTGAACAAGATCGATCTCCCCGGCGCCGAGCCCGAGAAGGTCAAGGAGCAGATCGAGAACATCATCGGCATCGACACCGAGCACACGATCTCCGCATCGGCCAAAGAGGGAATCGGGATCGATGAGATCTTGGAGGCCATCGTCGCGCTGGTCCCGCCTCCCACGGGGAGCTACGAGGCGCCGCTCAAGGCACTGATCTTCGACTCTTGGTACGACCCGTACCGCGGCGTCGTCATGCTCGTGAGAGTCGTGGACGGCACGCTCCAGAAGCGTCAACGCATCCGCCTGATGATCACCGGCGGGACCTACGACGTCGAAGACATGGGGGTCTTCTCTCCGAAGTCCACGCCGCGCGACACGCTCTCGGTCGGCGAGGTCGGCTTCGTCATCGCGAACATCAAGAAGATCAGCGACTGTCAGATCGGCGACACGCTCACCGACGACAAGGTCCCGACGACGCAGCCGTTCCCCGGGTTTCGCGAGATCAAGCCGATGGTGTTCGCCGGGCTCTACCCGATCGACTCGGCCCAGTACGAGGACCTGCGCGATGCCATGGAGAAGCTGCGCCTGAACGACTCGTCGTTCAATTACGAACCCGAGTCGTCGGGCGCTTTAGGCTTCGGGTTCCGTTGCGGGTTTCTCGGGCTTCTGCACATGGAAATCGTGCAGGAGCGCTTGGAGCGCGAGTTCAACTTGGAGCTGATCACGACGGCGCCGGGCGTCTCGTATCGTGTCACGACGACCAAAGGCGAGGTGGTCGAGGTGCACAATCCCTCGAAGCTGCCGCCGGCTGCGTCGATCGAGATCATCGAAGAGCCGATCATCACCTCGATGATCATCACGCCTCCGGAGTACTTAGGGAACATCATGAAGCTGTGCGACGAGCGGCGCGGCGTGCAGAACAAGATCAGCTACCTCTCGAAGACGCGGGTGTTGCTCGAGTACGAATTGCCGTTGAACGAGGTCGTGCTCGATTTCTTCGACAAGCTGAAGTCCGGCTCGCGGGGGTACGCCTCCCTCGACTACCACCTCGCTGGGTACCGGGCCGACAAGCTCGTCAAGATGGACCTCCTGGTCAACGGCGAGTCGGTGGACTCGCTCTCGGTCATCTGCCATCGCGAGAAGTCGGAAGCGAAGGGGCGCGCGCTTGCAGCGAAGATGAAGGAGCTGATCCCTCGGCAGATGTTCGAGGTGATCATCCAGGCGGCGATCGGCGGCAAGATTCTCTGCCGCGAGACCGTCAAGGCGATGGGGAAGAACGTCCTCGCGAAGTGCTACGGCGGCGACATCACACGCAAGCGCAAGCTGCTCGAAAAGCAGAAGGAAGGGAAGAAGCGCATGAAACGGGTCGGCCGCGTGGACATCCCGCAGGAAGCGTTTCTGGCGATTCTGAAGGTCGATTAGCCGCTCCCTATGAAAGAGCTTCCCGCGACGCTCCGCTTCTCGACGTTCTCCTTCACGCACCGCGCAATCGAAGGAAGGCGCGTGCGTTTAGGCTATGCACTCACCGGAGGGGACCGCGGAGCGCGGGTCGACTTCGAAGAGACGCTCGACCTTCCCGAATCGCTCGGACCACTCGCGCCGCAAGACGACCCCGCGGTCTTGCGCGCGCTCTTAGGCTTGCACCTCGCGGCGGGGACGTCGTACTGGAAGACCTGCATCCCGCAAGAGCTCGTGTTGGAGGGCGCGCCGATCTCCGACGACGACCAAAGCTTCTGGAGCGCGGTGTACACCTTGGGGTTAGGCGAATTCTTCTACCGAAACGGCGTCGATCCGACGGGGCGCGCGTCGTTCATCGCTTCACCCGGTTCCGCCCAACCGCCGGCCGCCGTTCGCCCTGCTCCGGGTCCGTCGCTTCTTCTGTGGGGCGGCGGGAAGGACTCGGTGGTGTCGCACGAGATCCTGCGATCGGCCGGCGAGGGGCATGAGCTCCTTTCGATCGGCCGTCCGGACTGGGAATGGGTGCGCCGATCGGCCGCGGTCGCATCCGGCACGCTTCACGTCGTCTCGCGGCGCGTGGACCCGAAGGTGCTCGAGCTGAACGCGGCCGGCGCGTTGAACGGGCACGTCCCGGTGAACGCCATGCTCGCTTTCGCCGGGACGCTCGTCGCGGTGCTCACCGGCCGCAACGCCGTGATCGCGTCGAACGAGGCGAGCGCCTCGTCCGGGAACACCACCTGGCACGGCATCGACGTCAACCACCAATGGAGCAAGTCCCTCGAGTTCGAGCGATCGTTTCGCAGCTGGCTGCGACGGAATCTGCCCGGCGGCCCCGAGTACGTCAGCCTTCTCCGCCCGTTGAGCGAGCTGCGCATCATGAAGGCCTTCGCGACGCATCCTGGTTACTTCGACGTCGTGACGTCGTGCAACGCGAACTTCACGCAATCGGGGCCCGCCACACGGCGCTTCTGCCTCACCTGCCCCAAGTGCGTCTTCGTGTCGTTGATGGCGCGGCCGTGGCTCGATGATGCGGCGTATCACACGCTGTTCGGCGGCGACGCCCTGGCGGACCCGGCCAACCTGACCTTTGTCGAGGAGCTGCTCGGCATGCGGGGGACGAAGCCGTTCGAGTGCGTCGGAACTCCCGATGAGACCCAAGCGGCGCTCCACCTGGCCAGGACGCACGGCCGCGCGATTCCGCACGGCATCATGACGGCATTCAACGCCCAGGTCGCCTCGAGCCTCTCCGATCTCGGCGCCATTGCGGCGCGCGTGATGACCCGGTCTCACGATCACGAGCTATCCGCCACGAGGATCTCCCAACTCGATGACTACCTCGATCGGCACTGACACCACGACTGCGGTCTTCGGCTACGGCGTCGAGGGTCGCTCCGCCGTCGCCTGGCTGCGGCGCCTCGGCTGCCGCAACGTGCGCGTGATCTCCTCCGCGCGCCCCGAGGACCTCGATGCGGAGCTTACGTGGTTCGCCGCGTCGGATATCGAGGCCGCGCTCTCGGGCGTCGACCTCCTGATCAAGTCTCCCGGCATCCCGCCGTCGCACCCGCTGGTTGCCGCCGCGGCAACAGCCGGCATCCCGGCGACCTCGGCGACCGTCCTGTTCGTGGAGAGAGCGCGCGAGGCCGGTTTGGCGTTGATCGGGGTCACGGGCAGCAAGGGCAAGTCCACGACCGCGACGCTGATCCACCGCACCCTGGAAGCGGCGTCGATCCCGACGGTGCTCGTCGGGAACATCGGCCGATCGGCGCTCGACGTCCTCGAAGACGTCGTCTCCAACCGGCAGGTCGTCGTCGTCGAGATGTCGAGCTACCAGACTCACGAGCTCACGGTGGGCCCGTCGGTCGCCGTGATCACGCGCCTGTTTCCCGAGCACCTCGATTGGCATGGGGGCGTTGTGCCCTACTACGCGGCCAAGCTGAAGATCGCGGCGACCCAACGCGTCGACGACGTCACGATCTGGAACGCCGCCGACCCCGAGATCGCGCGACGCGTCCCGCTGGGGCCTGCGCGTCAGGTCGCGTACGGCCTCGGCCCCCTCCGATATTCGGACGAAGGCATGAAGCTGCGCGGCCGTCACAACCGCCTGAACGCGTCCGCAGCCCTGGCCGCCGCCGAGATCTTCGGCGCTCTACCCTCCCACCTCGAAGGCGTGCTCGCGTCGTTTTCCGGACTCCCCCACCGGCTCGAGGACCTGGGCGTCCATGGCGGTGTCCGCTGGATCAACGACTCGATCGCGACGGCACCTGAAGCCGCCGTCGCCGCGCTCGACGCGTTCGGCGCCGAGGTCAACACCTATATCGGCGGCGGGAGCGATCGAGGGTTCGACTTCGCGCCGCTCGCGCACGAGCTCGCCTCACGCGCCCAGAAGAGCGTGATCCTGCTCCCCCCCGGCGGCCCTTCGATCCTCGCCGCGCTCGCCGCAGTCGATCCCGAGGCCGCCGCGCGCGCTCACGTCGTCTCCGATCTCGCGGAAGCCGTCGCGCTCGCCGCGCGGCTGACGCCCGCTGGATCGACGGTCCTTTTCTCCCCCGCTTCGCCGAGCTACGGCCTCTACAAGAATTTCGAGGAGCGAGGAGATGTCTTCCGGCGGTTGGTGCAGGCGCTGTAGAATTCTCCCACGGGAGGTGATTCATGACTCGATCGAACGCCCTTTACGCCATCGCCGCCTTCGCCCTCGGCGCGACGACCGTCCTCGTCGCAAAGACCAAGGTGACCTTCGATCCCAAGGCGTACTACGCCGGAGTCGAGCCGAAGAAGGCTTCCGCCGCTCTCCTCACACAGGCCGAGACCCTCGCCGGACAGGATTCCTGGGAACGCATCGGCGTCGGACGCGTGGCCTACATGTCCGGGGACAAACAAAAGGCCGAGGCGATTTTCGAGAGTGTTCTTAGCAGCCCCAAGCTGGGGAAGGGCGACCTCTACCGGATCGCGACCGTCTACGCGGCCGCCAAGGAATGGGCGAAGGCCAAGCCCATGTTCGAACGGGCGCTTGCGATGGACAAGGACGACGATACCGGCATGCTGAAGATCGGGTGCTGGTACAACGTCAACGGCGAGCGCGCACGGGCCGAAGAACTGTTCGACGGCGCCTTCGCGCACTCGCCCGAGGCCGTCTGGCACTACATCCTCGCGGCGGGGTCCTACGCGGGCGTAGAGCCGTTCTGACGCCGCGACGGGTTACTTCCCCCACGAGAATCCGAGGAGCATGTTGACCTGCTCGTAGTCCACGTCGCCTTCGACCCCGACGAGCACGATCTTCGTCCCGCGGACGATGCGGCCGTCGAACCCGATGTTGAAGCTGTCGCCGACCTTGAAGAAGATCCCCGCGTTGCCGTAGAAGCCGAACGACGTGTCGTTCTCGCCGCCGTTCCACGCGTTCGCCCCCGCGTCGACCGCGGCGAAGATCCTCAGCGCGCCGGCGCCGATGTACGGCCTCGCAAAGCCGCGCCTCACGGGATGCCACAGGAAACCGGCCGAGAATTCGATGTACCCGACCGCGACCTTTCCCGTCTCGCCGAAATAGGGGCTCGCGACGCTTGCGCTGTCGGTCGCCCCGTTCAGGGCCATCGCGACGTGGACCGGAGACGACGAGGGGCCGAAGTCGACCTCGATGCCGAACGCCGCGGGCTCATCGATGGGTTTCCAGAAATCGCTGAGGTAGCTCTGCCCGATGAGAAACTGCAGGTTGCCCGACATGCCCTCGTCGGTGACGGGAGCGGGAGCGGGAGCGGGAGCGGCGTCCTCCGGGTCTTCGGCAAACACCGCGCCGGCCGCGACCAGCGCCGCGGCCAGGGCGAAAACGGTGAATCCCTGCTTCATGTCGACCTCCATGATTAGGCCCCCGGAACGTGTTCGAGCGGCCGGACGAGTTGCCAACCGAAGCGGCGCGTGACGCGCTGAATCTGCCCGATCCCCTGGAGCATGCGGAAGCGCGAGAACTTTCGCCACGACCCACGACCGATCACGTCGCCGCCGAGAACTGAGATCACCGCCGGACGGATCCCGAAGCGGGCGCCAGGGGTTCTGGATTCCGTCTTGGGCAGCAAGAAGACCTCGATGAAGTGCGGGTCGTAGTAGGCCCGGATCATCGTGAAGAAACGCCTCTGCATCCGGCGATTCAGCACGGCTGACGGCGCGGTGTCGGCGGCGTCGACACACCCTTTGCGGCGGAGGGCGGAGGCGATGTCGAGCGCCGCCCTCTCCGCCGAGTTCATGCCCATCAGGATCCCCGACGAGAAGATCGGGTCCAAGAACCCCGCGGCGTCACCGACGATCGCGAACCCGTCGCCGTGCGCGCGGGACACCTTGAAGGAAAAATTCTGGACGGCGGCGGCCGGGAACGTCCTCCGGGCCGATGCCAGCTGGCGAGCGGCCTCCGGCGTCGCCTCGATCGCCGCGTCGAACTGCGCGTCGATCCCGCCCGAGATGCCTTCGTAGCGTGCGGCGTCGAGCACAACGCCCACGGACGTCGTACCGTCGGCGAAGGGAATCAACCAGAACCATCCGGAGTGGGTCACGATGATCACGATATTGCCGGCGCCGCGTCCTTCCACCCGCTCCACACCCTCGAAGTGACCTACGATTGCGAGCTTCCGGTGGTCCGGGTAGATCGACTTCCACCCCATCCGCGTGGCGAGGAAGGCGTGCTGGCCGGTGGCGTCGATGACGCACTTCGCCTTGATCGTCCCAAGGGAGCCGTCTTCGGCGCGCACTCGAATCCCCGCGAGACGTTCTCCCTCCCACACGGGGGCGACCGCCTTTAAGCCTTCGCGAACGTCCACACCGCGTCGTTCGGCGGTGCGGAGGAGCATCGCGTCGAACTCGTCCCGTCTGACGTTGTACGCGTGCGGGATCACCGGGGCGAGACTCTCGTCGAACCAAAAGATGCTCTGCTCCGCGCCGTCGTGGCTGCAGAAGGTGGCTCCGGGCTTGGCGAGCGTTCGGGGAAGCGCGCGAATCCCCTCGTGCACGCCTAAGCGATCGAACATCGGGAGCGAATGCGGTAGCAGCGATTCGCCGACGTGAAACCGCGGATGCCGCTCGGAGTCGATCAGAATCGACGGGATCCCCTCGCGTGCCAAGACCATTCCCGCGGTGCTCCCCGCAGGGCCCCCCCCCAAGATGAGGACTTCGGTTTCGCCGGGAATGGTCATGCCGCCTATCGCTCCGCGTGCCGCCGAGGCCTCAGTCTAGCAGCGGACATCGGCAGTCCCGCTCGTCACCCGGAGAGTCCCCTACAATGCGGGAGGCATGAGCGCGCCCGCCCGTATTCCGCCACACGCCCCCGAGGTCGGCCGGGCGCAGCGTCTCTTGGGTGACTATCACGTCACCGGGTTGTTCTGGTACCGGTTCCACAAGTGGGCTGTGTCGACGCTGCCCGCGTGGACGCTCTGGCCGATCACCATCACGTTCACGACGTTCTTCTTCGCGACGATCTTCAATATTCGCCGCGCGATCGGCTCGAATTTGGAGACGGTCCTGGGCCCCTCCGGGTTCTTCGAGCGCCAGCGCCGCATCTACGCGACGATGTGGGCGTTCGCGTGGTGCCTCACGGAACGCTACGAACGGCTGACGACCGATCGCCCTTTCAACCTGACGATCGAAGCCATCGAGCACTGGAACGCCGTGGCCGCTTCCGATCGAGGATTCGTCATGGTGACGGCGCATCTGGGGATGTACGAGGTGAGCTCGATGCTCCCCACCCCGAATGGGCCACGGCACGTTCACCTGGTGCGCGAGCCCGAGGTCGACCCGCG
>CAZUGP010000034.1:0-10566 GCA_964619965.1 uncultured Acidobacteriota bacterium
ATGACGAGTTCGGCCATGCGGTCGCGGTCTCGGGGGACACGGCGGTGGTCGGGGCATGGCGCGACGACCACGCGGCCGGGGGAGAAGCCGGCTCGGCCTACGTCTTCGTCCGCTCCGGCGGCTTCTGGACCCAGCAGGCCAAGCTGACCGCCTCCGACGCTGCAACGAGTGACTACTTCGGCTACTCGGTCGCGGTCTCGGGCGACACGGCGGTGGTCGGGGCCTACGTCGACGACCACGCGGGCGGGGTCAACGCCGGCTCGGCCTACGTCTTCACCCGCAGCGGCACGGCATGGACCGAGCAGGCCAAGCTGACGGCCCCGGACGCGGCGGCGTCCGACAACTTCGGCCTCTCGGTCGCGGTCTCGGGCGACACAGCGGTGGCCGGGGCGTGGCACGACGACCACGCGGGAGGGACTGATGCCGGCTCTGCTTACGTCTTCACCCGCAGCGGCACGGCATGGACTGAGCAGGCCAAGCTGACCGCCTCCGACGCGGAGGCGGTCACATACTTCGGCACGTCGGTCGCGGTCTCCGGCGACACGACCGTCGTCGGCGCGAGCTACGACAACAACCCGGCAGGGAGCGCCGCCGGCTCGGCCTACGTCTATGACCTCTGTTGTCTCGACGGTGACGCCGACGGTACGCGGGACTGCAGCGACAACTGCCCGAACACGTCCAACCCCGGCCAAGCGGATGCCGACAACGATGGCTTGGGCGATGTCTGTGACAACTGCCCGAGCACGCCAGGCGCCGAGCCGGCCAACACCCAGGGCTGCTCGTGCAGCCAGCTTCCCGATCCGACTTGCAACGACAACAACCTCTGCACGGTCGATGCGTGCGGCGCCGGTGTTTGCTCCAACATCGTCAACGATGTCGATAGCGACGGCGTGGGCAATGGCTGCGACAACTGCCCGGATAACCCCAACCCGAACCAAGCGGACCAAGACGGCGATACCCTCGGCGACGTCTGCGACAGCTGCGTCAACGTCCCGAATTCCACGCAGGAGCGGGCGGTGTTCGGCCAGACGCTCTTCGCCATCGGTAAGACCACCTTCGGGTGGTCTTCACCGGCACCCGCCGTTTATGTGCGGGGAACATTCAACGCGTTGCGGAACGGAGACTACGGCCACGACATCTTCGTGACCCTGCCGCCGACCCAGACTCTCGTAGACGCGACGGCACCGTCCGCCGGCGCCGGCTTCTACTACCTCGTCCGGCCGGACTGTGGGTGGGCGAGTTGGCAGTCAACCCTGGGTTGGGAACCCGATCGGGATGACTGGCTACCGTAGGGACCTCGCGCCGTGGTGGTAACCTCCCCCCACCGTGCGACGCAACTTCAAGGACCTGACCGCGCCCGAGGTCCTCGCTCTAGCCATCTCGCTCGAGGAAGAAGACGCGCGCATCTTCCGTGAGTTCGCGCGGCTGCTGCGCCCGAATTTTCCGAAGGCGGCGATATCGCTCGACGCGATGACCGCTCAGGAAGACGCGCACCGGCGCCGTCTGATCGACATGTTCCGTAAGAAGTTCGGGGAGGAGATCCCGCTCGTCCGCCGCCAGGACGTTCGTGGATTCGTGCGCCGCGATCCCGTCCAGTCGCTGCGCATACCGGGCGTCGACCACATTCGCCGCCGGGTCGCGCTGATGGAGCTCGAGGCCGCCCGCTACTACGAGAAGGCCGCGCAGCAGGCAAGCGACGCCGAGCTGCGGCAGCTCCTCGGAGATCTCGCCGAAGAGGAACGCAAGCACGAGGAGACCTCGGCGTCGTTCGATCCCGCGCGCCAGCCCGAGTCCGAGCGCGAGGAGGAGGCGCGCACCTCGCGGCAGCTCTTCGTGCTGCAGGTCGTGCAACCGGGGCTTGCCGGGTTGATGGACGGCTCGGTGTCGACGCTGGCGCCGCTGTTCGCGTCGGCCTTCGCAACGCGCAGCAGTTGGGCGGCGTTCCTCGTCGGGATGGCGGCCGCCGTCGGCGCCGGCATCAGCATGGGATTCGCCGAGGCGCTTTCGGACGACGGCAGCCTCACAGGCCGGGGCCGTCCGCTCCTGCGCGGCCTGATCTGCGGCGCGATGACCTTCCTGGGCGGGGTGGGGCACGCGCTCCCGTTCCTGATCCCCAGCTTCATGATGGCGACCGTGATCGCGACCGTCGTCGTGGCGATCGAGTTGCTCGCGATCGCGTGGATCCGCAACCGCTACATGGACACGCCGTTTCTCGCCGCTGCCTTCCAGGTCGTGGTCGGCGGTGTGCTCGTGTTCCTGAGCGGGATCCTGATCGGTTCCGCCTAGCTCTCCAACACGTCCAGGTCCGCGAGGTCCTTGGGTCGACCGAGGGCTCGCTTGTTACGGACGAGGTCCTGGCGACCGAGGAACGGGACCTCGTCCGAGCCAACGAGGTGCGTCGTTCGGTTTTCCCACGCTTCCTCGAACACGAGACCGCTGGCCTCGGTGAGGAGATCGATGCGTCGAGGCGGCAGCCCGACCTGAATCACCATCCCCGGAGCCTCGAGGTCCTCCCGAGAAAGTCCGAGCTCTTGAACCGGTGCGCCGAACGCAAGTAGCGCCTGCCATACGCGGTCGGAGTTGGCATGGTCGGGGCTGATCCACACATCCAGGTCGCCCGTGGCTCTCGGCACTCCGTGAACAGCCATGGCGTGGGCGCCGACCACCAAGAAGCGCGCGCCGGCATCGAGCAAGGCCTGCAAAAGATCGCGGAAGTCTTGATTCAAAGGCGCTCACGAGGCCTTGCGGCGCAAACGGACGATCGGTGTTTCGCCTCGGGAATAGTCGGGTACGGGTCTGCCGGTCAACGACCACGCCTCGAGCGCGAGGGGCCACATCATCTCGAGTCGCTGCTCTGTGGTCGTCTGGTCGCTGAGGTCGTCGGACGGATCCGATCCCAATCGGTACTTCCGCACGGGCCAGCCATGACGCTGCGCCGCTCGCAGCCGTGCGGGATCATCTCGATGCCGGTCCATTCGTGAATTGTATACGAACCTGATCAGCCTCTGAAGCTCTTCACGGTCTCGACGAACGCGATCGCGTTCTCGATCGGGGTCTCCGGAAGAATGCCGTGGCCCAAGTTGGCGATGTGACCGGGGAGGCCGGCGCCATCCTGAAGCATTGCGAGAGTGCGGTGGCGCACCGTCGCCACGTCGGCCAGGAGCACGCACGGGTCCAGATTGCCCTGAAGCGGATGCGAGCCGCCGAATGCGCGCGAGGCTTCGCCCAAGCCGGTTCGCCAGTCGACGCCGAGCACGTCGGCGCCGCACGTTGCGACCAGGCCCGCCGCGTGAGCGGTATCAAGGGCGAAGTAGATCGTGGGAACCCCTTCCGCGCGCACGGCGTCGAGCACGCGCTTGACGTAGGGGAGGGAGAACGTCGCGTAGTCTTTGGCCGAGACCAGTCCAGCCCAGGTGTCGAAGAGCTGGATCGCCTGCGCGCCGGCTCTCACCTGGGAGACGAGGTAGCGGATCGTCGTCTGCGTCGTCTTGTCGAGCAGAGCATGGGCGACCTCGGGGGCGGCGTAGAGCATGCTTTTCCAGTGCCCAAACGTGCGCGACCCCTCCCCCTCGACGAGATACGCGGCCAGGGTGAACGGCGCCGCGGCGAAGCCGATCAGCGGAACGCGTCCCTGAAGCTCTCGGCGGAGGATACGGATCGTCTCGTAGACGAAGGGGACCTCGGTCTCGATCTCGGGAACGACGAGTCGTGAGACATCGTCCGCGGACCGCACCGGAGGGTCGACGACCGGCCCCGGGTTGAAATCGAGATTGAGGCCCATCGCCGGGGCGGGGACGAGGATGTCCGAAAAGAGGATTGCGGCATCGACCCCGAGCCTTTCAATCGGTTGCAACGTCACCTGGGCTGCGAGCTCAGGGGTCCGGCACAGCGTGAGGAAGTCGACCCTCTTGCGAACCTCGCGGTACTCGGGGAGGTAACGGCCGGCCTGTCGCATCAGCCACACCGGAGGGCGCGACGCGCGCTCGCCGCGACAGGCGCGAAGGAAGAGGTCGGGCTCAGCTTTCACTTGCTAATCGTCCAGGATCGACTTTGCGATCGTCGACAGCTGCATGAACGAGGTGCCTTCGTAGATCTTCCCGATCTTGACGTCGCGGTAGTACTTCTCGACCGGGTACTCGGTCGAATAGCCGTTGCCACCGAAGACCTCGACCGCCATCGCGCAGATCCATTCGGCCGCAGCGCTGGCGTACAGCTTCGCCATCGCGGCTTCCTTCACGAACGGGAGCCCCGCATCCCTCAGGCGGGCGGCGTTGTAGACGAGGAGCCGGGCCGCCGCCAGGCGGGTCGCGCCGTCGGCGAGCTGGAAGCGCATCGCCTGGAACTCGGCCAGGCGCTTCCCGAATTGGACCCGCTCCTTCGCGTAGCCGATGGCCGCATCGAGGGCCGCTTGACCGACGCCCAGCATCTGGGCGCCAATGCCGATCCTTCCCTCGTTCAGCGTCTCGATGGCGATCTTGTAACCCTTCCCGACGGGACCGAGCAGCCGGTCCGCGGGGATGCGGCAGTTGTCGAGAAGGACCTCGCAGGTGGAGCTCGCCCGGATCCCCAATTTGCTCTCCCGCTTGCCGAGCGCGAAACCCGGGTCGTCTTTCTCGACGAGAAACGCCGTGATCCCTTTGTACCCGGCCTTCGGGTCGACGGTCGCGAAAACCAGGAAGATCCCGGCGTCGGCGGCGTTGGTGATCCAGAGCTTCTGGCCGGTAAGAACGTAGTGGTCGCCTCCCGGAGTCGCGCGGCATTGGAGCGCGAAAGCGTCCGAGCCGGAGCCAGCCTCTGAAAGGCAATACGCCGCGACGGTGTCCGTCGAGGTGCGCGCGAGGTACTTGACCTTCTGCTGCGGGGTTCCATTCCGATCGATCGCGTTGTTGACCAGCGTGTTCTGGACGTCGACGAGGACGCCCACCGCGGCGTCGGCCTCAGAAAGCGCTTCGACCGCGAGGCACGCCTGAAAAAAACTCCCGCCGGCGCCGCCGTACGCCTCCGGCACGTCGATACCCATCAACCCCATCTCGAAGAGCTTCTTGAGGAGCGCAGGGTCGTAGCAGCCGGCGACCTCCATCGCGCGTGCGTTCGGCGCAATCTCGGTCTGAGCGAAGTCCCGCACGGTATCGCGGAAGAGCTCCTCTTCTTCCGACAGTACGCTCAGCGGCGACGCGACGACGCTTTTGGACATGGGCGGCTCCTGGTCGATGGCCGCGCATTGTAGCGAGCGGGCACTACGCTGTCCTCACCCGCGGTCGATCAGGGCAACGTGATCGTCGTGACGACCTCCGTCCCCTCGGCCAGTGTCGCAGCGCCCGTCGCGTGTCTCGGACCGAGACTGACCGTCAGTTCGTACGCACCCGGTGCGAGAGACGTAACCGTCGTCGTGCCGTCGGGACCGGTCGGCGGTGTCTGATTGAGGGCCGAAAGGTAGCCGCCCCCGAGGAAATCAGGAACCGCCCGGCAACTGACCTTGGCACCCGCGACCGCATCTCCGCCCGTGGTCAGCACGCTGACGCGAACACGGCCAGGGCGCGGTGCCCGCAGCACGACATCGACCCCGTCTTGAGGCTGAACGCCGATCGCACGCGCCGGGGGGAATCCCGCGGCGACCGCAGTCACATCGATCGGCCCGTCGGCGGGGGCCGTGACGAGAAACGTCCCATTGATGTCGGATGATGCGTTGACGGCGTCCCGTCCCGCGGAGGCGGCGCCCGCCGCCGCCGCCATGACCATCGCGCCCGCGATGCCGCTGCCGTTGGCGTCGAGCACCCGGCCGCGCACCGTGCGTCCCGGCTCGAGACGCACCTCAACCGTGGGGACGTCGCTCTCGTTCGCGACGGTGACGGGCGGCACCTCTGCGTTCCGATAGCCGGACGCGGCGGCCGTGATCGCGTAGGTCCCCGGCTCCAAACCCTCAATGAGGAACGTGCCGTCCGGATCGGTCTGGTCCTGCATGCCGCCACGACCGTGGCCTTCCGCGCCGGCCGTGCCGCCGCTCGACTTCACGCTGACGATTGCGCCGGAAACCGGCTTTCCTTCGGCGTTCATCACCCGGCCGGCGATTCCAGCAGCCTTCACCGTGACGTCGACGACGGGGTTTTGTTGGTCCGGAACCTGGATGGGGACGCCCGATTGCCGGCCTCCGAACATCGCACCTCCGGCCGCGACGACGACGGAGTACGCACCGGCGGTGTCGAGTCCAATCTGGTAACGGCCCTCGACGTCGGTGCGCGATTGCTTGATGTCCGTGGGTGCGCCGCCCGCGTCGGTCGGGCTGAAGATGAGCATCGCGTTGCCGACCGGCTGTCCCCCCTTGAGCACGCGGCCGGTGAGGTTGATCTTCGCCGCGTCGTCGAGATCGTGGACCGTCGTTTCTCCCTCGCGGACGACCACCTGCTTCATGCCGCCGAAGAGCATCAGCGGCCCTCCGCCCGTTGGAGCACGGATGACCATGTACTCGCCCGGCGCGATCTTCTCGAACGAGTAACGCCCGTCCGGCCCCGTCGATGCGGTTTGCGGGCCGCCGCCCATCGGCACCTTAGTGAGCAGCACCTGGACGTTGGCCTGGATCTGCTTCTGCCCGTCCCGTACGAGCCCCGTGATGGCACCGCCACGCGAGAGCTTGATGACGAAGTCGTCGGTGTCGGCGTCGGCGCCGATTTCGACGCGGCCGGAGTTGGGGGAGTAGTCGGGCTGGCTCGCATCGACGGCGTAGGTGCGGGGCTCGAGTCCGACGATCTCGAACCTCCCGTCGAGCCCTGAGATCGCGAGCCCCGCCGTGGTGTTGCGGCCCGAAGACATCATGAACCCCTGCGGCGGCGAGACCGACACGGTCGCCCCGGGAAGCGGCGCGTCGTCTTTTGCGGCGACCACCCTCCCGCGCAGCGCGCGCCCGTCTTCTAGCGTGATCGTCCCGACGTCGACCACTTGATCCGATACGACCTTCAGCCCGCTCTTTCGCGTGGGGGCCTTCCCGTCGGCGGTCGCCGAGATCGTCACCACGCCCGGCTCGACGCCATCCAGGCGAAAGTTTCCCGAAGGGTCGGTGAAGACCTGGTCTTCATCCGGCCGGTTGCCGATCACGATCCGGAATCCGGGTCGCTCCTGTTTCTCTTTGGCCTCGGGAAACGCTTGCACGCGAAACGCCGCCGGGACCGCTCCGCCCTGAAGCAGGACTCTTCCGACGACGCTCCCCGTCTTTTCGAGCGTGAAATCGACGGCGGTGTCTCCGGGCATCGCCCCCTCGCGGCTCGCGTCCGCGTAGCCTGTGGCCCGCACCGATAGGTTTCGCAGCGGCTGGTCGCCAAGCCCCGCGAGACGGAAGCGGCCGTCCGACCCCGAGGAGGCCTCGCGCGAAAAGCGCCCGTCACCGTCGAGCCAGAGGGCGGAGATCGAAGCGTTGGCGACCGGCTGTCCGCTCGTGTCGGAGATGCGCCCCGCGATGCTCTTCGACTCTTTGACCCGCATCGTGCCCAGGTCCGTCGTCTCGCCGCTCTTGAGTTTGACCCCTTCTCTGGTCACGTCCGCGAAATCCGGTGGCTGAAGCGTGAGATCGAACGTCCCCGCGTCGAGCGCCTTGATGACGAACTTCCCGTCCCCCAGCGGCGCGATCTTGTCGCGATCGACCTCGTTCGCGGCGAACGCGAGCCCGCGGCGCCTCCCGCCCCCTTGTGGCTGAAGTCGTGCGCCGACGTCCTTGACCGGGGCGTCTTGCGCGGTCACGAGGCGAAACGCGAGGCTCGCGCCGGCGTCGAGCTTCAGCTCGAGGTCGCCGCGATCGGTCCCGGCCTCGACCGGGATCGGCCCCTCGTCCTGGGCGGCAAGGCCCTCTTTGGTCGCGCGCACCGTGTACTTGTTTCCTGCGGCGATGCCGTCGAAGACGAACTTGCCTTCGCCGTCGGTGCGCTGCGCGCCTCGTCCCTCGCGCACCATCGCGAAAAGGCTTCCGTCCGCGGCCGTCGCCGTGACGATCGCGTCTGCCAACGGCTTGCCTTCGGGTCCTACGACACGCCCAGCGATCCGGCCGCCGGGCTGCAGGTACAGCGTGTTGGCCTCGAATTTCGGCTCTTCGCCGGCGGCTTGCGGCTTGGCGACCACGCGATCGAGGCGCGTACGCGCTTTGCCCGGTGCGATCGCTTCGACGACGACGATACCGGTAGCGCAGTCGGGCAAACGAAACGTTCCGTCGTCGCCGCTCTTCGCGGTGTGCGCCGCATCGCGTCCGAATCTCGCGGCATCTCGCTCTAGGCCTGTGACCGTCGCGTTCGCGATGGGCTTTTGCGAGGTGAGATCCAGAACACGACCGACCACGGTCACGCCGGGCTTCAATCGAAGGTTGACGGCCGCCCCGACGGGAACGTCGGCCGCCGCGGCTGGGGCGAACCCCGGGGCCTCGACGCGCAGCGTGAAGGCGCCTGCTGCGAGCCCGTCGAGCTGGAAAGCACCGGACTCGTCGGTTTTCGCGACGATGGACTTCGGCAGGTCGGGGCTCTTACCCCGAAGGCCCGCGGCGTCGGCCCGCGGCGGCGCTGGAATCGCCCGCACCGTCGCGGCGGCGATCGGTTTTCCGTCCGGCCCCGTGATCTTTCCGGTGATCGATTTCACGGGTGCGGGCTTCGCCACGGAGGGGCTGGGCGCAGCGGCCGTGGGCTTCGGGTCGGCCGCGAATCCGGAATGGTGCGCGGCGAGGCCGAAGGCCAAGGCGAACACGACGAATCTCATGCGGGAAACCTCCTCGTTCGGACGAACCACCCGTTATACGCGCGAACGTGGCGAAAGGTCGACGACCGCGGTCTCGCCGCCGTAGATGGCCGACGGAAAGAGAATCGGGAGGAGCTCGTTCAGGAACTGACGCCGCTTGTAGGCCGCATGCCCGGCGAAGTGAGTGTCGTAGAGCGTGCTCAGATAGGCCTTAAGCGGGAAGATCTGGATCTCCACCGAGAAGAGGTACGGGGCAAAAGACGACGGATCGTCCATCAGGATGTCGACGATCTCCTTCAGCACGAGAAACCCGCTGGACGATTGCGGGTCGAGCCTCGCGCGATCGCGGCTACCGGAGAGCGTGTCGACGCGGTCGCGGCATCGAAGCGGTCCGCCGAAGGCGGCGACCAGTTTCCGCTCGAGCGCGTAGGCCTGGGGGCGATCCCCGACGATGAACATCGCACCCAGGAGGTCCTGGATCATCCGCGGATCCGGTATCGCCCGGCGGATCATCTTCGAGAGGATCGATCCGCTATACCGCCCCAGTCCCGGCCAGCGCGGAGCCTCCGCGATGCGGATCCATCCCTCGTCGGCGCGCCGGTCGGTCTCCGGGTCGGCTTCACGCTTGAAGCGGGACCGGTAATGAAAGATCTCGATCACGGGGTCGCGCCCTTCGGCCGCGAGCCTTCGCGGACGAAAGCGAAACGGGCGCGCGCCGGGACCCACAACCTCCACTTCATCCGCCGGCGTGACCTCGGAGAGCACCGCGTCCTTGACGATCTGCTCGAACCGCGCGCGGTGCTTCGGGCCGTCGCGCACCGAGCGCGAGTGGTCGATGTCGAACAGGAGCTTCGCGAGATAGAGCTTTCGCTGCGCCTCGTAGCGCGAGCGCGTGTAGTTACCCTCAAAGGTCGCTTTCAGGAGATCGCGGATCGTGCTCGCGCCCCGTGTTTCGGGGAGCGGCGCCAGGTGGCGGGCAAGCGAGTCGGGCGTAAGCCGCAGCAGGTCGTTCAGGTAGGCGTCCGCGTCATGGAAGTAGGGACCGAGATCGACGGCTGTCGACGAACGGCTGCCGGCGGGCATCACGTAGCCACGAATGACGCGGTCGAATACGGCGACGTCCTTCATCATCCGGCGGTACGTATCGAGCCAGAGTCGCGTGAGCGCAGGGTGCCGGCGCGGCAGATTCGGGTCGAGCAGGGGGTGAGCGTCGTACGCCGCGGCGAGGTGCGCCTCGGCTGTTACGGTCGGGCGAGGTGAGGCCGGAGACGTCGTCACGATCGTTCTTCGCGATGCGAGAGTACCAAAGGGCGGGGCGGCGTGCGAGCGCGTGCTATAAGGTGATTCATCTCGCAGGGAGGACCTAGGTTGGCCGACATCACGCTCGACGGCAAACCCTGCCACACGTCCGGAGAGCTCCCCGCCGTCGGGTCGAAAGCTCCCGATTTTCGCCTCGTCACGACCGGCCTCGAAGATGTCACGCTCGACACCTACCGGGGAAAGACTAAGGTCCTGAACATCATCCCCAGCTTGGGCACCGGCGTCTGCGCGGCCTCCGTCCGCAAATTCAACGAGAAGGCCGCCGCGATTCCGCACGCCGTCGTGCTGGTCATCTCGGCGGATCTCCCGTTCGCGATGAAGAGCTTCTGCGCCGGCCTAGGACTCCACAACGTCGTGCCGCTCTCGATGATGCGCGGGCGCAACTTCGCGAAGCAGTATGGGACGCTCATCACCGACGGCCCGTTCGAGGGGGTCTCGGCCCGCGCGGTTTGCGTCATCGACGCGAACGACAAGGTCGTCTACACGCAGCTCGTCAAGGAGATCGGCCACGAGCCGAACTACGACGCCGCCCTCGCCGCG
>CAZUGP010000035.1:0-8192 GCA_964619965.1 uncultured Acidobacteriota bacterium
CGCATCAATAAACACCGCGGTCCGGTCGTTCTCGATCACATGCCGGAGCGCCTCGGGCTGGATCTGCGTCAACCCGCCGAGCGCCCGCCAGACCGGGATGCCCAGTTGATACCTCCGGACGTTCGTATAACCGGCATCCAAGAGTTCAGCGGCCAGTCGCTTGCTCTTCCCGCAAAAGGGCCCGTTGCAGTACAGAACTATCGGGGCTGCTTTACTGCCCTTCACTACGCGCCCGATTTCGGCGACATCCGAGACATAGAGTGACATCGGCACCCCTGGCTTGGCTGAAACATTGACCGCGCCTGGGATATGACTGATCGCGTACTCTTTGAACGGGCGTGCGTCAAAGACAGTTGCACTCTTCTCCGCGAGAATGCTCCGAAGCGCTTCTGTTGAGACCTCTTTCGTTTTCTGGTCCGACTCCATCAGGGTGGATTGGTGAATACTCGCTGAAGACTGAGCGTCAGCAGGCAGAGGACAGACGGCCAGTATCAGGAAAACCAAGCAGCGCGAGCCACTACTTAAGGTGATCTTCTCTCTCACAGCAGTTCTCCTTTTCAATAAGCAAGAAAACCTCAAGGGCGCCTAATCCCTCTTCCCTTCTTGGCTTCGTCATTCACGAATGCCTCTGGCGCTTCGCATCTGCCTCTCCTGTACCAAGTTGAACCGGTCAGAAAGACGCTCTGCACTTGTTATACAGCGAAACCTGTCTGTGTAACACTTTGGCCACCCGCGAAGGGTCTGGTCAATACGTCGGCCACACCCCGGGAGTGACCAGCTCGACCGAGTGCCCTTCGGGATCGCGGAAATAGATGCTGCGTCCGCCGCGATCCCAACGAACGCGGCTCTCGATTGCGACACCGGCGGCCGCGAGCCGGGTCTCCCAGGCCACAAGCTCGTCGGCGTCCACCGCTAGGGCGACATGGGTGGGACCGCTGCCGTCGTGTCCGGGAATCGTCCCCTCGGGAAGCGCGATCCCGTTGCGCGATGCGCCGCGTGCGAACAGGAGCAACACGGTGGATCCCGACGCATCGAGCGCGACGAGGCGGGGATCGGAGAAGTGGACGCCAAGGCCCAGAACCTCGCGGTAAAACTTCGCGGTCGCGGCAAGATCGTCGCAGTAGAGCGAGGTTTCGAGGACGCGCCGGATCGTCAACGCGCCTTTCCCAGGATCTCTCTCGCGGCGGTGACCAACGCGTCGACGCCGGTCATGATCGTCGGCTGCGCGTCGGGAGCGAAGAGCGAGGAGTGGAGGCCGGGCAGGACCGTCCCGTCGCGGCGGGACCGCTCGAGCGTTTCGGGGTTGATCGCGCCCACCCACATCATCAGGATGGGGACTCCGGCTTCTCCGTAACGGGAAAAGTCCTCGGCGCCCATGATCGGGACCGCCTCGCTCACACGCGCGTCGCCCAACGCTTTCTTAAGCGCGCCCCCGACGCGCGCTGCGAGCGCGGCGTCGTTGGCCGTGACGGGACACCGGTCGCTGAGCTTGACGTCGGGCGGCTTCGGCGTCCTGCCGGCCTCGCATTCGACCTTGGCGACCCGCTCGATGCCGCTCAACAAACGCTCGCGCACGTCTGGTTTGTAGGCGCGCACGGTGAGCTGGAGGCGCGCGTCGTCCGGAATGATGTTGTGCTTGGTGCCGGCGTGAATCGATCCGACCGTGACGACCGCGGGGTCGAAGGGATCGTTTTCGCGCGAGACCAAAGTCTGCAAGCTCACGACGATCTTGGCGGCGATGACGATCGGATCGATCGTCTTGTGGGGGCGCGCACCGTGCCCGCCCTTCCCGTAGACCACGATGTCGACCGAATCGGCGCTGGCCAGCATCGGTCCTGCTTTGATCCCGATCGTTCCCGCGGCGAGGGCGTCGTTGTCGTGGACGGCGAGCGCGAAGTCCGGCTTTTGGAAACGCGTGAAGAGGCCGTCGTCGATCATCGCCTGCGCGCCGCTCCCGATCTCCTCGGCGGGCTGACCGACCATCATCAGCGTGCCGCGCCAGCTCTTCCGGTCGCCTGCGAGCGTCGTCGCGGCGCCGACCCACGCCGTCATATGCACATCGTGGCCGCACGCGTGCATGACCGGAACCGTCTCGCCCGCGGGGTTCTTCGCGGTCGCCTTGCTGGCGTAGGGGAGTCCCGTCTTCTCCTCGACCGGAAGTCCGTCGAGCTCGGTGCGCAGCATCACGGTCGGGCCCGCGCCGTTTTTCAGAATGCCGACGACGCCCGTCCGCCCGACGCCGGTCGTCACCTCGAAGCCTAAGCCCTTCAGGCGCTCCGCCATCTTCGCCGCCGTCGCCGTTTCCTGAAACGACAGCTCCGGGTGCGCGTGAAGGTCCTTGTACAGCGGCTCGAGGACCGGCCAGAGCGACTCGGCGTAGGCCGGCAAGAACGCGATCATCGTCAACGACGCGGCAAGGCAAGCGGTGCGGCGCATGGATTCCCTCCTCGGCGGCCGCGAGCATAACCCCGCACGCCCCGTATACTGCGGGCTTCATGAGGGACCGGAATCGAGCGCAACCGGAATCCTCGGCGCCCTGGGCGCTACTCGCGGTATTCGCGGCCCTCGTCATCGTTGCCTATGTGAGGTTTCGCGTCGCGGACGTCCCCTTGGAGCGGGACGAAGGGGAATACGCCTACGCCGGACAGCTGATCCTCGAGGGGATTCCTCCCTATCAGCTCGCCTACAACATGAAGTTCCCGGGCACCTACTATGCGTACGCCGCGATCCTCGCGCTTTTCGGCCACACGCCCTGGGGGATCCACGTCGGCTTGATGCTCGTCAACGCCGCGACGAGCCTCTTGGTCTTCGCCATCGGCCGGCGCCTCCTCGGCAGCTTCTCTGGTGCGGTCGCCGCGGTTTGCTTCGCGATCCTCTCCGTCGACCGGGGGATCCTCGGAATCGTCGCGCACGCCACGCACTTCGTCATCCTGGCGGCGGCAACGGGGCTTCTGCTCCTGCTTCGCGCGATCGAAAGCGGGCGCAGGTCGGCGTTCATCTGGAGCGGCTCGCTCTTCGGGCTTGCCGTCCTTATGAAACAGCACGCGATCGTCTTCCTGCCGCTGGCTGCCGCGCTCGCTTTCTGGAGCGGGAGGCGTGGAGAGAAGCGCACCGCTTGGGTCCCGACGAAGAGGGTTGCGGCGATGGCGCTTGGAGTCGCTCTCCCGTTGGCGGTCGTCGGTGTCGGGTTACTCGTGCAGGGCGTTCTGGGCCGCTTCTGGTTCTGGACCTTCCGCTACGCGGGCGCCTACGTCACCGAGCGGCCGCTCTCCGGCGCTTTGTCCGAGCTCGTCGCCGCTTTCGAGCTCGTGTCGTTCGCGAACGTGCAGCTCTGGGCCCTGGGGGGGCTCGGGCTTGTCGCCTTGTGGATCGCACGGTGGGAGCTGCGGGCCAAGCTCTTCGTCACCGGTTTGCTGGGGGTATCGTTTGTCGCGATCTGTCCCGGATGGTTTTTCAGACAGCACTACTTCATCCTCATGCTGCCCGCGGTCGCACTGCTCTGCGGGGTCGCGATCGGCTCCCTGCGCCAGCTCCTCGAGCGGGCGGTTTCACGTCGCGTTGCCGGGGCGATCGCGGTCGCCGTGCTCTTAGCCGCCGTCGGTTCCTACGTGACCAAGGAGCGTGACTATCTGTTCGCGATGGGAATGCGCGAGCTGAGCCGCGACATCTACGGGGAGAATCCGTTCGTCGAGGCCGTCGAGATCGCAAAGTACATCCGGGACCGAACGGACAAGAACGAGCGCATCGCCGTTCTGGGCTCCGAGCCCGAGATCTACTTCTACGCCGATCGGAAGGGGGTGACCGGTTACATCTACACGTACGCATTGATGGAGCTGCAGCCCTTTGCGAAGAGTATGCAAGCCGAGATGATCCACGAGATCGAGGCGGCCCACCCCCGCTACCTGGTCTACTCCCGCGTCGTGAACTCCTGGCTGCCGAGGAAGGGATCTGACCGGAGGATCCTCGACTGGGGGAAAACCTACGTGAACCGGTGCTACGACCGGGTGGGCGTCGCGGACATCATCTCGGAGGACGAAACCCGGATGGTCTGGGATGACGAGGCGGCAACGTACGCAACCGTTTCCCAGAATCTCGTCTACACGTTCCGCAGGAAGAGCGACGCTCCTTGCTCGGCGAGCGAATGAGACGGCCTCACGTCAGTAGCCGAAGATCGAACGAGAACGGCGTCGTTTCGACGGTTCGTATGCGCCGGAAGTGTGGATGCGCTGGGTTGAGGACATAGTTGCTCTCCCGGGGGATAACCGCCGAGGGGACCTCCAAGACCGCGGTCCGCCCGGCCGCAACCCACTTCATACCCAATAGCTGTGTGAATGCCGGAGCGGGGTAGACGTCCCACCCGGCCGAGAGCTTCGACAACGGCAAACGCTCGACCTCAATGGCAGCCGGGACGTCGATTTCAATCGCTGCGAGATCGGGCGGTGCCAAGGCGCGGTCCATGCGGACCAGAAGCTCGAGCGCAGCGAGCGAAAGCGTCGCGGACGCGTACACGTCCCGGGCGCCCTTAAGATGCCAGCGCCCGTGAGCGTGCAAGCCTCCCTCCCCGGTAAGCGCCCTCTTCGCATACGCCGCCTGGCACAGCCGCCAGACGCGCACTAGCCGATCATTCCGTAGCGGATGTGATAGAGGATCGCTTCGACTTGCCGCCGGCCCGGCTCGGTGTCGAGGCACGCGAGCGGGGTCGCCCCGCCCAACGCACGATTGGCATGTCGCAGCCAGCGGCGAACGTGGTCTTTCGAGCCGAGCGTCGCTACCGCGAGCGTCGCGATGTGCGCAATTCCGACGAGCCGGTCGGATTCCACGGCGGAGAGCGATTTGAGCTTCTTGCGTCGCGCGAGTGTGCGGGACGCCACACCGATCAAACTCGCCAGCTCCGCGATGCCGAGCTCGAGCACTTCGGCGACGTTCTCAAACGAGCGGTAGGGAAGGCCTTCCCGGACGGCGTTAGGCAACCCGCCACCGCGCGCGTTACGACCATATACGACAGCCGCCCCACCGAGGATGGCCTCAACGCCCGTGGCGCGACCCTTGCTCGTTCCTGCCATTTGTCCTGCAGCTTACGGCCACATGGCCGCGCCGTCAACTACGCGTCAACCGGGCCACAACGAAAGGGGATACTCCCTTTTCCTTGCAAAGCGGTATCCGGGGAGCTTTGCGAGGAAAAGGGAGTATCCCCTTTCGTTGTGGCCCGGTTACTCGTAACGGAGGGCTTCGATCGGGTCCAGTGCCGCGGCCTTCCATGCCGGATAAAAGCCGAAAAATATACCGATCAACGCCGAGATGCCGAACGAGAGGGCGATCCAGCTCGGGTCGACGAAGACGGACCAGCCGAGGAGCTTCGCGATGACGCGTGACGCGCCGATCCCCAAAGCCACGCCGATGGCGCCGCCGACGATCGAGAGCGTCACCGCCTCCAGAAGGAACTGGGCGAGGACGTGCCGCGACTTGGCGCCGACCGCCATGCGGATGCCGATCTCCCGCGTTCGCTCGGTCACCGAGACCAACATGATGTTCATGATCCCGATGCCGCCGACGACGAGCGACACGATGGCGATCGAGGCGAGAAGGATCGACAGCGTTCGCGTCGACTCGGCCGCGGTCGCGGCGATCTCTTCCTGCGACCGCATCATGAAGTCGTCGTCCTGGCCCGGGCCCAGGCGGTGGCGCTGGCGCAGGAGCGCCTTGATCTCCGTCATCGCCTCCTGGATCGCGTCGGGGGACTTCGCGGAGACCTGCACCATGCCGAGGCGGTTGTTGCCGGAGAGCCGCTTCATGACGGTCGTGTACGGGACGACGACCTGGTCGTCCTGGTCGTTTCCCATCGTGCTGCCCCCCTTCTTCTCGAGGACGCCCACGACCTTGAACGGAACGTTCTTGACGCGGATCACTGCGCCGACCGGGTCGGAGTCGGGGAAGAGGTTCTGCTTGACGGAGTTTCCGAGGACCGCGACCTTGGCGGCGGCCTTGACCTCCGCCTCGGAGAAGAACGAGCCCGACGCGAGGTTCCAGGAGCGGATGAACGGCCAATCCACGTCGGCGCCGAAAATTTCGGTGGACCAGTTGTACTCGCCGGCGACGACGCTTCCACCGGAGCGGAGGCCGGGGGACACGTACGCGACCGACGGGCACTCGGCCTTGATCGCGTGCGCGTCGTCCTCCGTCAGCGACGACTGCGCGGCGTGGATGCGCGCCCCGCCCTGCGTGACGGCGCCGGGGAAGACCATGATGAAGTTCGCGCCGAGCGAGTTGATGTTCGATTGGATCGACACCGACGCCCCGTTGCCGATCCCGTTGACGACGATGACGCAACCGACGCCGAAGACGAGGCCCAGCATCGTCAGCGCCGAGCGCATCTTGTTCCGCGCGATCGAGCGTAAGCCCACCTTCACGATGTTGACGGTGCGCAGCAGGACGCTTCTCATGCCGAAGCCTTCGCGGCGATGGGCGTCACCGCCACGGCGCGCACCTGGGTGACCGGCTCGTCCTTCACGATCTTGCCGTCGCGCATCGCGATGATCCGCTTCGCGTAGTGCGCGATTTCCGACTCGTGCGTGATCAGGAGCACGGTTTCTCCCTGATCGTTCAATTCCTGGAAGATCGAGAGCACCTCTTCCGAGGTGCGCGTGTCGAGGTTCCCCGTCGGCTCATCGGCGAGGATGATCGGAGGGTCGGTGATCAGCGCACGCGCGATGGCGACGCGCTGCTGCTGTCCACCCGAAAGCTGCGATGGCGTCGAGCGCTCGCGGCCGGCCAGTCCGACGCGGCGAAGGGTCTCCTTCGCGCGCGCGATCCGGTCGCCCGAGCCGACCCCGTTGTCCGAGTAGAGCAGCGGCAGCTCGACGTTCTCGATCGCCGTGGTGCGTGGGAGCAGATTGAAGCTCTGGAAGACGAAGCCGATCTTGGAATTCCGGATCTCCGCCCTCGCGTTTCCGTCCAGGCGCGAGACGTCGATACCGTCGAGGACGTACGATCCCGACGTGGGGCGGTCGAGGCAGCCGAGCACGTTCATCAGCGTCGTTTTCCCCGATCCCGACGGCCCCATGATCGCGACGAACTCCCCCTCGGCGATCGACAGCGACACGCCGTCCAACGCGCGGATCTCGAAGTCGCCCAACACATAGACCCTGACGAGGTCGCGGATCTCGATCAAGGCCGGCGGCCTCCGCCGGCACCGCCACCCGGGCCACGGCCGCCCATGCCTGCGGGGAGCGAGCCCTGCTGGTCGACCTTGGCGGTTGCGAATCCGACGGCGATTTTGTCGCCGGGGTTCAATTCGCCTTCCGTGATCGCGGTGAATCGTCCGTCCGAGATCCCGGTTTTCACATGGACGGCTTTCAACTTGCCGTCCGATCCCAACACATAGACGGTTTGTTGCCGACGGCCGGCGCGCCCCGCGCCGCCGAGCGCCTGAGCCGCCGCTGCGGCGCCCCGTGCCGCCGTTCCTTCGAGCACGGTCCGCGCCGTCACGTCGTTGTCGCCCGCCCTCCCGATCTCGATCGGCTTGAATCGCAAGGCCGCGTTCGGCACGCGCAGGACGTCCGCGGCCTTCGCCACCTCGACGGTGACGTCCGCCGTCATCTTCGGCCTCAGCTTTCCATCGGGGTTCCCGACGTCGATGATCACGGGGTAGGTGATCACGTTCTGGTTCTGCGTCGCGTTCAGGCGGATCTGCGAGATCGTCCCGACGAACGTCTGCTCGGGGTAGGCGTCGACCGTGAACCCGGCGGTTTGTCCGGTGGCGACCCGGCTGATGTCCGATTGGTCGACGTCCGCCTGCACCTGCATCTTCGTCAGGTCCTCGGCGATCGTGAAGAGGGTCGGCGCCTGGAACGACGCCGCGACGGTCTGCCCGACGTCGTACTGTCGGGCGACCACAACACCGTCGATCGGCGAGTAGATCTTCGCGTCAGAGAGGTTGGTCCTCGCCTGCCGGAGCGCCGCGTCCGCCTGCGCGGCCTGCGCCGACGCGGCGTCGAAGTTGGCCTGGGCGGTGTCGAAGTCCGCCTCCGGGGTGAGGCCCTCGTCCAGGAGGCGCCGGCTCCGCTGGAACTGGATCTCGGCATTTCGCATCTGGACCTGCGCGCGCAGGAGGTCGGCCTCGCGCTGCTCGACCTGGGCCTGGAGCGGGGTCGGGTCAAGCTCCGCCAGGAGCTCGCCTCGCTTCACCGGCGAGT
>CAZUGP010000036.1:0-58868 GCA_964619965.1 uncultured Acidobacteriota bacterium
CAGGCGGGGTAGCCGGGGGCGGGGCGGATGGAGCGATATCGCTCGTTCAGCAGGTCGTCGAGAGTCGGGTGCTCGTCGCGTCCGAAGCCGTACTCGATCCGAACGCGGGCGTGCAGGCACTCCGCGAACGCCTCGACGAGGCGGTCGGCCAGCGACTTCGCCAGGATCGAGCTGTAGTCGTCGTGGTCGGCCTCGAACTTCTTGATGAGCGCCGGTAGGCCGATCCCCGCCGTCACCGCGAAGGCGCCGATCGAGTCGACGACACCGCTCCCCAATGGGGCGATGAAATCCGAAAGCGCCAATAGTGGCTCGGTGTCGGATTTGGCGACCTGCTGTCGCAGGAAATGGAAGCGCGCCAGCTCTTTCGTGCACGAGGCGTCTTCCCAAATCACGACGTCGTCGCCGTCTGCGTTCGCCGGGAAGAAACCGTAGACGCCGAACGCGTGGAGGAGACGCTTGGCCACGATCCCGGCCAGAAGGGTCTGGGCGGCTTCGTACAGCTCGCGCGCGGCCTTTCCGTGGGCCGGGTGCTCGAGGATCCTCGGGTAGCTGCCCTTCAGCTCCCACGCGTGGAAGAACGGCGTCCAGTCGATGTAGGGGAGCAGCTCGTCCAAGGGGAATGCCGGCAGGCGGCGGGTGCCGATGAACCCGGGGTGCGCGACGGTTTCGGTGGAAAACGGAAGCGACGGCCGCCTCGCGCGGGCTGCTGCCAAAGGTAGCGTGGGCGCCGCCGTGCGCCCCGCGAACGCGGCGCGTAGCCGGTCGTCGTCGGCCCTGGATGCAGCGAGGAACGGCTCTCTCAGAACCGGGCTGATCAGGTTCGACACGACGTCGACGGCGCGGGAGGCGTCCACGACGTGGACGACCGGGCCGGGGTACTCCGGGGCGACTCTCACCGCCGTGTGCTTCTTGGACGTCGTCGCCCCACCGATCAGGAGCGGCGTGACGAACCCCTGCCGTTTCATCTCGCGCGCGACGTGGACCATCTCGTCCAGGGAAGGGGTGATCAGGCCCGACAAGCCGATGATCTGCACGTCGTGCTCCCGCGCGGCGCGAAGGATCGTCTCGGACGGGACCATCACGCCGAGGTCGATGATCTCGTAGTTGTTGCAGCCCAAGACGACGCCGACGATGTTCTTGCCGATGTCGTGCACGTCCCCCTTGACGGTCGCCATAAGGACCTTCGCCCTGGCGGTCGAGGCACCCGTCCGCCGCTTCTCCTCTTCCATGAACGGCTGAAGGTAGGCGACGGCCTTCTTCATCACCCGCGCGCTCTTCACGACCTGCGGGAGGAACATCTTGCCCGCGCCGAATAGATCGCCGACGACGTTCATGCCGGCCATCAGCGGCCCTTCGATGACGGCGAGCGGGACGCCGTAGCGCACGCGGGCTTCTTCGGCGTCCTCGACGACGAAATCGACGACGCCGTGGACCAGCGCGTGCTCCAACCTCTTTTCGACCGATCCTTCGCGCCACGCGGTATCGCGCTCCTGTACCCGGCCCCCCCCCGAAACCGTGGCGGCGAACGCGATCAGTCGCTCGGTCGCGTCGGGGCGACGTGCGAGCAAAACGTCTTCGACGTGCTCGAGCAGGTCCTTGGGGATGTCGTCGTAGACGGCGAGCTGGCCGGCGTTGACGATCCCCATGTCGAGGCCCCTGCCGATCGCGTGGTAGAGGAAGGCGGCGTGCATCGCCTCGCGCACCGGCTCGTTGCCGCGGAACGAGAACGAGATGTTGCTGACGCCGCCTGAGATCTTGGCGCCCGGGCATTCCCGCTTGATCCCGGAGATCGCCTCGAGAAACGCCAGCGCGTACGTGTCGTGCTCCTCGATCCCGGTTCCGACGGTGAGGATGTTCGGGTCGAAGACGATGTCCTCCGGCGGGAAGCCGATCTCTTCCGTGAGGATGCGGTACGCGCGCTTGGCGATCGCGACCTTGCGCTCCGCGATGACCGCCTGGCCCGCTTCGTCGAACGCCATGACGACGACCGCCGCGCCGTACCGGCGAATCGTAAGGGCCTGGCGCCGGAACGCGTCCTCGCCCTCTTTGAGCGAGATCGAGTTGACGATCCCCTTCCCTTGAAGGCACTTCAAGCCCGCCTCGAGAACGCTCCACTTCGAGCTGTCGACCATGATCGGGAGCTTCGCGATCTCGGGCTCGGAGCCGATCAGGTGCAAGAACGTGGTCATGGCGGCTTCGGAGTCGAGAAGGCCCTCGTCCATGTTGACGTCGATGATGTTCGCACCGCCTGAGACTTGGTCCCGTGCGACGTCGAGCGCGGCCTCGTAGTCGTTCGCCGCGATCAGGCGGGCGAACCGCTTCGAGCCGGTGACGTTCGTGCGCTCGCCGATCACGATGAAGTTCGAGTCGGGGCGGATCGTCAACGGCTCCAAGCCCGAAAGCTGCGTGAACGGCGTGCGCTCCACCGGGACGTGCGGCGCAAGCCCCGCGACCGAGCTTGCGATCGCCTCGATGAACGCCGGCGTCGTGCCGCAGCACCCTCCGACGATGTTGACCCAGCCTTCCCGCGCGTAGCCCGCGAGGGTCGCCGCCATCTGCGACGGCGTCTCGTCGTAGCCGCCGAACTCGTTGGGGAGCCCCGCGTTGGGGTAGCACGAGATCGGAAGGGGAGCGGTGCGCTGCAGATCCTCGAGGAACGGGCCCATCTGTTCGGCGCCTAACGCGCAGTTCAACCCCGTCGCGATGAGCGGCGCGTGCGAGATCGACAGCCACGCCGCCTCGAGCGTCTGACCCGAGAGCGTTCGCCCGCTGGCGTCGGTGATCGTCAACGACGCGATGACGGGGACGCTCGCCCCCCGCTCCGCGAACAGCGTCTGGATGGCGAACAGGGCGGCCTTCAAGTTCAACGTGTCGAAGGTCGTCTCGGGGAGCAGGAGATCCACGCCACCGTCCAAGAGTCCACGCGCCTGGTCCCTGTAGGCCGCGACTAGCTCGTCGAACGTCACCGCGCGAAAAGCGGGATTCTCGACGTCCGGGGACAGCGACGCCGTCCGGTTGGTCGGCCCCAACGCCCCGGCGACGAAGCGCGGCTTCCCGGGAGTGGCAGCCGTGACCGAGCGCGCCGCACGCACCGCGATCTCGGCGGCGGCCTTGTTCATCTCGTACGCGAACGACTCCAGCCCGTAGTCCGCGAGCGAGATCGCCTGCGCGTTGAAGGTGTTCGTCTCGATGATGTCCGCCCCGGCGTCCAGATAGTTCCGGTGGATCTCATCGACCGTTTCGGGACGGGTGAGGGAGAGCAGGTCGTTGCAGCCCGCAAGCTCACGGGGGTGGCCCGCGAAGCGGGCGCCGCGGAAGTCCGCCTCGGCGAGCCGGTACGATTGGACCATCGTCCCCATCGCACCGTCCAAGACGACGATCCTCTGCCTGAAGAGGCCGTTCAGAGTCTGGAAAGTGTCCGCCATGGCCAGTAGAAAGCTCCGTCAGAAAAGTATCAAAGGCAAGCAGAACGCGCGGCCTCAGTTCGCGAGCGGCTCGATCGTCAACTCGAACCCCAGCCTGATGTTCTTCGTCCCGGTCTTGGCGTCGACGAGGTTCGGCTTGACGCGGACCTTGCCGCGGGCCGCGTTCACGACCCAGCCGGTGTCCGGCATCAACGCCAGAGGGGGGAGCAGCGCCGCGACGTCGATCGCCCCCGTCAACGGCAGGTTCAACATGACCTTGTCGAAACGCAGGAAGGAAGCCTTCCGTCCGCTCGCCGCGTCCGCGATCTCAAGCGTCAGTCGGGGCGCGACGGGGATGTCGATCCCCAGGTCGGGAACGAGCAAGCGGAGGGATGTTGTCACCCCGCCGTTGGGCCCGGCGGTCGGATCGAACCCGGTGACCTTGAGATCTTCCATGCGGATCGTCAGGCTGCGCCCGGCGGTGAGCCCGACCTCGACCTCCTCCGGAGCCATCGACGCGAGGAGCCCGTTCAGCGATTCCGCGTCGAGCGTGACGTCGATGCGGGCCAATGCGGGAGCGCAGATCAGGGTGGCGAGCGCGAGGGCGGCACTGATTCGACAAGCGTTCATCGGGGACCTCCACGATCGGGCGACGCGCGGATGGTACGCGCGCTTCCATGATCGCGCCGTTTGCGGGATTCTCGGTCCTGGTCCATTCTCTCAGGCTCATGCCGATGCTTGCCGCCCTCGTGCTCGCCGCCTCCGCCGTCCTACCCGCCGAATCTGCGCCGCTTCCCAGCCCGGCGGAAGCGGAGGCGATCCTCGCCGAGGTCAGAAAACCGGGCGCGGCGGCCGTGCTCGTCAACGTGTGGGCCACGTGGTGCTCCCCCTGCCGGGAAGAGTTCCCCGACCTGCTCCACGTCGCGCGCGAGCTGGCGCCCAGCGGCCTTCGGCTCGTCCTCGTCTCCGTCGACTTCCCGGGGAGCGAGGCGGCGGCGAGGAGCTTCTTGACGAGCCAGGGGGTCGATTTCCCGACGTTCGTGAGGGTCGGGAACGATGAGAAGTTCGTCGATGGCCTGGAACGGCAATGGTCCGGGGCGATCCCCGCGACGTTTCTCTACGACGCCAAGGGCAAGCTCGTGCGGTTTTGGGAAGGGAAGGCCAGCTACCCCGTCATCAAGAAACGAGCGCGTGAAGCGCTCGAAGCCAAGGAGACCCGATGACCCTACGTACCCGTCTCGCGATCCCCGTGATCCTCTCCCTCGCCGTTTCCGCGGCAGCAGCGGGAGGCGCGCTACCGATCGGCGCCTCGATGCCGATGAAAGACGTCAAGATGAAGAACGTCGACGGCACGGAACGGACCATCGCCGACGTCAAGAAGCCCGCGGGCACCCTCGTCGTGTTCACCTGCAACCACTGCCCCTACGCGAAGATGTGGGAGACGCGCATCGTCGAGCTGGGGAATACCTACGCGGAGAAGGGTGTCGGCGTCATCGCCATCAACGCGAATGACCCGAAGGTCGCCGAGGACGATGGTTTCGACGTCATGCAGCAGCGCGCCAAGGATCGCGGGATGCAGTTTCCCTACGTGGTCGACGCGACTTCGAACATCGCCCGCGCGTTCGGCGCGACGAAGACCCCCGAGGCGTTTCTGTTCGACAAGGAGGGGAAGCTCGTCTACCACGGCGCGATCGACGACAACGGGCAGGAGCCCTCGAAGGTCGAAAAAGAGTATCTGAAAAACGCGCTCGATGCCGTCCTTGGCGGACAAGATGTGCCGGTGAAGGAGTCGAAGTTCATCGGCTGCAGTATCAAGTTCCGATCGTGACGACAAGCGCTTCCAAGGGCTGAAACGGTCCCGTTTCCGTTGCTTGCAGGCTGGAGACGGCTCTCGCTATAGTGAGCGACCCGTCATGAAACAGGACCCAATTCGTTCGTTCGTGTTTCCCCGTTGGGTCGACGACCTGAAGCCGCTGCTTCTGGCGTTGGGTTTGGGTCTTCCGGTCTTTCTGGTCTTCCTCGTCTGGTACGGAGGCTCGCCGGCGACGACCGACGTCGGTTACGCGCCGGTGCAGCCCGTGCCGTACTCACACGCCCTCCACGCGGGCGAGATGGGGATCGACTGCCGGTACTGCCACACCACGGTCGAGATCGCGGCGCACGCGGCGATCCCGCCCACGCAGACCTGCATGAACTGCCACTCGAACATCCGAGGGGCCTCGCCCAAGCTGGTCGCGGTGCGGGAGAGCAACGCCACCGGCATGCCGGTTCCGTGGGTGCGCGTGCACGACCTGCCCGATTTCGTCTACTTCAACCACTCGGCCCACGTCAGGCGCGGCGTAGGTTGCGTCGAGTGCCACGACCGAGTCGACAAGATGGATGTCGTTTACCAAGCGCGAACGCTGTCCATGGGCTTTTGCCTCGACTGCCATCGGAATCCGGACGCCCATCTGCGCCCGCCCGAATTCGCGACCCAAATGGACTGGCAGCCTCCTCCCGGGGTCGACCGTGCTGCCTACGGCCAGTCGATCCGCAGGCAATTCGGCTTGAACCCGTCCGAGGATTGCAGCACATGCCACCGCTAGACAGGCGCCCCAAGGGCAGCGCTCTGTGGCGCAGCCTCGACGATCGGTCCGCGGACCCCGCGTATCGCGAGCTCGTTTCGCGCGAGTTCCCGTCGTACGCGGACGAGATGCTCGCCCCGTCACGGCGGGACTTCCTCAGGTTGATGGGCGCCTCGGTCGCGCTCGCGGGGATGACCGCCTGCCGCCGCTGGCCGTCGGAAACGATCGTCCCGTTCGCCCACCTCCCGGAGGGCTACGTGCCCGGGGCGCTCCTCCGGTACGCAACCGCGTTCGAGTTGAGCGGTGCCGCCGTCGGCCTCCTCGTGACCAGCTACGACGGCCGCCCGGTCAAAGTCGAGGGGAACCCGTCGCACCCTCAAAGCCTCGGCGCGACCGATCCCATGGCGCAAGCCACCGTCCTCCAGCTCTACGATCCCGACCGAAGCACCGAATTCGTCCTGCGGGAGAAGGGAAAAGAACCCGCAGCAGCCGACAAGGACGCTTTCGTCGCGTGGGCCGTGCCGCATTTCGCATCCCTCAGGACGAACGGAGGGGCCGGCCTCCGCGTGCTCTCCGAGCCGAGCGGATCGCCGACGTTGAGCGACGTAAGACGGCGCTTCGCGGCGACGTTCCCCAAGGCGGTGTGGGTCGAGTGGGATCCGCTCTCGCGCGATGCCGCGCGGGAGGGCGCCGCGATGGCGTTCGGGCGTCCGCTGCGGATGCACCTCAATCTCGAGGCGGCCGACGTGATCGCGGCGTTCGACGCCGACATCCTGTCGGACGACCCCCAAGCGATACCGAACGCGCGCCATTGGGCCAAGAGGCGCCGCGCGAAAGACGGCACGATGAACCGGCTTTACGCCATCGAACCGGCCTATTCGTTGACCGGAGGATCCGCCGATCATCGAATCCCCGTGACCGGCGCCTTGGTTCCGGTCGTTCTGGGCCGGCTCGCCGCGAAGCTGATCGAAGGCGGCGCGACGCTCCCCGCCGGAACCGAAGCGATCAGAGAAGCGATCAGGCGTTTTTCAGCGCATCCCGATGACGATCCACGCATCGCGGCCTTGGCGAGCGACCTCCTCGCCGCGCGCGGCAGAGGGGCGATCGTCGTCGGGCCGCGCCAGCCCGCGGCGGCGCACGCATTGGCCCACGTGCTGAACGCCGCGCTCTCGAACGTGGGCCAGGCTGTCTGGTATTCGGAGGATCCGGAGCGCGAGCGTCCCTCGCACCGCGACGCGATCGCCAAGCTCGCCGCGGAAATCGGCGCGGGTCTCGTCGATACGCTGGTCGTCTTAGGCGGCAACCCCGCGTACGACGTGCCGGTGGATCTCGATTTCGCGAAGAAGCTTTCCGGCGTGAAAGCCACCGTCCGCCTCGGTCTCTACGACGACGAGACGTCGCGGTTGTGCCATTGGCACGTGCCGCAAGCGCACTACCTCGAAGCGTGGGGTGACGCCCGGGGGTGGGACGGCACAGCCTGCGTCGTGCAACCCTTGATCGAGCCGCTCTATGACGGCATCTCCCCGATCGAGCTGAGCGCGCTGATGATCGACGGCAAGCAGAGTTCTGGTTACGAGCTCGTCCGCCGTTCGTGGGGAACCATGCTGCAGGCCGCCGACTTCGAGAAATCCTGGCGCCGCGTCGTGCACGACGGCGTCCTTGCGGGAACGCGCTACGCCGCGGTCGAGCCTGCGTTCGTTCCCGGCTGCGGCGATGCGATAGCAAACCTCGCCGATGTCGTGCCGCCGCCGCGCGGGACGTTCGAGCTGGTCTTCACGCGCGGCTGGGGCGTGCACGACGGCCGCTTCGCGAACCTCTCCTGGCTCGTCGAGCTCCCCGACCCGATCACGAAGCTCACGTGGGACAACGCGGCGCTGCTGAACCCGGAAGACGCAACCGCGCTCGGCGTGAAAGGCGCCGGCGATCTCGTCACGATCACGGTGAGCGGCAGGGACCTTTCCATTCCGGCTTTCGTCGTGCCCGGCACTGCTGCGGGATCGGTCGCCGTCGCCCTCGGATGGGGTCGCACTCTGGCCGGCCGCGTCGGGACCGGGATCGGCGTCGACGCCAACGCGCTCCGCACGAACGACGCCCCGTGGCGCAGCAGTGCGACGGTGACTCGCGCCCCAGGGCGCATCGAGCTCGCCACGACGCAGGACCACCACATCGTCGATACGCTCGGGAAGAAGGAGCAGATGGTCCGTGCCGACGAGCTGATCCGGACGGGCACGCTGGCCGAGTACAAGGCGCGGCCCACGTTCGCGAAGGACATGGTCGAGCTGCCCCATGACGCCCCGCTCTGGAAGGTGCACGAGTACAACGGCCACAAGTGGGGGATGGCGATCGACCTGACGGCGTGCACGGGCTGCCACGCGTGCACGATCGCCTGCCAGGCCGAAAACAACATCCCGGTGGTCGGAAAGGCCGAGGTGCGGCGCGGCCGCGAGATGCACTGGATCCGCGTCGATCGCTATTTCGAAGGGGAGCCCGAAGCGCCGAGGCTCGCGTTCCAGCCGATGGCGTGCCATCACTGCGAGAACGCGCCGTGCGAGCAGGTGTGCCCGGTGGCGGCCACCGTGCACGACCACGAAGGGCTCAACGTGATGGTCTACAACCGCTGCGTCGGCACGCGGTATTGTTCCAACAATTGCCCGTACAAGGTGCGGCGCTTCAACTGGTTCAACAATCACAAGAACGAATCCGCGGTCGCGGTCATGGTCTACAACCCCGAGGTCACGGTGCGCGCCCGCGGCGTCATGGAGAAGTGCACCTACTGCACCCAGCGGATCGAGGCCGTGAAAATCGCGGCGAAGAACGACCAGCGCGAGATCGTGGACGGCGAGATCGTGCCCGCCTGCGCGCAGGTGTGCCCGACCGAGGCGATCGTCTTCGGCGACCTCAACGACGTAAGCTCTCGCGTGCGCCGGCTGCACGACGATCCGCGCTGCTACGGCGTGCTCGAGGAAGTGAACACGAAGCCGCGGACGCGCTACCTCGCCCGCCTGCAAAACCCCGCGGAAGGAAGCGCCTGATCATGGGCGTAGCAGCGATCGACCGCCCGTCCCGCGACAACACGGGAACGGACCCGACGGTTCGGGCGCCTCTCGTCCTGCCCGGGAACGACTACGCGAGCGTCACCGAGAAGGTCTGCCGGATCGTCGAGTCGAAGCGACCGCCGAAGGCGTGGTACGTGGCGTTTGGCATCGCGGCGTCTTTGACCGGCATCCTGGGCGCGATGGTCCTCTACCTCATCACGACGGGTGTCGGCGTCTGGGGGCTCAACAAGCCGGTGTCCTGGGGCTTCGACATCACGAACTTCGTCTTCTGGGTCGGGATCGGACACGCGGGGACCCTCATCTCGGCGATCCTCTACCTGTTTCGCCAAAAGTGGCGTACCGGGATCAACCGCTTCGCCGAAGCCATGACGATCTTCGCGGTCATCTGCGCGCTGATGTTCCCGGGAATCCACGTCGGCAGGATCTGGGTCGAGTACTGGATCGCGCCGATCCCGAACCAGATGAGCATGTGGCCCAACTTTCGCTCGCCGCTGCTGTGGGATTTCTTCGCCGTCGGCACCTACTTCACGGTGTCGATCGCCTTCTGGTACATGGGCATGATCCCGGACATCGCGACGCTCAGGGACCGCGCCACGACCAAGGTCCGGCAAATCGCCTACGGGATCGCCGCTTTGGGATGGAACGGGTCGAACCGGCACTGGCATCGCTACGAGCGCGCCTACCTGCTGCTCGCCGGGCTCGCCACGCCTCTCGTCCTGTCGGTGCACTCGATCGTAAGCTTCGACTTCGCGACCTCGATGCTCCCCGGCTGGCACGCGACGATCTTTCCGCCTTACTTCGTCGCGGGCGCGATCTTCGGCGGCTTCGCGATGGTGCTCCTGCTCGCGGTCCCGTGCCGGCAGTGGTTCGGCTTGAAGGACGTGATCACGCCCCGCCACTTAGAGAACATGTGCAAGATCCTCTTGGCGACCGGCATGATGGTCGGCTACGCGTACGCGATCGAGTTCTTCATCTCGTGGTACAGCGGGAGTCCCACCGAGAGCTTCGTCTTCATCAACCGTGCGTTCGGGCCCTATGCGTGGGCCTACTGGACGATGGTGTTCTGCAACGTCGTCACGCCCCAGGTCTTCTGGTCGCGCCGCGCCCGCAGCAACCCCTGGGTCATCTTCGGGGTCGCTGCTTGCGTCAACGTCGGGATGTGGTTCGAGCGCTTCGTCATCATCGTGACGACGCTCTCCCGCGACTTCCTGCCGTCCAGCTGGAACTCGTACACGCCGACCTGGGTCGAGGGGCTGACCTTGGCTGGAAGCTTCGGCCTCTTCTTCACGTTGTTCCTCCTTTTCTTGCGGTTTCTCCCCATGGTGGCGATGGCCGAGGTGAAGGCGATCATGCCCGCACCCATCGATCCGGAGCGTCGATGAGCGCCCGCGGAAACGGCGAACGCAGGGTCTGGGGGCTCCTCGCGGAGTTCGCGTCGCCCCAGGATCTCGTGCGCGCGGCGGCGCGGATCAGGGACGCCGGCTACACCAAGTGGGACGCTCACACGCCGTTTCCGGTCCATGGGTTGGACGGCGCGATGGGCATAAGGTCCACGCGACTGCCGTATCTGGTCATGGCAGCAGGCGTCGTGGGCGCGACCTCCGGCCTGCTGATGCAATGGTGGATGAACGCGGTCGACTACCCGATCATCATCAGCGGCAAGCCGTTCAACAGCCTGCCCGCCGACATTCCCGTGGCGTTCGAGCTGACCGTTCTGCTCGCCGCACTGACCGCCTTCGTCGGCATGCTGGTTGCCAACGCCCTTCCGCGGTTCCACCATCCTCTCTTTGCGAGCGCCGCGTTCCGCCGGGTGACCACCGATGCGTTCTTCCTCGCGATCGAAGCCGAAGACCCGCGCTTCGACCTTACGAAAACCGCGCAGCAGCTGACGTCCCTCAACGCGACGCGCGTCGATCCGATCGAGGACTAGGCGATGCCGCGCTTTGTGTCCTCCGTGCTCCTCGTACTGGCTTCGCTTGCGCTCCTCCCGTTCGCCTGTATCTACACGGCCCGCCGATCGCACAGCCCTCTGCCGCGCATCCATGTCATCCAGGGGATGGACAACCAGCCGCGGTACAAAAGCCAGCAGGCAAACCCCCTATTCGCCGACACCCGCGAAGCGCGGCCGCCGGTTGCGGGGACCATCGCGCTCTCTCACCTCGACGAAGACGACGGCCTCAACCGGGGACTTCGCGACGGAAAGTGGATCGAGAGCTTTCCCGTCCCCGTCACGGGAGTCTTGCTGAAGCGCGGCTCCGAGCGCTTCGAGATCTTTTGCGCGCCGTGCCACGGACTGGCGGGGTACGGCGATGGGATCGTGGCGGTTCGCGCCGACCGCCTCCAGGAGGGGACCTGGGTTCCGCCGTCCTCGATGCACGACACGACCGTCCTCGCGCGCCCGGTGGGACATCTCTTCAACTCCATCACGAGCGGTATCCGGACGATGCCCTCCTACGGGTCCCAAATCCCGGTGAGCGACCGCTGGGCGATCGTCGCATATGTCCGCGCGCTGCAGCGCGGCGGGCATTCCCCGGCCGCCGTCTTGACGGCCGAAGAGAGGGCCGCTCTCGTCGAGGTTTCGCCGTGAGCTCGCACCTCTCCTCCGATCTCTCCCAAGACGACCTGACCCTGGGCCAAGCAGGCAGGGTCTGGTTCCGCGTGCCGCTCGCGATCGGCGTCGCAGGCGCCGGCGCGGCTCTCGCCTTGGCGAGCCTGACCGCGGGAGGTTGGGAGCGCTTTTACCCGTCGTACCTCGTGAGCTTCGTCTTCTTCCTCTCGTTGGCTTTAGGCGCGCTCTTTTTCGTCCTGGTGCAGCACGTCACGCGCGCCGGGTGGAGCGTCGCCGTGCGGCGGCTCGCGGAAGGCATCGCGCCCAACGTCTTTTTCCCGATGGCGTTTCTCGCGGTCCCGGTCCTTCTCGGACTGCGGCGGCTCTATCCCTGGACCGATGGGGCCGCGGTCGCGATCGACCACCTCCTGAAGGCCAAGGAGCCCTGGCTCAACGTCCCGTTCTTCCTCGCAAGGACGGTGTTCTACTTCGGCGTCTGGTCCCTGCTTTCGATCTGGTTCCACCGTAAGTCGACGGAGCAGGATCGAACGGGAGAGCCGCGACTGACGAAGACGATGGAAACGGCGAGCACGGCCGCGCTGGTCCTCTTCGCGTTCACCGTCACCTTCTTCGCGTTCGACTACCTGATGTCGCTGACGCCTCACTGGTACAGCACGATCTTCGGCGTCTACTTCTTCGCGGGCTGCGCGCTCTCATTTTTCGCGCTGATGACGGTGCTCGCCTTCCTGGTGCAGCGCGCCGGAGCCCTGCGCCGCACCATCACGCGCGAGCACTATCACGACATGGGGAAGCTGCTCTTCGCGTTCACCGTGTTTTGGGCCTACATCGCCTTCTCGCAGTACATGCTGATGTGGTACGCGAACCTCCCCGAAGAGACGTTCTGGTATGCCGCGAGGCAGGACGGATCGTGGGCTTGGTGGAGCCTCCTTCTCCTGTTCGGCCATTTCCTGGTCCCGTTCCTCGCGTTGATGTCCCGGGACGTCAAGCGCCGCAAGCCGTTGCTCGTCCTAGGCGCCGTGTGGATGCTCGCGATGCAGTGGGCCGACGTGTACTGGCTCGTCATGCCGGGGAAGAGCCCGGGCACGATTCCGTTCTCCCTCATGGACGTCGCGGTGTTTCTCGGCGTCGGCGGCTTTTTCTTCGCGGCGGCGGCACGCCGTCTGGGCGCGCACCCTCTGGTTGCGGTGAAAGACCCACGTCTTGCGGAGTCGTTGGGGTTCGAGAACTTCTGATGGCCAAGGAGCGGGCGTTGAGCGAGCACGAACGGCGGGAGCCCCCGACCGATGCGCCGGATCCCGACCCGCTGACGACCGCCACGGTGGGGATCGTCGGGACGATTCTGGTGATCGTCGTCGTCGTTTGGGTCCAAGGGCTCTACCTCGACGTGGAGCGCACCGAGCTCCAGCGGAAGGTCGTCAATCAAGTGCCCGCCGAGCTGGAGAGTCTGCGCGCCACGCAGCGGAAACGGCTCCATGCGACGGGCTGGGTGGACAAGCCGAACGGATTCGTCGCGATTCCGATCGATCGAGCCATGGAGCTTCTCGCCGCGGACGTAAACCCGGCGGCGCCGATCCTCCTCCCCACGCCCCCCCTTGCGCCGGCAGCAGGACCTTCCGTCGAGAAGAAGCCTTGACCGGCGCCGTGTCGCGCAGCCTCCGCTCCGTTGCCGTGCTTTGCGTTGCCTGCGCGCTCGCCGCGGCCAACGCCAAGGCGCAGGATCGGATCGAGCCGGTGCCTAGGCCTCTGGCCAAGGTCGGCGTCGACGAGAAGCTCGATGCGGCGCTGCCGCTGCAGCTTGTGTTCAAGGACGACGCGGGTCGCGACGTGACGCTCGGCTCCTACTTCCGTCCGGGCCATCCGGTGCTGCTCACGCTCAATTACTACCGCTGCCCGATGCTGTGCACGCTGGAGCTCGACGGCCTCGTCCACGGGATGAAGGGGCTCTCCTGGACGCCGGGGGACGAATTTTCGGTCGTCACGGTGAGCTTCGATTCGCGGGAGACGCCGAGCCTCGCCCGTGCGAAAAAGCAGTCATACCTCGAGGACCTTGGGAGGCCTTCCGCCGAGTCCGGTTGGCACTTCCTGACGGGGTCTAAGGAGAGCATCGAGGTGTTGACGAAGGCCGTCGGCTTTTCCTACGAGTACGACGCGAAGACCGAGCAGTTCGGCCACGCGGCCGTCGTGATGACGGCGACGCCCGAAGGACGCCTGGCGCGGTACCTCTACGGCGTCGCCTTCGAGCCGGCGACGCTGAAATTAGCGCTCCTCGAAGCGTCGAACGGAAAGATCGGCTCCACGTGGGAGCGGTTCATCCTGTATTGCTACCACTACGACGCCGGCCAAGGACGCTACGCCCTGGCGGCGTTGTCGATCATGCGGGCCGGAGGCACGTTCACGGTGCTCGTTCTAGGCTGCCTGGTCGGCGGATTCTGGCTCCGCGATCGCAGGCATCGGCCGGTCGCGTAGGAGGGAGTCGCACGCCATGCTGTCCACGTCGATCGGCACCGGCCCCGGCTTCTGGCTTCCCCGCCAGGGTTCGACGACCGCGGCGGGCGTCGACTTCCTCTTCAACGCCGTCACGGCGATCTCGATCTTCTTCTTCGTCCTGATCACGGTCGTCCTGATCTACTTCGTCTTCAAGTACCGGGCGCGGCCGGGGCACAAGGCGCAGCCGTCACACGACCACAACCAAAAGCTCGAGATCACCTGGACCGTCATCCCGCTCGCGATCGTGGTGTGGATCTTCTGGGAGGGGTTCACGGGATTCCTGAGCTTGGCGGAGCCGCCTCAGAACGCCTACGAAGTCCAGGTCTTGGGGCAAAAGTGGAAGTGGCTGTTCACCTACCCGAACGGAGTCGTGGACGACAACCTGCACGTCCCACCCGACGAGGCGGTGCGCCTCGTGATGACGTCCCAAGACGTCATCCACAGCCTGTACGTTCCGGATTTTCGGATCAAAAGGGACGTGCTCCCGGGCCGATACGAGAGGGCATGGTTCCAGGCGGTAGCACCCGGCGAATACCAAATCTTCTGCACCGAGTACTGCGGAACCAGCCACTCCGCGATGCTCGCCAAGGTGATCGTCCACCGCTCGCAGCTCGAGTTCGAAAAATGGCTCGCCGACGCGGGCAACTTCTTGGACAAGCTCCCCCCGGAGAAGCTCTGGGAAGGCGGCCAGAAGCTGTACAACCAACGCGGCTGCAAACAGTGCCACTCGGTCGACGGCGTCCCCGGCATCGGCCCGACGTTCAAGGGGATCTGGGGGCACACGCAGCCGCTTGCGGGCGGAGGCTCGGCCATCGTCGAAGAGAATTACGTCCGGGAGTCGATCCTGAACCCGCAGGCCAAGATCGTGGCGGGATACGAGCCGGTGATGCCGACCTATCAGGGCCGCCTGAAGGACAAGGAAATCACCGCGATCATCGCCTACCTGAAAACCCTCGAGTAGGACGTAGGAACGCGCCATGACACCGAAGAATCACTATCTGAACCACACGAGCGGCTTCAGTTCGTGGGCGCTCACGCTCGATCACAAGCGGATCGGGGTCATGTACCTGGTGGCGACGCTCGCGTCGTTTCTGCTCGGTGGGCTCGCGGCGCTGGCCGTCAGGACCGAGCTGATCGCTCCAGGCCCGACCATCATGAACGCGGACAACTACAACAAGATGTTCACGCTCCATGGCGCCGTGATGGTGTTCCTCTTCATCATCCCGAGCATCCCGGCGGCGCTCGGCAACTTCGTCCTTCCCCTCATGCTGGGGGCCAAGGACGTCGCGTTCCCGCGCCTGAACCTGATGAGCTTCTGGCTCTGGATCGCCGGAGCGCTGTTTTGCATCGGAGCGGTCGTCGCGGGCGGTGTCGACACCGGGTGGACCTTCTACACGCCCTACTCGACGACCACGAACACGAACGTCATCGCAACCACGTTCGGCGTCTTCATCCTGGGGTTCAGCTCGATCTTCACCGGCCTCAACTTCATCGTCACGATCCACAAGCTGCGCCCCTCCGGGATGACGTGGTTCAAGATGCCGCTGTTCCTCTGGGCGCTCTATGGAACGGCGCTGATCCAGGTCCTGGCGACGCCGGTCTTGGCGATCACGCTGTTGCTCCTGATCGCCGAGCGCGCTCTGGGCGTCGGCATCTTCGACCCGGCCTTGGGCGGCGACCCGGTCCTCTTCCAGCACTTCTTCTGGTTCTACTCGCACCCTGCCGTGTACATCATGATCCTCCCGGCGATGGGGATCATCAGCGAGGTGATCTCGATCCACTCCCGAAAGCACATCTTCGGCTACCGTTTCATCGCGCTCTCCTCGATCGCGATCGCCGCGTTCGGCTTCCTCGTGTGGGGCCACCACATGTTCACGTCGGGCCAGTCCGGCATGGCGAACGTGATCTTCTCGGCGCTGACGTTCTCCGTGGCGATCCCCTCGGCGATCAAGGTATTCAACTGGCTGGCGACTCTCTACAAGGGGGACATCAGGCTCTCCACCGCGATGATCTACGGGTTGATGTTCATCATCACCTTCGGCATCGGCGGCCTCACGGGGCTGCATCTGGGCGCGCTGGCGGTGGACGTCCATCTCCACGACACCTACTTCGTCATCGCGCACTTCCATTACGTGATGTTCGGCGGAACGGTCATCGCCTTGCTCGCCGGCCTTCATCACTGGTGGCCGAAGATGTTCGGCGTCATGATCGACGAGCGTCTCGGCCGGATCGGCGCCGCGCTCGTCTTCGTCGGCTTCAATACGACGTTCTTCACGCAGTTCATGATGGGAAGCCACGGGATGCCGCGCCGCTACTACGATTACCTCCCACAGTTTGCGACGTATCACATGATCTCGACGCTCGGCTCGTACGTCATGGCCGCGGGATTCTTCCTGATCGCGTACTACCTTCTCCGGTCTCTCTTCCGCGGTGAAGCGGCTCCGATGAACCCGTGGGGCGGGAATTCGCTCGAGTGGCACACGGCCTCGCCGCCGCCGCACGACAATTTCACCGTGACGCCCGTGGCCGAAGACCCGTACGATTACGACCGGCTCGATCCGGACCCGGTGCACGGCGGCTATACGAGCCGGACCTACGAAGGTGCCAAGGCATGACGAGCCACGAGCACGCGCCCCATCTGCAGCACCACTTCGACACGTCCGAACAGCAGTTCGATGCCGGGAAGCTGGGCATCTGGCTGTTCCTGGCGACCGAGGTCCTGCTCTTCGGCGGGTTGTTCTGCGCGTACGCGATCTACCGCGCCAACCATCCCGAGGTCTTCCACTACGCGCACCAGTTCCTGGACAAGGTCTTGGGCGGCACGAACACCGTCATCCTGCTGTGCAGCTCGCTGACGATGGCGTGGGCCGTACGCGCCTCGCAGCTCGGGCAACGAAAGCTCTTGATCGCCATGCTGTCGCTGACGTTGCTGGGCGGCTTCGGCTTCATGGGGATCAAATACGTCGAGTACAAGGCGAAGTGGGAGCACGGCCTTCTACCCGGCACGCATTTCGCACCTCACGAAGAAGGGGCGGCTGCTCCGGCGGTTGCGGGCGCTAAGCCGGCCGAACACGGGAAGCGCCCCGCCAACACGCAGATCTTTTTCGGAATCTATTTCCTCATGACCGGCTTGCACGGCATCCACGTGCTGGCGGGCATGGTGGCGATCACCTGGATTCTGGTTCGCTCGATCAAGGGGCATTTCGGCCCTGCGTATTTCACGCCCGTCGATTTCGTGGGGTTGTACTGGCACCTCGTCGACCTGATCTGGATCTTCCTGTTTCCGCTCCTCTATTTGATCGGCTAGGAAAAGGTCTTGTCGCATGGCACATGAAGCGCATCCTCGAGTCGGGCACGTCGTTCCGCTCCCGGTGCTTTTCTCCGTCCTGGGCACTCTGCTCGTCATGACGTATGTGACGGTCGCCGTGTCGGGGTACGACTTCGGCCGGTTCAACCTCTGGATCGCACTCGGGATCGCCGTCTTCAAGGCCTCGCTCGTCCTTCTGTTCTTCATGCATCTGAAGTACGACAGGCCGTTCAACGCGATCGTCATCATCGTCTCGATGGCGCTCGTCATACTCTTGATCGCGATCACGCTGACCGACACGAAACAGTACGAGCCGCAGCGGATCCCCGGCTACGCGCCGTCCATCAAGACCAATCCGCAGTGACGGGCGGAGACCCGCGCCACGCTCGCTCTGGAACCATCCCGGGGGCGGGCGTGCTCGGGATGTGGGTCTTCCTCGCCACGCTCGCGGTTCTTTTCCTCGCCGCGATCGTGGGCTACCTCGTCGTTCGTCTCAAGGCGACCGACTGGCCGCCGCCTGGGATGCCTCGCCTCCCCGCTGGGCTGACGGTCGCGACGTTCGTTCTCCTCGCCGCGAGCGTGACGATTCACTTCGCACTCCGCGCGATCCGCGTGGGCCGGCGCGCGGCGTCCACGCGCTGGCTCCTCGCGACGCTTTTGCTCGGAGTTGCGTTTCTGGGCGTGCAGGTGTGGAACTGGTGGGGGTTGATCCGCCTTCACCTGACGGCCGCGTCGAATCTCTACGCCTTCACCTTTTTCATGTTGACCGGCCTGCACGCCGCGCACGTGATCGGCGGGGTCGCCTTGCTCGCGGTCGTCTTGACGCGCTCCCTACGAGGCCGCTATGGAAGCGGCCACCATCCCGGCGTCACCTACGCCGCGATGTACGTGCACTTCCTCGACGCGATCTGGCTCCTGCTGTTCGCGGTCATGGTGGTGTTCGCGTAGGCGCGATAGAGGGGACTCCCTTTTTTCGCAGCAAAGCGGTATCCGCGGAGCTTTGCTGCGAAAAAAGGGAGTCCCCTCTATCGAGACTTCGTCCACTGTTTGCACCAGCCGTCGGGGTTGATGGGGCCGTGCTCCGAGGAGCGCGACCGATGACCTCGGCTACGAGCGAACTTCGGGCGGGAGACGAAGCAGGATCGCATCGATGACCGCCACGAGCGAGGGATCGATGGTGCGGCATTGCTCGCCGAGTTCCTCGAGGTTGTGGGTCTTCCGGAACGGCGTGCTGTGCCAGGTCAGGAAGCCCTTCAACGCCTTCTCGGCCGCCTGTTGGGCATGAAAGACGATGTCCGCGAGGAAGGGCGGTTCGGCCTTGAACTCATGGGCGGCCGCGGCAACATCTAAGCCGGCCTTCACGATCCACGCTCGAACTTCCGCGACGAGTTCCGGATCATGCGGCATGAAGCAACCTACCCTCACGGAGAATCGTCGCGGGTAGAGACGCCACAACATGCGTCCGCCGGTCGAACTGATGCCGCGTCCACACCAACACGTCGGCAGCCAGGCCGGTGCCACGCAACACCTTGTATGCGAGGTCGCTGTCGCGCCGTTCCGGCGTGGCTTCGTCGGGAACGACCAGCATCAGGTCGTAGTCGCTGTCCGCATCCGCGTCGCCGCGCGCCATCGAGCCGAACAGGTAGACCCGTTCCGGCTGGTACGCGTCGACGAGGCGCCGGAGGATTTCAATCAGCGCCGGGTCGTTCTCGATCGACAGCATGTTCACTTGTTGCGTTCTCCCAGGCTCCCGAGCCCTGCGGTCTCCAAGATTATCGTCGAGTTCGGTGCGGATTGTAGCCGGTTTGCTCGCCGGCGCTCGGCGCGAGTGCGGAAACCGTTGTCGTGCTCGATAGCGAGGCCGAAACGAACGAGCACGCCGCAACCCAACTTAGGCTTCGTGGCTCGTTGTCACCCGCCTCCTACTTCAACGCCCTCTCAAGGGTGATCGCCTTCCAAGCCGCGTTACTTGAAAGCATGCGTATCGTGATGTCCGTGCGAGACGCAGCGGTCATGGTGGTGTTCGCGTAGGCCACGACGTCACCCCCGCGCCTTCGTCCACTGCTTGCACCAGCCGTCGGGGTTGATGGGGCCCCGCACGGTCTTGCACGTGCCGCAGTCCGTCTCGACCACTGCCGGCACGAAATTCAAGCAGCCGAGGCAGAACTGATCGTCCCGGTCGGAGTGCTGCCGGTACTGGTTCTCGTCGCGGGTCGCAGCCTCCGCGGGTTGGAGGTCCGAAACATCGGAGCAGTCGAGGGTGGCACCGAGCTGCTTGGCCTTTTCCCGGAGCGCCGCGAGCCGGACGCCGTCGTCGCAACCGGCGAGAGCGCCGGCGGCCGCCAGGGCGGTGCATCTCGCGAACGCACGCCGTGTCCATGCCACTTTCGTCATGGCGTCGCAGACCAGAATAACGGACAATTCCCGTCCTTCGGTTGGCGCTTACGCTGCGCACCGCGGGCTATTGTGAGCGCATCGGGGCAGGGAACGAAACCCGCTCGTTGGAGGTGATGCGATGTCCGGGAAGCGGGAGATCGAGGTGGTTGTCGTGGGCGCGGGCCCGGTGGGCCTTTTGACCGCGATCGCACTGAAAGACGCCAGCGTTGGCGTTCGTGTCTACGACGCGGGTCGAAGGACCGCGGCGCACAGCTACGCGCTGGTGCTGCACCCGTCGACGCTGAGCCTCCTCGACCGCTTTGGACTCGCCAAAACCTGCGCCGAGGTTGGGCGGGTCGTGACCGGGCTCGGCATCTACGAAGCGGGGAAGCGGGTCGGCGAGATCGACTGCTCGCGGCTTGCCGGGTCTCACCCGCACGTCGTCGTCCTTCCGCAGGCCCGCCTCGAATCGATGCTCGAAGGGGTGCTCGAGAAGCGCGGCGTCAAAGTCGAGTGGGATCACCGCGTGCAGGGGCTCGAACCGGCAGCCGACCACGTGAGGCTCAGCGTCGCCCGCCTCGACAAGGTCTCGACGGGATATCCGATCGCGCATACCGAGGTCGTCGTCGATAAGATGGTCGAGGTCGAAGCACGGTACGTCGTGGCCGCGGACGGCTACGATTCGTTCGTACGGCGGCGTCTTGGAATCGCTTTTGCGGACCAAGGTCGCGGGCAGCTCTACTCGGTCTTCCAGTTCGCAACCGGAGGCGAGGTGCCGCCGGAGGGACGCTTGATGATCGAGAAGGACCGGGTCGGCGGGTACTGGCCGCTCCCCGACGGGCGCTGCCGCTTCAGCTTCCCGATCGGCGCGGCGGACGAGCACCGTCCCGACGTGGCTCGGCTCCAGGAGCTCCTTTCCACCTGCGCCCCGTGGTTCAAGGGCGACGTCGGGGGAATCGAGTGGACCGCGCTCGGGCTCTTCGAACGCAAGCTGGCGACGTCTTTCGGCGAGGGACGGGTCTGGATGGCGGGGGACGCCGCCCACCTCACAGGGCCTCTCGGCGGCCAGAGCATGAACGTCGGATTGCGCGAGGCGAGCGATCTAGCCGAGCGGCTCGTTCGCGTCCTTCGTCCGGGGGCCCCCGCGGGCGTGCTCGACGCCTACGGGGCGGATCGCAAGGCGGAGTGGCGGACGCTGTTCGGAGCCGAAGCAGCCTACGGGAGCCGCCGGGCGCTCCTGCTCCCGTGCATCCCCGCGTCGGGTGCGGACTTGGACGCGTTGCTCCAGCAAATCGATTCGAGTGCCACGGGTTGACCGATTGACCGTGCCGTGAATCGTTAGGCACGGACGCGGAGCAGCCCGGATACGTCAGCGGCGGTCGGCGGCACCGCGTAACTTTTCGAGGGATCGGACGTTGGACTGGAGAACCTGGAGTCGCTCGGCCGGGGTCAGCGACAGCATCCAGCGGATCAGGGTCACATCGACACCATCGTCCGAAACGGCATCCGCTTCGGTCGCTTGCTCGTGATCGCTCATGAGCGGATTGTACGCGAGAAGCTGCCTTTGCCGGAACGCCCCTCGACAACCACGATTCTCCGGGGCCCGGAGTCCCCGCCAGCTTGGTGCAGTACCCGAGTCCTTGAGCGCGGTGGACAGGATCGAGAGGTTCGGCAGCGGAGCGGCTCGCGTTCGGCTCAGCGCCAGTCGCCCGCGGCGATAAAGCCGGCCCAGTAGAATGGGTGCGTGTCGAGTCCCTTGCGGCGGCGATCGGTGAGAACCGACAGCATCGCGCCGCGCACGGCGGCGGCCGTGTCGAGACCGCGCCGCAGGTGCCCCTCGTAGAGCTCCTGCATCCAGCGTCGCGTCGCTTTGTCGTCGACCGGCCACAGGCTCATCACCAGCGTGCGTGCGCCCGCGATCTGGAACGCGCGCTGCAGCCCGAGGACGCCTTCCCCCGCGCGGATGTCCCCCGATGCCGTGTCGCACGCCGAAAGCACAGCCCACTCGACGCCGGAGAGGTCGAGCGCGGCGATCTCCTCCGCCGTCAAGATCCCGTCCTCCTCCGAGGGCCCCGCCGCCTCTCGGTGGTTGGCTCCTGCGAAAGCCAGACCGGAGAGTAGAAGCGGATTCTCGCCGGAGGAGGCGTCGAGGGCCGAGGCGCACGCTCCGCCAAGGAAGAACCCGTGCGTCGCCACGTGCAGGATCCGCCGCCCGGGAGCCAGGCGTTTGAAGGCCGCCTCGTTAGCCTCGGCACCGATGAGCTGTCGCGACCCGTCAGGTCCCTGTCGGGAGTCCGTTCGCGCTTCGTTCCAGAGCTCGGTTAGATGTCTCGCTTCTTTCTCGGCCTCCGGAAGGGGAGTGAACTGCATCTTTTCGAAGCTCTCGCAGGACGAGCGCAGTCCCCGATAGGGGCGGGTGGCGGCGACCAGCGGTAGGGCGGCGGAGCTGCCTGACGGTGAGGGCTCTCCTCCCAGCGAAGCGAACAACGACGTGGCCTCGAACGCCGGTCCCCCGATCGCGAGCAGTCCCTCACCCCGCTGGACCTTCGTCAGGGGAACGAGATCGCGCTCCGACGACAGGTAGTGGAGGATAGGACCCTTCTCGACGAGGTAGCCGTCCTGCCCCACCGGCAGTGCGGCGAAGCTCACCGTATTGAGAACGCCGTCGGGAACGATGAAGACGCGCTTCGCATCGCCGAGGTGATCGCGGAGAGGATCCCAGATCTTTCGCCTGAGCCTTTCGCCCGCCACCCTAGAAGCGTTCTCTGTTGAGCCTTCCTCCGGCGGCGATGAAATCCTTCGTCTCCAGTCGGCGACAAGGCGATCGATCTCCTCCTCCGACCCCACAGGAACCGCGTCTGGAAACGTCTCGCCCGCGCGAATGACGAGGGCGACGTAGCGTATCAATGGACCGTCGGCATAGGGATAGTTGATGTAGCTCGAATAGGCGACGAGCGCGCTTCCGGCCGGAAGACTCGCAGCCACATCGTCGAAGCCGAGGCTCGTCCGTTCGAGCTCCGCTGCGAAGCCCGCGCTCTTCGCGGCGAGGGCTCGCTCCGTGTCCTTGTTCTGCCGGCGGGCGTCATCGAGTGTCTTGCGGCGCTCCTCTGCGCCCATTCCAGCGGATCCTCGGACCGTCAGGTTCGCAAGGTGCGCGCGAGCTGCCGCCATGACGCGGGCGAGGCGGTCGATCTCGGGATCGTTCGCATGGAGGATCGCCCGATGGCGGGAGGCGACGGTATCGAGCACGAGCGCGCGCGAACGGACGAGTGAGTCCCATGTCCTGCGCCGCGCTTCGGGATCGGCGCCCCCTCGCGCACTGAGGTTCAGGGCGAGATCCAGGCCCCCGCCCAAGCGGTGGGCTGTGAGGCGCAGGGCCTCGCTCTCGGCGAGCGAGCGGCCCGTCAGACGAGCGTGCTCTCGGCCGATCCGCTCCGACTCGAGAGCGGTGTCGACCACGGACTCCGTCAACGCAGATGTCTCGTGGGAGGAGCCGCGCGGCGCCTGGGGCTCAGCCATGGAAGCCAGAGCTACTGCCCGGCCATTCAGGACACAAGCGAATTGGAGGAGCGTGAACGCGACTGCGACGTTGTCAGGACCGAAGGCGCTCCGCTCGATGGCCAGCTTCCGCCGGTACCACTGAATCGCGTGTTCCCAATCGCGCTGAAGCATCCAGGCCGTGAACCCGAGCCCCTCGAGTGTGTCCGCGCACGCGAGATGATCGCGGCCGAAGTTTGTCTCCAGGATCGTGAGCGAGCGCTCGAAGAGTTGCTGCGCGCCGGCGCTCGGTCCTAGGTAATGGGCGTCGCTGCACTGAAACGTCGCCCACCCAAGGCCTTCCAGATACTCCACCAGCTCCGGATGGTCGGGACCGAGCGTCTTCTCCGCGATCGCCATCGCGCGTTCGCACACGGGGAGCGCATCAGGGCAGGTGTGGTCTCGATGGATGCCGACCCGGCGCAGGAGAATCCCGAGGCCCGTGAGGACATCGGCAACCTCCAGATGGTCGGGACCGAGTGTTTTCTCCCGGATGGCGAGGGCCCGCTCGAAGGCGGCACGGGCCGCCGCAAAGTCTCCGGCGAGCCGGAGCAGCTCCCCGAGCTCCCGCAGGGTGTACGCCGTTTCGAGATGCTCGGGGCCCAGAGTCTGCCGCTGGATCGCCAGTGCTCGATCGAGCAGCGGACGGCCATCCGTGTAGTCGCCCGTGGTCCTTAGCACGCGAGCGATGTCCACGAGGATCAGCGCGACGTCGGGGTGATCCGGGCCGAGCGATCCCTCCGCTACCGCGAGCGCCCGGTCGTAGAGGGTGCGGGCCTTCGCGTATTCCGCGTTCTTGTACGAGAATGTTCCGAGTCCCCGAAGGCTCTCGATGAGGTCGGGATCGTTGCGGCCGAGGGACTTCTCACGGATTGCGAGCGCGCGCTCATACGAGGCGCGTGCCGCGGGGTAATCGCCCGACATCCTGAGCTGCTCCGCGAGACCGTACACGCTTGTCGCCACCTCGGGATGATCCGGTCCGAGCGCCTTCTCCTTGATTGCGACCGCCCGCCGCGCCAGCTCACCCGTTTCGGGGACGCGGGCCTTGCCTCCGCGCACGAGGGAGGCCACGACGAGATCGATCGCGCGGGCGGCTTCGAGCGAGTCCTTGTCGTTCGATGACTCGGCCTCCGCAAGAAGAGATCGCGCGATCCGCTCGGCCTGCGCGCAGTCTCCGGATCGCAGGATCGCCCTCGCGGCGGCCACTTCGGGAGGGCCGGCTGCCGATGTCGGCTCGGAAGCAAACAACCCTACGGCCACGGCACAGAGCACCATGTGCCTCTGAAAGGCCATCCGAATCATCTGCCCGAATCCAAACAGAACGACTGGCGGAGAATCGGGGATGCGGGAGGCGTCGATGTGAGCTCGACGCGGTAGATCGTTCCCGAGTGGAGAAGGGCGCGATCGAGGAGAAACGACAGTGACTGGTCCCTTTCGAGATCGGTGACGCGGCGCGTCGTCGCAGCCACGGTGGTCTCGCCGTCGAGGACGCGGACCAGTAGGGCAGCCCGCGGGTCTTTGGGAAGATCCTCCACGTCGGGAAAGAGCTTCAGCACGAGTGCTTCCCCCTCACCCAGCTGAATTCGAATCGGGGCGGATTGGCCTCCTCCGCCCCGGAGAGAGAGATCGCCTTCGAGCCGCACGACACGAAGGCTGCGCAACCCGGGCGTGAGAGAGGGGTCCGCCGAATCGGGAGGAGCGGCCGGCTCGAACGGGCCGTCCGGAATCGAGGTTGCGGGTGCGCTCGGGGTCGAGGGAGGGGTCGTGGTCAAGACGCGATACAGCGGAAAGCTCAGCAGGAGCAGCACGAGATAGGCAAACGCGGGCGCGGGACGCAGGACACTTCCGGCCAAACGACCCCACATCGTGTCAAAGAAGCTCGTCGAGCGGGATACTTCGGGAGTTACGTGGGAGACAGCGAAAGTCTCGCGCGCGACGCGAAGAGCGAGGCTGCAATCCGGACATTCCACGGCGTGGTCGAGGATCCTCCCCGTCTGCTCAGGTTCGAGCACCCCGCGCGCGAGGTCCCAGAACTGATCCTCATGAAAACAGGACTGCCCCTGATTCTTGCCATGACGAACGAGCGCGTCACCGATCTCCTCATCCGTCAACCGGTGCCGCGTCATGCGTTCACTCCCTTCGCCTGCAAGCACCGGCGGAGGTCGTTCATGCCCCTGTGGATGAAATTGGCGATCTGTTTCACGGTCATTCCGAGCAACTGCGCGGCCTCGTCATGGCTGTATCCCCCCAGGCGCAGGAGGACGGCACGCCTTCGGGAGATCTCGAGATGCTTGAGGCACTCGCGAACGTAGACAGAGGTCTCGCGCGCCGAGGCGGCTTTCTCCGGGTCGAGCGCCGTCCCGGGTCGCTCTTCGCTTTGCGATCCGTCCTCCATCGTTCGCTCGTACCGCCAGCGTGCGCGGCGGATCTCATCGAGGGTCACGCTGTAGGCCGTCTTCCAAAGGTAGGTCGCCGTTACCTCGCGAAGCGACTCCCCACCGCCGAGGAGCCCGACGATCCTGAGTAACGCGGTTTGAACCAGATCTTCTCTCTCGTGTGACAGCCAGAACGGGCATGTGCGGCCCACGGCCGCCGACAGCGACTTACTGAGTGCTTCGACCTGAGAGGTGGTTATCGCAGCAGCGGCAGATGACCGGTCTGTGGATGAAAGATCCGTTGGGCGCTTCCCCATGTGATATCTAGGGCTTATACGGCGCCCCCCAGAGCAAGTCAACGCCGATGTGATTAGTTGATGTGAGTAGTCGCGGAGGGCCGTACGTTACTACACAAGAGGTGGCCTGCGTGGGGCCCCACGAGGCACAGGGGGGGGAGCTTCAGCCATGGCGTTCGATCAACTGCAAGCGTTCCGCTGGGGAGTCGAGAGTCCTTCTCTCAGCGGGAAGCTCGAACCCGCCCTCCTCGAAATAGCCGCACGGCCTCGCACGAGGTCATGCCGCCCCATCGCCAGTGTCGTCATGTGGGCCCTCATTCTGATGATGGCGACCAGGAACTCGGGCGCGGCCTCCACTTGTAATCCCGACGAGGGCTCGTTGTGTTGCGGCCTTTCCCAGGGCGCCTTTGGAGCCGCCTCTAGCCTGGCAACGTGTACTAAACCGGGCTGCAATCCGGTCACGGGTGGCGTCGGCTACCTTCCAGCTGCTGCTGCGGCCAGCTTCGACGCCTTCGCGGGCGATCCGAACGCGACGACGATCGGCATCCATGGGACGAAGGCGGTCACGATTGGGCCTCTGACGGGCAACAGCATCGCAAGCCTTCCGACGCTCATCGCCTACCTACAGACCACGGGGACACCCGGAAAATTCAACGGCACCGTCCGTTCGGATACGCACTACTCGAGCGCGAGCAGCATCCCGGATCCTGGTGGCAGCGGCTCACTGGGCCAGGGATCCGGCGTGTTGGCCGGACAAACCATGACGACAAGCCTCAACGTTTTTCTTTCGGGTGTCGCCGGCGGCTTCACCCCTGACGGTTTCGGCGGCTTCAGGCTGCCCACGGGTGTGGCGCGGCTCTGCACCAAACGGTCGGGATCTGACAGGGTGCTCGCTTCAGCAGATGACGTGTGCGAGGCATTCTCCTATCCGTCTTGTGTGGCTGGGCAAACCGTCAGCTCCGTGCTCGCCGCGTCGAACCAGCACTTGGCGACAGGCCGCAATTCCCTGGGATGCACCGCGAGCAACCTAGCTTCCGCGCTGACCAACATCAACCAGGAGTTTGATCAGTGTGGAAACGTGATCGCGTGCCCGGCGGACCTCACGGCCACCGGTCCCTTCCCTTGTTCCAATGATGACCGTGATGCTGACCGGGACGGGTTTACTCCGCGGCAGGGCGACTGCGACGATACGAACGCCGCCATTCATCCGGGCGTCGCAGAACGCTGCAACGGCCTCGATGACAACTGTGACGGCACGGCCGACAACGGTTTCGACGTTGGGTTACCGTGCAGCGTCGGGGTCGGAGCCTGTACCCGCAGCGGACTGAAGGTCTGCGCCGCGAGCGGCAACGCGACGCTGTGCCCTGTGATCCCGGGGAATCCGAGCCCCGAGACCTGCAACGGCATCGACGACGACTGCGACGGCTCGGTGGATGAGGACCTCGGCAGCACGACGTGCGGGACGGCCGCGTGTCAGCGCACGGTCGAGAACTGCCTCGGCGGCGCGCCTCAGACCTGCATCCCGAGCGCGGGCGGCCCGGAGACCTGCAACGGCCTCGACGACGACTGCGACGGCTCCGTTGATGAAGACCTCGGCAGCACGACGTGCGGCACGGCCGCCTGCCAGCGGACTGTCGAGAACTGCCTCGGCGGTGCGCCTCAGACCTGCACCCCGGGCGCCGGCGGCCCGGAGACCTGCAACGGCATCGACGACGACTGCGACGGCCAGGTCGATGAAGATCTCGGCAGCACGAGGTGCGGCACGGCCGCGTGCCAGCGGACGGTCGAGAACTGCGTCGGCGGCGTGCCTCAGACCTGCACCCCGCTCGCGGGCGGCCCCGAGACCTGCAACGGCATCGACGACGACTGCGACGGCTCGGTCGACGAGGACCTCGGCAGCACGACGTGCGGCACGGCCGCGTGCCAGCGGACGGTCGCGAACTGCCTCGGCGGCGCGCCTCAGACCTGCACCCCGGGCGCAGGCGGCCCCGAGACCTGCAACGGCATCGACGACGATTGCGACGGCCAGGTCGATGAAGATCTCGGCAGCACGACGTGCGGGACGGCCGCGTGTCAGCGGACGGTCGAGAACTGCGTTGGCGGCTTGCCTCAGACCTGCACGCCGGGCGCGGGTGGCCCGGAGACCTGCAACGGTCTCGACGACGACTGCGACGGCTCGGTCGACGAGGACCTCGGCAGCACGACGTGCGGCACGGCCGCGTGCCGGCGGACGGTCGAGAACTGCGTCGGCGGCGTGCCTCAGACCTGCACCCCGCTCGCGGGTGGCCCCGAGACTTGCAACGGCATCGACGACGACTGCGACGGCTCCGTCGACGAAGACCTCGGCAGCACGACGTGCGGCACGGCCGCGTGCCAGCAGACGGTCCAGAACTGCATCGGCGGCGTGCCTCAGACCTGCACCCCGGGCGCCGGCGGCCCGGAGACCTGCAACGGCATCGACGATGACTGCGACGGCCAGGTCGATGATGGTGTGTGTGGGTTTGCCGACCTCCGCATCTCGTTCGGCAGCCCGCCGACTACGCCGCCCGTGGGGTCGCTCTTGGGCTTCGGCGTCGACGTCACGAACAACGGCCCGTCGGTCGCCACGGGCGTGACCGTCCGGTTCCAAGTGCCGGCAGGCTACACCGTGATTGTTATAGGCCCGAGCCTGGGGACCTACGACCCCGCCACCGGCGACTGGACGATCGGCTCGTTGGGTGGTTCTGCGAGTTTGTTTGTTCAGGTGACTGTCAACGCGACGGGGCCGTACGACCTGACGGCGATGATCACCGGCAGCAGCCAGCCGGATCCCAACCCTGCCAACAACACGGCGACGGCAACGGTCACGCCGAATGCGAACGCCGATCTCCGCATCTCGTTCGGCAATCCGCCGACTACCCCGCCCGTGGGGTCGCTCTTGAGCTTCGGCGTCGAAGTCCACAACGACGGCCCGTCGTCGGTCGCCACGGATGTGACCGCCCGGTTCCAAGTGCCGGCAGGCTACACCGTGACGATTATCGGCCCGAGCCCGGGGACCTACGACCCCGCCACCGGCGACTGGGCGATCGGCCAGATGGGTGGTTTTGCGAGTTTGTTTGTTCAGGCGACCGTCAACGCGACGGGGCCGTACGACCTGACGGCGACGATCACCGGCAGCAGCCAGCCGGATCCAAACCTCGCCAACAACACGGCGACGGCAACGGTCACGCCGAATACGAACGCCGACCTCCGCATCTCGTGCTCCAGCAGCCGGCCTACCCCGGCCGTGGGGCAGAGAGTGATTTTGACCGTCGGAGTCAGCAATGACGGCCCGGCGATCGCCTCCGGCATCACCGCCCGGTTCCAAGTGCCGGCGGGCTACACCGTGATCGGCGGCCTCGGCCCAGGCCAGGGCACCTACGACCTCGCCACCGGCGACTGGACGATCGGCTCGCTGGGTAATTTTTCTCAGACGCTTCTGAGTCTTGCGGCGAACGTCAATGCGACGGGGCCGTACGACCTGACCGCGACGATCACCGGTAGCAGCGGGCCGGATCCTAACCCCGCCAACAACACGGCGACGGCAACGGTCACGCCGAACCCGAATGCCGACCTCCGCATCTCATTCCAGAGCCCGCCGACCGGTACTTTCGCCGTTGGGTCGTCTGTGCCGTTGTCCGTTCTAGTCGACAACAACATCGGTCCCTCGCTCACCACGGGCGTGACCGTCCGGTTCCAGGTGCCGGCCGGCTACACCGTGACCGGCGGCGGCCCGAGCGCGCCAGGGGGGCAGCCTGGGGGCACCTACGACCCCGCCACCGGCGACTGGACGATCGGCTCATTGAGTGGTTCTTTTGCGTCGCCCGGACCTGGTTCGCCACCGCGGCAAGTAACGTTGAGTCTTCAAGCGACCGTCAACGCGACAGGGCCGATGGGCCTGACTGCGACGATCACGGGAAGCAGCCAGCCCGATCCCGATCTCGCCAACAACATCGCGACGGCGGCCCCGCCGAACCGGCCGCCGGTGGCCGATGCCGGCGCTCACCAGGAGATCGGCACAAGATCGACGGTTCTGCTGGACGGCAGTCTCTCAAGTGATGCCGATTTTGATTCCCTCTCCTTCCAGTGGACTTTCTTCTCACGTCCCGCGAACAGTACGGCAGTATTCTCGGGGGCCAACACCGCTACGCCGTCGTTCATCGCCGATGCTCCGGGGCCCTACACCGTCAAGCTCACGGTCACGGACACCAGTGGTGCCGCCAGCGCGCCGGCCACGGTGACGATCTCGGCCGTCGTGCTCAATTCCCCGCCTGTGATCACCTCCGGGCCGGTCACGATCGGGGAAGTGGGTCAGCCGTATCGCTACGACGCCGAGGCGGGGGATCCCGACGCCGGCGACATCCTCACGTTCTCGTTGTCTACCGCGCCCACGGGCATGGCGATCGACCCAGCCACGGGCGTGATCGATTGGACCCCGGCGGCCAACCAGGGTGGTCAGCAGGTCGTCATCGTGCGCGTGCAGGATCAGGGAGGGCTTCCCGCGACGCAAGGATTCGCCGTACAAGTCTCTTCGCCGGCGAACCACGCGCCGGTGGCCGCGGACGATGCCTACGAGGTGCGGCTCAATGAATCGCTGAGCGTGGCTCCTCCGAGCGTCCTGGCGAACGACAACGACTCCGACCACAACCATCTGACGGCCACACTCCTCACACGCCCCACCAACGGCACGGTGGGCTTCAACCCTGACGGCTCGTTCACGTATACGCCGAACACTCTCCAGGACGGCGAGTTCGTGACCATCGAAAATCTCAATCTCGCCACCAGCGTCCCGGGGGTGACCGTTACGGTCGGCGGCGATGCGTTCAATGTCAATCCTGGGCTGGCTTTCGACGATGACCTCAACACGGACGCCATCACCCTCCACCAGTTTTTCCAAGCGACCTTTCTCGAAATCGCCTTCCCCCAAGGGGTGACGGTCCATCAGCTCCAGCTCTTCGGTCCCCGCGCTCCGAGCGACATCGACTTTGGCTACGTGGCCCTCGCCGGGACGTTCCAGTTGTTTGACGCCGCGGGTTCGGTGCTGTTCGACAGCGGCGTGGTAGACCTGCCGGCGCCCAACCACGATGCGACGCTGACCATTCCCGGCGTCACCGCGGTTCGTCGGGTGCGCTTCACGGACGTCCTGGACAGGGAGGAGAGCCAAGCCCACATCGCCGAGCTTAAAGTCATCGGGTCCGCGCTCGTGCGGCGGCAAGCGGTGGTGCCGGACCAGAACCTTGTCCAGCTCTTGCCCGTGACGGTCCATGCGAGCAGCCTTTTTCCTTTTGGTGTTGGTAGCATTCCCGAGAACATCGTCGACGACAGTGACACTGTTCCGAACTGGTGGAGCTCGGGCCAACCCGGCGAGTTCATCGAAATCCTCTTCCCGCTCGATGTGACGGTTACCGAGCTGCAGACGGTCGCCCCGTTTGCCACGCCAAATGGCCTATTTCAGACCGGCAATGATTTTTTCTGCACCGGCACGCTCCAGCTTTTTGATCTGAGCGACAACGTCCTGTTCGACAGCGGCGTGGTCAACACCCCGCACCTTAACTCCGGCCGAACCTTCACCCTGCCCGTTCCCAGCGTGGCCGGCGTCCGGCGCATGCGTTACACGGTCTCGTCGTGTGACGGCAGCAGATACCCGGCGGGCTTTTCCGAGGTCCGAGTGTTCGGGTCGGCGCCGCTGACTACGCCCGCGTTCAGACTCGCGCGCAAGTTCCAAGGGCTCGTTCGTCGCCCGGTCCATTCCACACCCGTGGTGGCCAACCTGACCGACGACAACGGCGATGGGAGAATCGACCAGCACGACATTCCGGACATCGTGGTGCCCGTCGAGACCGTCGGCATCCAGCTCACCGGCGAGATCAAGGTCATCAGCGGCGACGATGGCCGCGAGCTGCTCACTCTCGGTGGGCCGGACCTGGTCTCGCCGTGGTCCGAGGTGGCGGTGGGCGATATCGACGGCGACGGCTTGCCCGAGATCGTGGCGGTCCACACCGACGGCAACCACCTCATCGCCTTTGACCATACGGGACAGATCAAGTGGGTCAGCGATCCCAATCCGATGCCGAGACAGGACAACGGCATCGTCGGCGGTGCCGTGGCCATCGCCAACCTCAATAACGGGCCTCGCCCCCACATCATTGTCGGAGCGTCCGTATTCAACTCGGAAGGCACCTTGCTTGGCGACGGGCGATCCCTCGGTGGCACCACCGCCGGCACCGGGCTGCGCTCGGCGATGTCGACCGTTGCCGATCTGGACCTGGACTTCATTCCGGAGATCATTGCCGGACCTACGGCGTATCGGCTGGTCGGTGGTCAACTGACGACGGTCTGGCAGCGGACCGACCGGCCCGATGGCTACGTGGCGATCGGCAATTTCGACGACGATCCTTTCCCCGAGATCGTCGTGGTCGCCGATGGACAGATCTACATGCTGAACCACGACGGCACCGACGCCGAAGCGTGGAACCCGCCGACGCACGTGCCCATGCCCACTCCTGGCGGAAGTCTGGGCGGAGCGCCGCCGGCGTCCGGCCAGGCCGGACCACCCCTCATCGTCGATGTCAATGCCGACGGGATTCCGGAGATCGGGATCGCCACGGCCAGCAATTACATCCTCTTCAACCGGGACGGCACGGTCCGCTGGAGGAGCGGGATCAGCGATCACAGCTCGCACTCGACGGGCTCGGTGGCGTTCGATTTCGACGGGGACGGCAATGTGGAGATCGTTTACCGCGATGAGATCTCCTTGCGCATCTTCCGCGGGAATGACGGTGTCCTCCTGGCCAAGATCCCCGTTGCATCGAGCACGTGGGGGGAAGAGCCGGTGGTGGTCGATGTCGACAACGACGGTCATGCCGATATCGTCGTTTCATCCAATCCCAGCTTTAGCTCCGGTTCTCCTACCAGCACCGGCGTCCATGTCTTTTCGGACGTCGCCAACAAATGGACGCGCACGCGACGGATCTGGAACCAGCACAGCTATCACATCACGAACGTGAACGAAGACGCCACGATTCCCCAGATCGAGATGCCCAACTGGCTGGTTCCGGGACTGAACAACTTCCGCACGAACGCGTTCATTCCGGGCGAAAGCGCGGATCAGGCGGACCGCTTCACGTACAAGGCGAGCGACGGCACGCTCGACTCGAACGAAGCGACGGTGCGGATCACGATCCGAACGCCGAATGGTTCGCCCAGGATCGTCTCAACAGCGCCCACCACCGCCGCGGTGGGCCTGCGCTACGTCTACGCCGTACGAGCGAGCGATCCCGACGCCGGGGATGTGTTCACGTTCTCCTTGCCGACGGCGCCGGCCGGCATGGCGATCGATCGCAACTTTGGCCTCATTCAATGGACGCCTACCAGCGGTCAGCTAGGGGCCCACGATGTCGTGGTGAAGGTCGAGGACGTGCGCGGCGCCCTCGCGCTACAGCGGTACACGGTGCAGGTCCTGAATCCGGCGACGGTTCCGAACGTTGTGGGACAGGCGCAGGCCACCGCGCAAGCGAACATCGCGGCGGCTAGTTTCACGGTCGGTGTGATGACCGATCAGTACAGCCCGACCGTTCCCGCCGGCTCCGTCATGAGTCAAAACCCGGTCGGAGGTACTCTCGCGGTGCCCGGCTCCTCCGTGAGTCTCGTCGTCTCGATCGGGCCGGCGCCTGCGGGAACCGTACCGAACGTCGTAGGCCAGCCGCAGGCCAACGCCGAGGCGGACATCACGGCTTCCGGTTTCGCCGTTGGCACGGTTGGCGGCCAATACAGCGCGACGGTGCCGTTTGGAATCGTCATCGGCCAAGACCCGGCGGCAGGGACGATCGCAACGGTCGGCTCGCCCGTGAATCTTGTCGTGTCGTTGGGCCCACCTCCCGGAAACGTCGATAGTGACGGTGACGGTTTCACCCCGGGCCAAGGTGACTGCAACGACGCGGATCCGAACATCCATCCGGGGGCGATCGATGCTCCCGGCGACGGTATCGATCAAAACTGTAATGGCGTCGACTCCGTCGCCGGCGACACCACACCGCCGACCGTCGGTTTCAACACGCCCGCCGAAGACGCGATCATCACGATACCGACCGACATCATCGGCACCGCCGCCGACGCAAACCTCCTCCGCTACACACTTGAAGTCGCAGGCGTGGATGACAACAACTTCACAGTCATCGGCTCAGGGACAACCCCGGTGATCGACGGAACTCTGGGGAGTCTTGATCCGACGTTGCTCGAGAACGGCATGTACACCGTTCGCCTGACGGCTGAAGATGTGAACGGCCAGATATCGGTTGACGAGCGCGTGTACCGGGTGGCAGGCGAGGCGAAAGTGGGCGTCTTCGCGCTCTCCTTTGTGGACCTCCAGGTCCCGGTTTCCGGCATCCCGATCACGGTGACTCGTTCCTACGACAGCCGGGTGAAAACAGGCCGAGACTTCGGAATCGGGTGGAGCTTGGATGTCAAGAACGGGAAATACCAGAACAACCGTCCCCCAGGGCAAGGCTGGACCATCAACGACTTGCCGTTCTTGGATCACTTTCTTCCGTGTATCGGTGGAACCGCCGAGACTCGCTCGCACTTCACCGAGGTTCGACTTTCAGATCGCGAGGTCTACACCTTCGCGCTGACGGTCTCGAATGGGAATTTGGGAATCACCGGCGCCTGCGAGGGTGTGGCAGCGTTCCGCTTCATCGACGGCACACTCCAGGGTGCGACGTTGGAGATTCTGGACGGTACCGACGTGATCTACATCAGGGGCGGCACCGACGACGTCCTGGACATGGCCGCGTTTCTGGATGGTACAGAACGGGCGTACAACCCGCAGAGGGTACGACTCACGACCATCGACGGCCGAAAGATCGATTTTGACCGCTTGGCGGGCATAACCCGCATCGAGCACGATAACGGCAATGCGCTCAGCATCGGAGATGGCGGTATTGTCCACAGTTCCGGCAAGAGCATCGCGTTCGCGCGGGACGAGGCCGGACGGATCATCCGGATCACAGACCCGCTGGGGAACATGCTGAACTACGGCTACGACGTTAACGGCGATCTGACGTCGTTCATTGACCAGGCCGCAAACGAGACGAAGTTCCGCTACGACCAGCAACACAACCTGCTGGAGATTCACGACCCGCTCGGCAACCGCGCGGTACGGAGCGAATTTGACGCGGATGGGCGGCTGGTTGCGATGATCGACGCCAACGGGCATCGAGTCGAGTTCGCGCATGACGTGACCGGCCGGGAGGAGGTCACCACCGATGCGCGCGGTCATGTGACCAGGTTCGTGTATGACGAGCAGGGCAACGTGCAGACCCAGGAGCAGGCGGTCACGATTGACGGTGTCCCGACACTGGCCGTGACGACCTTCGTGCACGACACCCTCGGCAACGAGCTGGTTGTGGTGAACTCTGATGGACGGCGCACGGAGTCCGTGTATGACCACGAACGCCTCCTGACACAGGTTACTGACCCGGTAGGCCTCGCGCTGCAGTCGAGCTACACCTACGACAGCCGCAGTGCACCACTCACCCTCACCGACCCGGCCGGCGAGACGACTACCTTGGCCTACGATTCTCGTGGAAGCTTGATCCGGTTGCGCGATCCGTTGGGAAATATCACGCAGTTAGAGAACGACACTCAAGGCCAGCCAACTCGCGTGGTCGACGCTGCCGGAACGGTGACGCTAGCCACCTATGACGGTTCGGGCAGGTTGCTGCGCGAGCAGCGCCAAACTCCCTCAGGGAGTCTCCTGAGCCGGCGAGATCATTCCTACGACGCGAATGGAAACCAGTTGACCGAGACTGCGTTCCGGACCGTTGATGCCGTGCTGCTGGGAATCACCACCACGTCCACCTACGATGTCCTGAACCGGGTTATCGCGGTCACCGATCCTGCGGGCAATGTTTCCAGAACCGAATACAACGCGCTTGGACTGGTGGCGGCCCGGATTGACGCACTGGGGCGGCGGACGGAGTTCACCTATGATGTAGTGGGTGCCCTTGTCCGTACCGACTTTCCAGACGGCACCTTTGAGACCCTTGGCTACGATGCTTCGGGCAACGTGATCAGTCGGACGGACCAGATCGGCCAAATCACGACCTTCGAGTACGACGAGCTGAACCGTGAGATCCGCCGCGTCCTTCCAGACGGGACATCGTACCGGACCGTCTACAGTGCGGGGGGCAGGACCCAGGCGGTCATCGACGGCTTGGGTAACCGTAGCGACTTTGCCTTCGATTCCGTGGGCCGCCAAATCCGCACCACGCTGCCCGAAGTGTTCGACGCCACGAGTGGCGCTTCCCGCCGGCCAGAGACTCTGCAGGTGTGGGATGCCGCGGGCCGGCCGGTGGCGGTGGTGGACCCGAACGGCCACCGAACCGAGCATGTCTACGACGGTGCCGGGCGGAGAACACGCACGACCTATGCCGATGGCACCACCCGTGAGCAAACGTACGATGCGCTCGGTCGCGTCATCGAGAAACGGGACGAGGGTGGTCGCGTCACGGCCTTCGAGTATGACGGCCTGGGGCGGCTGATCGCGGTCACCGACCCGGCGGGAGGACGCACGGTCTACCGGCTCGATGAAGCCGGCAATCTGGTGAGCGAGACCGACGCGCTGGGGCGGATCACCGGTTACCGCTATGACGCCCTGAACCGTCCGATCGAGAAGACCCTCCCAGGTGGTGGGCGGGAGAGATCTACCTACGATGCAGTGGGCAATCTCGTCTCCCGCACTGATTTCAACGGTGTCACCACGACCTACGGGTACGACGCAATGAACCGGCTCGTGCGCAAAAGCTTCCCGGGTGGTTCGGCGGTCACCGCGACCTACACGCCGACGGGCCAGCGCGACACGATAACGGATGCCCGAGGCGCGACCGTCTATCAGTACGACGCCAACGACCGACTCGTGCGCGTCACCCATCCGGGTGGTGAAGTCGTCAACTATGCCTACGACGGAAACGGGAGGCTTCAGGAGCTCTCGAGTCCCTCCGGGGCGGAGTCCTACGAGTACGACGCCTTGAACCGCCTCCGCCGGGTCTCAGCGCCGTCGGGAGCATCCCAGTATGACTATGACCTGGCCGGTAACCCGGTTCAGATCACTGCGGCCAACGGGGTGGTCAGTCGATCGAGTTACGACTCGCGCAACCGATTGACACAGATCCAGCACGCTCTTGGCGGAACAACTATCGGGTCGTTCGCCTATTCGCTCTCCCCCACTGGGCGCCGCCTGCGGATGACCGAGGCCGACAGCTCGGTAGAGATCTATACCTACGATCCGCTGGACCGACTCCTGAGTGAGGATCGCACGGGAACCAATCCCCGCTCCATCAGCTACGAACACGACGCAGTCGGGAATAGAACCCGTATGGTCCGTGACGGCGTCGCCACTGACTCCGCCTATGATGTCGACGATCGACTCCTACGCACCGGCGGGACCACTTACACTTACGACCGCAACGGCAATCTGCGGTCCCAGACCTCGGCTACCGCCGCCACGACCTATGACTGGGACTTCGAAAACCGGCTTTTGAGTGCCACGGGACCCTCCGGGGTAACCCAGTTCGCCAACGACGCCGACGGCCATCGCGTGGAGCGGCGGACCGTCGACGGGGTCACCCGGTTCCTCGTGGATGCGAACAACCTCACGCGTCTGCCTCAAGTGCTGGAGGAGCGAGATGGCCTGGGCGGTCTGCGTGCTCGCTACACCTACGGCACCGATTTGCTTGCGATGACCCAGGGCGCAGCGACTTCCTTCTACCAGTACGATGGGCTGGGGAGCACTCGAGTACTCACCGATGCGACAGGCAGCGTTACCGATACCTACAATTACGAGGCCTATGGCAACCTCGCTGGCTCAACGGGATCAACCGTGAACCCATACCGCTTTGCGGGCGAGCAGTTCGAACCGTCCCTCGGTCTCTACAACCTGCGCGCGCGGAATTACGACACGACCGCGGGCCGCTTCCTGGGTCGCGATCCCGAGCCCGGCGCTCTCGGCGACCCGCGGTCAAGACATCCATTCGCTTATGCGCACGGCGATCCCGTCAACCTCATCGACCCAACGGGCCGCTTTACGCTTATTGAAGTGTCGGTCAGCTTAACCGTGGAATCGGTACAGTCTTCCTTTAACAGCAAGCTTGTAAAGAAGATCTTCTTTCCAGTAGGGAAGATTGCGCTCTGCGAGCTCAAGCCGGCATTTCAGCTTCGGGAAGTCGGGTTGCTAATGATCGCGGACGACCTGCCGGGTGGGGATTTGGTCTTCGACGAGGGAGTCTCATTGATCCAGACGGGAGCCAGGGCGATTCATCTGGCCGGTATCGCATTTGTCAAATCCCTTGAGGTTAAAGCGCTCAAAGTCAAATTCGGAGGACAATATTCGACACTCATCAGCAGACTCACTAACACCCTCACTGGCGTCGATCCGAATTCGCTGACGACTCTTCCTTTGTTGGGCCCCGACGACCGAGTCAGAAAACTGATCGAGTTCAAAGAAAAGTTCGAGACGTGGCTCGAGAAATATGCGACAGCACTCGAATCGGTGCTGTCCGAGGATGACTGCACCAAGTTTGAAGGTGCTATCTTCTTTGGCGAAAAGGTTCTCGATTTTCTGCCAGGCTTCTGAGGTCGGTACTCGTCACCGCGCAGACGCGCCGCGTCGGGATCGATCGACCGCCCCGCAAGATCGCGGTGCACAGCGTGGATGCTCGCCAGCGCCCGCACCAAGCGCGTCAAATTGTCATCGGAACGGTCCGGCACGATGTCGAGGACGAATGTGGAGACCGGGGCGACGCGGAGCAACTCGGAGACGTCAGCGAAGGTCGGCGGCACCGCGAAGCTTCTCCAGGGATCGGGCGTTGGACTGGAGAACCTGGAGTCGCTCGGCGGGGGACAGCGAAAGCATCCGACGGATCCGCCCGCCCTCAAACAACTGAATTCTTGACCGTATCCACCCCGCAATGGTATCTACGGCGGGACATGGCGCCGACCGACCAGAACGACCGCTACGATCCGGTCGCCGGCCGCCCCACCCTCATACTGGGCGGGCACGACTTCCATTCGATTACCGAGGCCGTTGCGCGGCCCGTCGAAGGGAAGACCCCCCTCGCCTGGTGGTTCTTCTTCCTTCCCTCCCTCGGCCTCCTGGGACTTCTCGGTGTCGCCGTCTCCTGGCTCTTCTGGGAAGGGATCGGCATCTGGGGGCTGAACGTCCCGGTGGGCTGGGCCTGGGACATCACGAACTTCGTCTTCTGGGTCGGCATCGGGCACGCGGGGACGCTGATCGCGGCGATCCTCTTCCTCTTCCGCCAGAAGTGGCGGACTTCGATCAACCGCTCGGCCGAGGCGATGACGATCTTCGCCGTCATGTGCGCGCTGATCTTCCCGGGAATCCACGTCGGCCGGGTCTGGGTCGCGTACTTCATGTTCCCGATCCCCAACCAGATGGGGATGTGGCCCAACTTCAGGAGCCCTCTCCTGTGGGACGTCTTCGCGGTCAGCATCTACGGCACGGTCTCCGTCTTGTTTTGGTACGTCGGGTTGATCCCGGACCTGGCCACGATGCGCGATCGCGCGAAGACCGTCATCCGCCAGCGGGTTTACGGCTTTTTTGCGCTGGGCTGGCGCGGATCGAACCGGCACTGGCAGCACTACGAGGTCGCCTATCTGACGCTCGCGGGCTTGGCCACGCCGCTCGTGCTCTCCGTGCATTCGATCGTCTCGATGGACTTCGCCGTGTCGCAGATCCCTGGTTGGCACACGACCATCTTTCCGCCGTACTTCGTCGCGGGGGCGATCTTCTCGGGCTTCGCGATGGTGATCACGCTGATGGTCATCTGCCGCAGCGCCTTCGGCCTGAAGGAGATCATCACCCTGCGGCACTTCGACTACATGGCGAAGATCATCCTGGTCACGGGGACGATGGTCGGCTACGCCTACGGGATGGAGTTCTTCATCGCTTGGTACAGCGGGAACCCTTACGAGTTGTTCGCGTTCACCAATCGCGCGATGGGCCCCTACGCCTGGGCCTATTGGACGATGATCAGCTGCAACGTGATCAGCCCGCAGGTGTTCTGGTTCAAGAAGGCGAGGACGAGCATCCCGATTCTTTTCGTGATGTCTATCTTCGTCAACATCGGGATGTGGTTCGAGCGGTTCGTGATCATCGTGACCTCGCTGCACCGCGACTTCCTTCCGTCCGCTTGGAGCTATTTCCGCCCGACCGTGTGGGATGTTTCGTGCCTGCTCGGGAGCTTCGGATTGTTCTTCACGATGTTCTGCCTTTTCGTTCGGTTCCTGCCGATCGTCGCGACCGCCGAGGTGAAGTCGGTGCTGCCGCAGGCCGACCCGCACGCGCATCCGCTTCCCGAGCGCACGCCCGTAGGCGGGAATCTCGCCGAAGAGGGGGCGCACTGATGGCGCCGTTTGGGGTCTTAGCCGAGTTTGCGACGCCGTCCGACCTCTACCGGGCCTGCGAGCGCGTGCGCGACGCGGGGTACACACGCTGGGACGCGCACTCGCCGTTTCCGGTGCACGGCCTGGAGGGCGCCATGGGGATGCGACGGTCGCGCCTCCCGTGGATCATCCTCGTGCTCGCCTTGGGAGGTGCTGCGACCGGCTTCCTCCTCCAGACCTGGGTCCACAGCGCGGCGTACCCGTTGACGATCAGCGGAAAGCCCAACTTCGCTTGGCCGGCCTACGTCCCGATCACGTTCGAGCTGGGCGTGTTGGGCGGCGCCCTCGCCGCGGTGTTCGGCATGCTCGCTCTCTCTCAGCTCCCACGGCACCACCACCCGCTCTTCGACGCCACGCGTTTCGCGCGGTTCTCGGACGACGCGTTTTTCATCTCGATCGAGGCGAACGACCCGAAATTCGACGCCGTCGCCACGCCCCAGCTCCTCCGGGGGGTCGGAGCGTCCCACGTCGAAATCGTTGCGGACCATCCATGAGCCGGGATGTCGCGCTCGACACGCTGCGCCCGGAGCAGGTCACGATCCCGCGAGGGCATGCGCTCTCCCGGCTCCCGTGGATCGGCGCTTCGATCGGGGGACTCGGGCTGGTCACGTCCCTCCTGCTCCGTGCGGGGGACGCCAAGCAGTTCGCCTTCTCGTGGCTCGTCGCCTTCCTCTTCTTCCTGTCGCTGGCGTTGGGCGCCCTCTATTTCGTCCTCATCCACTTCGCGACGCAGGCGGGGTGGGGGATCGTCGTTCGCCGGCTGGCCGAGAACACGATGGGGACCCTGCCGCTCTTCGCGCTCCTGTTCGTGCCGGTGCTCCTCGGGATGGGGGAGTTGTTTCCATGGATCCAAGGAATCGCCGAAGGAAAGGACCATGTGCTCGTCGGCAAGGCGCCGTATCTCAACGTGTCGTTTTTCGTCGGGCGGGCGGCCCTCTATTTCGCCTGTTGGTCGGCGATCGCGCTGTTTTACGTCCGTCGCTCGCGCGCGCAGGATACGACCGGGGATACGGCGATCTCGTTGAGGCTGCGCCGGTTCTCCGGCCCCGCGATCATCGTTCTTGCGATCACGCAAACCTTCGCCGCGGTCGACTGGATCATGTCGCTCGACCCGTACTGGTACTCGACGATTTTCGGCGTCTACTGGTTCGCCGGCTCGTTCGTCACTTTCTTCGCGTTCCTGACGCTCATCGTCGTCCTGCTGCGCAGAGCCGGGCTGATGGCCGACGTTGTCGGCGCCGAGCACTTCCACGATCTCGGGAAGCTCCTCTTCGCCTTCACGGTCTTCTGGGCGTACATCGGCTTCTCCCAGTACTTTCTGATCTGGTACGGGAACATCCCGGAAGAGACGATCTTCTTCCGGCACCGCCTCCATGGCTCGTGGAGCGTGGCGTCGCTGCTCCTCGCCGCCGGCCACTTCGTCGTTCCGTTCTTCTTCTTCATGCCGCGCACGATCAAGAGGAAGCCCGCGTTGCTGGCGGCAGGGGCGTCGTGGATGTTGCTGATGCACGGCCTCGACCTCTATTGGCTGGTCATGCCCGTACTGCACCCCGAGGGCGTCCAAATCGGCCTTCTCGACATCGCAGCGTTCGCCGCCGTCGGTGGGTTTTTCGTCGCCGTGACGAGTTGGCTCATGTTGGTATCGCCGCTGGTCCCCGTCGGCGACCCGAGGCTTTCAGAATCGTTGTCGTTCGAGAACATCTGAGTGTACAGTCACGTCTTTGCCCCGGGTCCTGTGATCCGAAGGAGAACGTCATGCGTCTGATGGGTCACGCGGTCGTCGCACTTTTCGCCTGTGGATCGGCGCTCGCGGCCACGATCACCGGGACGGTCACTTACGACGGCAAGGTTCCGAACCTGAAGCCGATCGACATGGGCGCCGATGCGGCTTGCGCGAAGATGCACCAGACGCCGCAGCCGAGCGACGTTCTCGTGCTCGGCTCCGGCAACACGATGGCGAACATCATGGTCAGCGTCGCCGCCGGCCTCCCCGCGGGAAAGACCTGGCCGGCATCGAAGAATCCGGTTGTCATGGATCAGAAGGGATGCCGCTATGAGCCCCACGTCTTCGGGCTCACGATCGACCAGCCGTTCAAGGTGCTGAATTCCGACGGGATCCTCCATAACGTGCACGCACTTCCGAAAGTGAACGCTTCGTTCAACATGGCGATGCCGCCGACCGTGAAGGAATCGACCAAGTCCTTCGGCAAGGCCGAAGGGATGTTCATGATCAAGTGCGACGTCCACCCGTGGATGAGCTCCTATGCGGGGGTCTTCGGCCACCCGTTCTTCTCGGTCACCAAAAACGACGGCAAGTTCTCGATTTCGGGGCTCGACGCCGGGACCTACGAGCTGCAGGCGTGGCACGAGAAGCTCGGCGTGCAGAAAGCGAGCGTCACCGTGACGGGCACCGAGACGAAGTCGGTCGATTTCAAGTTCAGCGCCCCCGCCGCGAAGTAGCGGTCGGGCGTTTTCTTTCGCGGGGGTGAGGATGGGTCCCACGGAATCCATGGTGGCTGAACACGGCGTGCACCACGAAGAGCTCTCGTTCTGGCGGAAGTACGTCTTCTCCACCGATCACAAGACGATAGGCATCCAGTACGCCATCACGGCGTTGCTGTTCCTCTTCTTCGGCTTTTGCTTGATGATGCTGATGCGCTGGCAATTGGCGTTTCCGGGCCGGGCGCTGCCGCTCATCGGCCGGTTCTTCGGCGAAGCGCGCATGCCCGGCGGGACGATGCTCCCGACGTTTTACAACGAGCTGGGCGCGATGCACGGCACGATCATGGTCTTTCTCGGCATCGTGCCCTTGGCCGTCGGCGGTTTCGGCAACTTCGTGCTCCCGTTGCAGATCGGGGCGCCCGACATGTCGTTCCCGCGCATCAACATGGCCAGCTATTGGTTCTTCTTCCTGGGCGGCGTCACCATGCTGCTGAGCTTCCTCGTCCCCGGCGGCGCGGCGCAATCGGGCTGGACCTCCTACTCGCCCCTGGCCAACATCGCCGGGAGCGGCCAGACGTGGTGGATCATCGGCATGGTGTTCCTGATCACCTCGTCGCTTCTAGGCGCGGTCAACTTCATCACGACGACGATCCAACTCCGGGCGAAGGGCTTGACGTTTTTCCGCTGCCCCTTCTTCGTGTGGACCCAGTTCGTCACGGCGTTCCTCCTCTTGCTGGCCTTCCCGCCGCTCGAGGCCGCCGCGGTTCTCCAATTGATGGACCGCGTCGCGGGGACCAGCTTCTTCCTGCCGACCGGGCTCGTCGTCAGTGGCCAGGCGCTTGCGGTCTCGGGGGGCGGGAACCCGCTCCTCTGGCAGCACCTCTTCTGGTTCTTGGCGCATCCCGAGGTCTACGTGCTGATCCTGCCGGCCATGGGGATCGTGGCCGAGATCATCGCGAACAACACGAGGAAGCCGCTCTTCGGCTACCGCACGATGGTGTACTCGCTGATTTTCCTCGGCTTCATGTCGTTCATCGTGTGGGCGCATCACATGTTCATGACGGGCATGGGGACGACGATGGCGGCGTTCTTCCAGACGACGACGATGATCATCTCGATTCCTTCGGTGGCCATCCTCACGTCACTTATTATTTCCCTTTGGGGGGGGTCGATTCGCTTCAATACGCCGATGCTGTTCGCACTGGCGTTCCTTCCGATGTTCGGCATCGGCGGACTCACGGGCCTCCCGCTCGGACTGAACATCACCGACATCCCGCTTCACGACACGTATTACGTCATTGGCCACTTCCACTACGTCGTGGCGCCGGGGACGATTTTCGCGCTCTTCGCGGGGATCTACTATTGGTACCCCAAGGCGACCGGGCGCTCGATGAGTGAGAGGCTCGGGAAGTGGCATTTCTGGCCGTCCCTGATCTGCATGAACGGCGTCTTCATGCCCATGTTCATCACCGGATTGGCGGGGATGTCGCGGCGGCTGGCCGACGGCGGCGCAAGCTACGCATTCGCGAAGCCTGTGCTGCATTACAACCAGGTGTCGTCTTACTTCGCATGGGCGCTCGCCCTCGCGCAGATCCCCTTCATCATCAACTTCTTCTGGAGCTTGAAGCACGGCGCGAAGACCGAGCCGAACGCGTGGGGTGCCACGACCCTCGAATGGTCCGCGGCCGGCTCGCCCCCCGGGCACGGCAACTTCAAGGAGCTCCCGGTGGTCTATCGCGGACCCTACGAGTACAGCGTCCCGGGAGCCGCCAAGGACTTCGTTCCGCAAGATCAAAGGACGGAAAGTTGAGCGACATCGAGATCCCCTACACCGTCGCCGCGCGGCCCGACACCGGCCTCAACAACGGCAAGATCGGCATCTGGCTGTTCCTCGCCTCCGAGGTGATGCTCTTCGGGGCCTTGTTCGCCACTTACGTCCTGCTGCGCGTCGGAGCAGCAGAGTGGCCTCACGGGGCGCACTACCTCAACATCCCGCTCGCCACGCTCAACACGATCGTGCTCATCAGCTCGTCGGTCACGATGGTGATGGCGTGGTACTCCCTGAAGATGGATAAGTTCGCGAGGTTCCGGCTCTACATGGCGGCCACGGTCGGCTTCGGCGCGGTTTTCCTCGTGGTCAAGTACTTCGAGTACTCCGCGAAGTTCCACCACGGCTATTTCCCGAGGACGAACACGTTCCTGGCGATCTACTTCACGATGACCGGGCTCCACATGCTGCACGTGATGGGGGGGATGGCGGTCAACGCCTACTTCTGGGGGCCTGGGGCCAAGCTCTGGAAAACCGACAAGGAACACTTCACGAACCGGGTCGAGAACTCGGGGCTATTCTGGCATTTTGTCGACCTCGTGTGGATCTTCCTCTTCCCAGTCCTGTACCTGCTCTAGGAGAGCGCATGACCGACACCCACGCGGCCGACCTGAAAAAACACGTTCGAGCCTACATCCTGGTGTTCGTCTCGCTCATGGTTTTGACCGTCGTCACGGTGGCCGTATCGTATCTTCACCTCCCGGTCCACCAAGCGATCGCGGTCGCGCTCGTGATCGCGACCATCAAGGGCTCGCTCGTCGCCTGCTACTTCATGCACCTGATCTCGGAGAAGAAGCTCATCCTCTGGGTTCTCGCGCTGACGGTCGTCTTCTTCATCGTCCTCCTGCTCGTCCCCGTGTTCACGGTTGCGGACAGGATCGGGGGCTGACGCCATGTCGCTGAGGGCGTTTCACGTGCTGTTCATCTCGGCGTCGGTCCTCCTGGCGCTGGGTTTGGGCGCGTGGTGCCTTCCGGAGCATAAGGGATGGGCGGGGGCGGCCTTCGTCGTCGGGTTCGCGCTCGTCGGCTATGAAACGTGGTTCCTGCGCAAGACGAGGACGCTGACGTGATGTCCGCCTCGATGCTCGCCTGCGCCGCCTGCTTCAGCGCCAACGTCGATTCCCCCCTCGTGGAGGGGGCAAAATCGGGCGTGTGGCTTCTCCTGGGGGTCACGGTGGGAGTTCAGAGCGGGTTCGCGGCGTTTTTCATTCAACTCTGGCGGCGCGCCAAACGCGTCCGTGACGCGGAGATCGCGGCCGAGTGGTCCGATCTCCAACGGACCTCGGGAGAGTCATGAACGGACCTATGGGACTTCCTCTAGCGGCATCGGCCCACGCGGGCGAGGTCGACCACACCATGGTCCTCGTCCACATCCTCATGGCGGTCCTCTTCGTGGGCTGGATCCTGTTCTTCATGTACGCGCTCTACCGCTTCCGCCGGAAGCGGAACCCGGTCGCGGACTACCGGGGAGTGACCAGCCACAGCTCGACCTACCTCGAAATCGCCGTGGCGGTCGTCGAGGCGGTCCTCCTGATCGGCTTCTCCATTCCCCTCTGGGCCAAGCGCGTCGAGGCGTTTCCAAAGGAGCAAGACGCGGTCGTCGTGCGGGTCGTGGGCGAGCAGTTCGCGTGGAACATCCATTACCCCGGCCCCGACGGGAAGTTCGGCAGGACCGACATCACGCTCATCGACCTCCAGACGAACCCGCTGGGACTCGATCGCTCCGATCCCGACGCGAAGGACGACATCACGACCGTGAATCAGCTTCACCTCCCGGTAGGAAAACCCGCGATCGTCAAGCTGTCGAGCAAGGACGTCATTCACAGCTTCAACCTCACCGAGTTCCGCGTGAAGCAGGACGCGATTCCCGGCCTCGTCATCCCGCTCTGGTTCGTGCCGACGATCGCAACCGAGGACATGCGCAAGCGTCTCGGCCAGGACGACTTCGTCTACGAGATCGCCTGCGCGCAGCTGTGCGGCCTGGGGCACTACTCGATGCGCGGCTACGTCACGATCGACACGCCGGAGTCTTTCCAGACGTGGCTCGACGAAGAGGGGAAGAAGCTCACAGGCGAAGACGCCGCGTGGAATTAGGGGACTGTCCCCTAATTTCCGAACAGCTTCGATGTGGGCATCCTTGATCGGATTTCGTCGAGGTGCGGCGCGGTGACGCGCTCGATGCCGTTTTTCTCGCAGTAGGACTCCACGGCCTTCACCACCATCCCACGCACGAACGCGGGGATTCTCTTCATGCGCTCGCGCGCGTCATCGTCCCACGCGATCTCGGTTGCGGCCGGACGGCCGTATTCGATCTTGGGGATGGTCAGAAGGGGCGAGCCGGCGAAGCGTCCGGGCGTGTGCGTGCACAGCGGGTCTTCGGCCATGAGATCCCCCGTGACGCCGTAGGCGCGTGCACGGCACCCGCCGCAGAGCCCGTTCAGCTCGCAGGCCCCGCAGCGGCCGCCCAACGCCGTGCGCTTGCGGATGGCGACGAAGGGCGCGGAAGTCGCCCAAACGTCGGACAGCGTCTCCTCGCGCAAGTTGCCGCCGAAGACGGGCAGGTACGGGCAGGGGGTGACGTCGCCGTTCGGACGAATGCCCAGGTAGTGCGTTCCCGCCGGGCACCCACCCGCGCCACCGGTGTACGCCTTGAGAAACGGCGAGGCGCCGTCGGTTTCGAAGAGCGTCTTGACGTAGTGCGGTGCGCACTTGGCGTTGACGAGCATCCTCCCGGCGAAGGCCTTCTGGATCGTCGCGAGGTCGGAGAGGACGCGGTCGTACGCCTCCGGAGAGATGTCGGACACGAACGCGCCGCGCCCGGTCGGGACGAGGAAGTAAAGGTTCCAGACGGTCGCACCGAGCCTCCCGTGCGCGAACTCGGCGATGGCTTCGAGCTCGTCCACGTTGTGCGCTCCCACGGTCGTTTGGACGATGAAAGGAAGGCCCGTGTCCCGCAGGATGCCGGCGCCCGTGACCGTGTTCTGCCACGCTCCGGAGACGCGGCGGAAGCGATCGTGACGCTCCGGATCCAACGCGTCCAACGAAAGCGAGAGGCCGCGAACGCCTTCTTTCAGAAGAAGACCCGCAAGCGTCGCGGTGATCTTCACCCCGTTGGTCCCCACGACCACGAAGAGCCCGGAAGCGTTCGCGTAGCGGATGATCTCCACGATGTCGCGGCGTAGCAACGGCTCGCCGCCGGTCAAGATCGTGACCGCCTCGGGGGCAAACGCCGCGATGTCGTCGACGACCTTCAAGCACTGGGCCGTCGTCAGCTCGCTACGATCGGAAAAGGCCGCGTCCTCGACGAGCGGTTTCCCTCCCGCGTCGAGGTAACAGTGCTCGCAGGCGAGGTTGCAACGGTAGGTCAGGTTCCAGGAGACGACGTAGGGGCGCGCGAAGGCCTCGTGGACTTCCATCCGCGCGTTCACATCCCGAAACGCGACTTGGCCTCGTCTAGAACCGCGAGGGTGATCTCCGCGTGCCCGCTTTCCTTGGCGAACTTCTCGATCCCCGTCTTCGCCATGGGCCGCACGAAGTCGGGGATGGCCTGCATCCGTGCTGCGGCTTCCGCCGTCCAGCGAACCTCGTCTTCCGACGGGCTTTCCGTGCCTTCGGCCTGCGCGACCATCCCCGAGAAGGGGCATTTCGGCTTGTCGCTTTCGACCGGGTCAGCCGACCCGACCCTGATGCCCATCGACGAGACGAGCTGCGTCTCGAACGGATTGGTCAGCATGGCCATCTCGTACCCGCAGGCGGGGCAGCTGTAGGTGACCGAGATCGAGCCTCGGTCCGGCGGTGTCACGTTCAAGATCTTCATCGGCTGATCGCACGGGACGCACAAGAACTTCATCGCGCAAGCTCCAGAGATTCCGCGAGCCGGCCGGCGATGGCGTTGAGCGCCCGCGTCGCGGCCGTTTCGGGAAGATCGAGAAATGCCACCCCGCGATCGCACGCGAACGCAACCGCCGGATCGAAGGGGACGCGGCCCAGGCACGGGAGGTCGAGGACGACTCCGTCCTTGGTCTCCGGGAACAGCGGCTTGATCTCGCCGCACTCGGCGCAGTAGTACCCGCTCATGTTCTCGACGAAGCCCAAGACGGCGTTCTCTACCCCCGCTAAGGCTGCGACCGATCGCGCGACGACGCCGCGCGAGACTTCCGAGGGGATCGTGACGAGAACGAACGACGTCTCGGCGCCCAGGAACTCCGCGAACTGAAGCGTCCGCTCGGCCCCGGGCGGCAGGTCGAACAAGAGCACGTCGAGCTTGCCCCAGGCGACCGACGCCAAAACCTCGCCCAACGCCGCGAACTCCTTCGTGGCCCGCCAGGTATGGGATTCCCCGTGGCTCACCGACGCGAAATCCAGCGCCTCGGACTCCGGCAGGAAGGCGCCCACCGAGAACACGCCGACACCGTCTCGGGACTTGGGGAGCGCGATCCCGTCGGCGCCTGGCACCGGCACAGCGCCGCGAAGCCCCGTCATGCGCGCCTGCGTGGGACCGTTGAAGTCGGTGTCGACGATCGCCACCTTGAACCCGCGCGCCGCAAGAGCGGCGGCGAGCGCGCGCGTGACCGTGCTCTTCCCGACGCCGCCCTTCCCCGATCCGACGGCAACCCGATGACGCACCTTCGAAAGCGCCCGCGCGATGCGGTCCTTCTGTTCGGTGACCTGCTCGAGGATGTTCGAGCCCCCGTCCCCGACGATGTCGTGGTAAGACTTCATCGGTGGGCCGCGGCGTCACGGTCGGCCTTGGCCGTCATCGCGATGAACTGCGGATCTTTTTGGAGCGTCTCGAAGGCGACGTCGTCGCGCGCCTCTTGCATCTCCTTGGCGCGCACGGCGTCGAACTGCTCGTACACGGTGAAGTGCCGGCGCAGCAGCTCCAGCGCCTTGTCCTTCTCGCCGAGCTGCGCGTAAATGACGGCGAGGTTGTACGACGCCGACAGCATCGCCTCGTGCCTTACGGCGACCGCGCGCGCCTCGTCCGGCCGCCCCAGCTCGACGAAATAGGTCGCCGCGAAGATCTGGTTGTACTCGTCATCGGGGTCGAGCTCGATAGCCTGCTTCACGTAGGCGTGCGCCTTCTGGTGGTCCCTCTCCGAATTCCAATAGACGGCGAGGTTGCGATAGGTGAGCGGCAGGGGGAAGGCGTCCAGCGACCGTTGGAACAGGCCGAGCCCCTCGGCGAACCGTCCCTCGTGAATCGTCATCTTGCCCAACCCATGCAGGGCGACGGCGCGGGAGACCGGATCGGCGGGCATCGCGACGACGCGTTCGAACAGCGCGCGAGCCTCCGTCCAGTCGCCGATCTCGTGGCGTAGCAGCTCACCCAGGAAGCGGATGGGCGTCGGATCCGCCGGGTCGATCCGTGACGCGGTGGCGTAAAGGCGACGCGCTTCGGCGATCTTCCCGTCGCGTTCGGCGGCAAGCCCGGCGTTCATGGTGCGCACGATCTCCGAAGTCGTCCTCTCCGAGAGGTCGGGCGCGCGACCGTCCTTCATTCCGGAGTCCCCGACCTCGACCGGATGCCCGATCTTCTTGAGCGCCTTCGCCGCCTTCTTCGCCACGTCGGGGACGAGACAGTGCTTCTCCCAGATCTGCGTCAGCATCGCTGTGGCGCCGTCGACGTCGTTCTGCTTGATCTTCTCGTTGGCGAGCTCGAGCGTGGTCTTCGCGGCCTCCTCGTGCTTGTCGAGCTCGGTTTCCAAGAGCTTCTCGACGGGGCCGGCCGGAACCGGCTTACCGTCCGGGACGACGCGCCCGATCTCGGCCGCGTTTCCATCCACGAGCAAGACGGCGGAGCCCAGCTCGGGAATCCCGTACTTCGTTCGAACGGAGATATTGTCCGGCGTGACGAGGGCGAGCGCGACGCAGCGCGCCGAGAGGACGGAGAGCGTTCGCGAGGTCAGCAAGTCCGAGCCCTTGGCTTCGGCGGCGGAGGAAGGAAACCAGAGCACCCCGAGCGCGCCGCCCGGTACGACCTCGGCCGGGCCGACGACCGTCCACGGCACCCGGTACGCCTCGGTCGGCGTCGGAGAACTCCCACCGACCTTAGCACCGCCGATGCCGCCGCCTCCGCCGCCTCCACAGGTGGCCAGCGCGGGGGCGGAATGGAGGCAGAGCGAGGCGGCGAGGAGGGCTATCGTCGCGTTCCCTGAGACGCGGGTCGGGGTCATGGGGAGCCTCCGGATCGGTTGTTGAACTCGGCCGTCGGAGTATAGCCGCGACAGGGTGCCGGGGCCGCTCTCAGTGACGGAAAACGGTATTGCGCCCGCGCCCGACAGGCGTACACTCTCCGCTGCACGGCTGGTGCCGTGCGGCGGCCCGGCGGCCATGGGCGGACCGGACGAGCCGGAGGGTTGGGGCCCTCGCAGCGGTTGTACGCCCGACGAAGGAGGTGATCCATTGAACAGCCTTAGATTCAGTTCGGTGGAGGTGGCATCCTCGTAGCGGACCTGCTGGCGGGGTAACCCCACGCCACCAAGACCGAAAGATCGATGGGGCCCCGGTTCCTAGATGGACCGGGGCCCCTTTTCATTACCGGGGGGGTTGGTACCAGTAACGCTCCATCTCCTTCTGCGACGAAGGACGCTTGAGGAGCAGACCAACCGCCATGCGGGGCATCGTCGTCAGGTAGTGCCAGTCCCCGTGGTCGTCGAATTTCCGCGTCGAGGCCACCGCCTTGACGTGTTTGACCCGGGTCAGACGCTTGCCTTGCCTCCGGCCGACTCGCCGGAGGGCGATCAGAAAACCGACGTCCTCCGCGACTCTCAGAGACTCGTCGTAGCCGCCGGTCGCCTCGAAATCGGAACGGCGGCAGAACACGACGCCGGTGTCGAAGTTCGTGATCCAGACTGCCGGGACCATCGCCGCGAACGTCACCGCGAGGCCGAGCGACCACCGCTCGAGCGTACAGCCTGTCGCCCCACCGATGACATCGTCCGATGCGAGCGCCCGCTCGATGGCGTCAAACGTCCCGGGATGGATGCGCATGTCGGCGTCGACGAAGCCGACGATCGCTCCACGCGCGGCGCCGCCGCCGGCGTTCCGCGCCGCCGCGATCGACCGCTTGGCGACGTGCACGACGCGGCAACCGCGCTCCCGTGCGAGCTCCGCGGTGCGGTCGGTCGACGCGTTGTCCGCGACGATGACCTCGACCGCGGCGGCTCCATGCGCGTACCGGTGTGCCGCTACCTCGATCGAAGCGAGGAGACGAGGAAGGAACCGCTCTTCGTTGAAAGCGGGAATCACCAGGGAGAGGCGGGGAGCGGGGTCTTCCTGTGTCATGGTAAATGAAAGGATTGGACGTTCCGGCGCTTGCGTCAAGCGACGGGAGGCGATGCGTCGTAGTATCTCCATCGGATCCTGCAAGCCCCGGAGGTGGACCGTGACGCGCGTCGGTTGTGCCGCTGTCGCCCTGGCTCTCATCCTGTGCGCCGGTTGTGACCAGACCCACGAGATGGACGGGTCCTCGAGCGCCCCCCCCGGTGCGATGTCGTACCTCGGTTATGACGACAGCGGCCGCCTCGTCGTCACCGGGTGGATCCACCTGGACATCGTCACGATCCAAACGCCGCCGACGCCGGTTGAGTTCTCGGGGACCTGGAGCTTGCACGCTTTCGCCGATCCCGCGCGCATCGGCCCGCAGAACGGAAGCGGAAAGCTCGTGGGGACGTTCGGCGACAACGGCGTTGTGGTCGAGCTCCGTCCGGACCGGGCGGACGACAACGTCTCGCTTTTGGGAACGCTCACCGCTTTAGGGCCCGCTCCCATGCGCTACGAAGGCACCTGGAGTTGGACGACCCTCGCGGGTGTGCGGGCCGGCGGGACGTTCCGCGCGACACAATAACGCCTCGAGCAAAGGACGAGCGCCATGAATCGCGACACCGGCAGCGGAGTCTTGTTGATCGTCGGCGCCGTCCTCAGCGCCGTCATCTTGCTCCTCTTTTTCGGGGGGCACCTGACGCTCGATCTCCATGGCTTCGGCATCGTGACCCTGGCGCAATCCGTCTGGCTGATCTGGATCGGAATCCTCCTGTGCCGTGAAGGAGGCGAGACAGTCCGCTAGGCGTTCCGCTTGGCGAAGCGCGGGAAGAGGCGCCCGGTGCGGCGCATGTACTCGCGATACTCTTGTCCGAAGGCATCGGACATCATCCGCTCCTCGCGAGGCGCGCGAACGGCGTAGAGCAGCGCGAACGTCGCCAGCGCGCACCATCCGGCCAGCCAGTTGCGCAACATCAATCCCTGCGCGACGTCCCAGAGCAGAATCGAGGCGTACATCGGATGGCGCATCGAGCGGTAGACGCCGTGCTGGATCAGCGCATGCCCCTCGCGGAGCTCCAATGTGGCAGACCAGTTCAGCCCCAGATCGGCGTGAGACCGATGGAAGAGCACGAGCGCAGCCGCCATGAGGACGACCCCGCACCACGGTGCGCCCGCGGGAAGCGTGTAGTCGGCGAACGCGAGCCAGGGCGTGAACAGGTAGAGCACCGGCAAAAGGAGACTGCCGATGGCGACCAAAACGAGGAGGATTTTCTCGACCGCATCGACCCGCCGAACCATCTTGAGATTGTCTTTCGTGTGCCGCGCGAACCGGCCGCGGATGGTGACGTAGGCGATGAAGCCCGCGAGGAAGACGGCGTTCCAGGGCGCAACGCGCATCAGGTCGTCTCGCCTCCCGCAATGGCCGCTAGTTTGAGGACGGTATTGGCGCCGCGAAAGGTGACCGTTGCCCCTGTTGCCTTCTCGAAGCGAACGTTTGAAAACTTCGACTCGCTTTGCCCTTTCTTGCACAGCCAGTAGATCTCGCGACCGTTCGTATGGAAATCGTCGATCTCTGTCTTCAATGCGGACAACGACTTCTTGGCCGCCGCGTCGAGCGGCTGGGCCATGAAGCCGACGCAAAACGCCCGCGCGGAGCGTATCCGCGCCTCGGGAAACGGCTTGTACCTCGCGACGGCGACGAGCTCGGGCGCCGTCCGGATGAACGTTCTCACCTCGTACCCAAGGGACTTAAGGAGGTGGGCTTCGATGTTCCGCTCGATGGTCGCGTGGCTCGCGGACCGCGAGGTGAAGATCACGTTGCCGCTCGCGATGAACGTCTCGACGTCCTTGCACCCGAGCCCCTCGAAAAGCTCGCGCAGCCTCGCCATCGTCACGGTATGGCCGCCGACGTTGATCGCCCGAAGGAACGCAAAGAGTCTCGGCATGGGATCAGCCCCGTTTCCCTTGCGATGAGAGCTCGATGAGCTTTCCCAGTCGCTGGAGTCGCGTGTCTTCCTTCTTGGCGGAAACGACCCACCAACCGATCTTCTTCCGGTACGAGGGGGGCTGGGCCTGAAAGAACAGCCAAGCCAACTTGTTCTTCCTCATCATCCCGCCGTTCGCATCAACCCCGAAGCGGTGAGCTCCGAGACGCGCTTGATGTTGACCGCGCTCCAGATACTCGGCGGCTGGCGCGGGGTGAAGCGGATCGTGTAGCTGTCGTCGTCCAACCTCCTCCGGACCCCGTCGATCCAGCCGAAGCAGAGCGCCTGGTCGATGGACTCGGGCCAGGTCATGCTGGGTTTCCCCGAGCCCTTCTTGTGGAGACCGACGAGAAGCTCGCGCGCCGTCTTGTGATGCTTCGTAAGCCACGCCCTGAAGGCCGACGGCGATCGGAAGAACCTCGGTGTCATGGCGAATCTGCCTCGTCCGCTAGGGACGGCTGACCGTCGCGATGACGGTGCTGGCTCCATCCGGTGAGATCTTCCTGATGCGAGGCACCCAGAGGCGCCGGTCCTCGGTGGCCACATGCAGGTACTCGAGGACGTAGAGGTCGCTCCCGACATGGACGACCGCGGTGGGCGACCACGGAGCTTGGAGCTTCACCAGGGTCGCGACCTGCCCGTCCGGCGCGACCTTCAGCACGCGTCCGCACCCCGCGGCGGCCACGACGATCGTCCCGTGCGAATCGACGTCGAGTCCGCGCAGGTACGGGCCGTCCTCCGGGTCGTTCCCCGGAATCGACGCGCAGCCGGTGAGCGTGGCGCTCGCGAGAACGGTCCCGACGCGCCCCTGCTTGTCGATCCGACGGATCGCCCTGTCCTCGGTCGCGTAGAGGGAACCGTCGGGCCCGGCGGCGAGGCCGTTCACCCAAGGAACCGACAGCTTCGCCAGCACCGATGTCTGGCCCGCGGGGGTCATCTTGAGGATCTGCACACCGTCTTTTCCGTCAGGCGACGGGTAGTACAAGTTGCCGTCCCGGCCGATCGCGACGGGAAAGTCGCTGGCTAAGAGGAGCGTGGGGCTTCCGCCCGCCCGCGCGATCTCCCAACCCGAGCCCGAGGGCATCCGGGTCTTCGCGAAGCGGTTGTCCGGGTCGATCGTCATCCAGTGGAAGCCCGGTCCGGGAACCTTGGTCAGCGCGCCGTGGGAATCGAGCTTCCAGACGCCCGCCCCCGTGTCGAGGAAGTAGACTACCCCCTGTCGATCCGCGACGATGCCGGAGCCCGGATGCGCTCCGGCGGGCGTCGCGAGGACGCCGGCGGCGGCCAGAGCGGCCACGAGACCCCGCACCGCGCTCGTCACGAGGGCGGCTCGGCGAGAAGCGCGACGATAGCCTCGCGCATCTCCCGGTAATCCTGCCGCGCTTGTGGATCGGTCGAGTCCTCGGCGTAGATGCCGCCCTTCTGGACGTGGCGCAGGATCCCGCGTCGATCGATGAGCAGCGTCGCCGACGTGAACTGGGTATCGGGGATTCGGTCGAGCCAGAGGCTGTGGAGGGCGCTCCAGTCCGCGTCGATAGCGACCGGGAACGCGAAGCCGTAGGACTTCACGTACCTCTGCACCTCCTCCAAGGTCACGGCGCGGGGGCGGGGCTTGGGGGTGTACATCCCGATCACCACGAGCCCCTTCGCGGCGAACGCGTCGTGAAACTGGTTGAGGCTGGGCGCTGTGGCGCGGCAGTACGGACAGTCGGCGTCCATGAAGAAGCGGATCAGGATGACCTTGCCGCGCAGCTCGGCGAGTGTGACGGGTCCACCCTGGACCCAACGGTCGGGAGGCTTGGCCGGCCATTCGGGGACGGCCTGCCCGAGAATCGTCGCGAGAAGGACGGCCGTCATCATCGACCCGCTTTGAACCACGCCGCTCTCACAGCCCGTTCCTCCGTGACCTCCTCGTTCCGCAGGGTCTTGTCGATAGCCTCGACGTAGACGGTGCCCTCTTCGGGGTACTCGCACACCTCGTAGGCGAGGCGGTCGCCGGTGGCCACGTACTCCATCGGCTCTGCACCCGTGTTGACGAACGTGTGAGCCGCCGGGTCGCCCGGCGGATAAAGGATGAAGTCGCCGGCTTTCACCGGTAGCTGGCGATCACCGTGACGGAGGGTGCCGCTCCCCGAGAGGATCAGGAACATCTCCTCTTGCAGAAGATGACGGTGAAGCCGGGTCGCCTGTTTGCCGGGGGCCAGACGGTACACCCTGAGGCCGCAGTGGGCGGAGCCCAGCTTCCGCGCGGGATCCCGGATCTCAACGGCGATCCCTTCACCGCTGGTCCACGGCGTCCACGGCAGATCCGATAGGTTCACAATTCGTGGATCGCTCATGACCGGTCCTCCGCCGGCAACTGGGTCCACGCCACGTACGCTAACTCAGGTGCTTCCCTACGAGCTTGGTCATCTCGAACATGCTCACGCTGGACTTGCCACCGAACACGGCCTTCAGCGCGGCGTCGGCGTTGATCGTGCGCTTGTCCTTCGCGTCCTGCAGCCCGTTCTTCTTGATGTAGACCCAGAGTTGCTTCGTGACTTCGGTTCTCGGGACCGGTTTGGGGCCGATGACCGCCGCCAGAGCTGCGCTCGGCGTCATCGGTTTCATGAAGGCGGCGCTGGGCGCCCGGGCGGGGGTCTTCGTCGTCGTCTTGGCCATCGAGTCTCCTTTGAAAAATGGGACCATAGCACGGGCGGCCCCTGGCTTCGCTTCACCACCTCTTTTTTCGTTGTCCGACGATCGTCGATGGATCTCGAACGTCACCTGCGCGCACTACTTGGCCTTTGTCGCCGTCTTTCCCTTCAGCTCCACCACGATCAGCTCGAACGGCTTGTCGCCCACGTTTTCGGGTAGGTGCTGGCCACCGGCGTCCCATTGGATCGAACCCGCCTTCACCGGCGCATCCACGGTCTTCCCATCGGGCATCGTGAACTTCGCGTTGCCGTCGGTCAGGAATACCGCCACGTTCTCCGGATGGTTGTGCATCACCGACTTCTCGTGAGGGCCGTACGTGATGCGAAGAACACGGACGTTGTCGTTCTCGAACTCCACCTGTAATGCTTGGGATCGACTTTCACCGCGTCCTGCGCCGGCGACGGCGTGACGGACGCGGCCAGTACCAGCGCGGCCATTCCAAACATGATTCGTCGCATTTCGCACTCCTCGTGTTGTTCCGGCGAGTTGCCGAGTTTCGTTGCTCTCGAACTTTCGAATCATCTCACGGTAGACTTCAGACGCGATCGAGCGTTCGATGAGGCTCCAGCGGCAGCTCGATGCCGATCGCGTCGCCGGGCCGCACCTCGCCGCCGACGAGCACGATACCCATGACGCCGGACTTTCGAATGAGATTCCCATTCCCGTCGCGCCCCAGGACCATGGCCATCAACCCGGGCCGGAAGCGGTCCAGCTGGGAGCACGGGTTCCGCACGCCGGTCAGTTCGACGACGGCTGTGGCGCCCAAGCGGAGGCGAGTTCCCACCGGCAACCCGAGCAAATCGACGCCGCGGGTGGTCACGTTCTCGCCCATCTGTCCGGCCGATATCGCGAAGCCCGCGCCTCGGAGCTCGTCATGGAGCTCCTCATGGATCAGGTGCACCTGGCGCAGGTTGGGCTGGGTCGGGTCGCGTGCAACCCGAGAGCGGTGCTTGACCGTCTCACCTCGATGCGCGTCGCCCTCGATGCCGAGCCCCGCCAGAAGCCGGATGACGTCCTGGTTCGGTTTACTGAACGAATGCGTCGCGCTGCGGCTCACAGCCGTCACGACGGCCTTCCATGTGGAGCTTCGCATGCAGAATGAAAACATAACATGCACGTTTCCGCGCATGAATCCGCGGCGTAGAATTCGTTGCGAGGAACGGGCATGCGCGACAAGGTGGTCGTGATCACGGGCGCCAGCGGCGGGATCGGCGCCGCGCTCGCTCACGCTTTGGCCGAGCGCGGGGCGTCGCTCGTTCTAGTGGCAAGGCGCGAGAACGCGCTCCGCGCGGTCGCCGGTCGCTGCGGGGACCGCACGCTCGCCCGGGTCGCGGACGTGACGCGCCGCGACGAAGTGCGCGGGGTCGTCGACGCTTCGACCGCCCGCTTCGGCCAGATCGACGTCTGGGTGAACAACGTCGGGCAGGGGATCTCGCGCCCGCCGTCGCAGCTGACCGACCAGGACATCGACGAGATCATGCAAGTGAACGTCAAGTCGGCACTGTACGGAATTCAGGAAATACTCCCACACTTCAAGGAGCGCGGTGCCGGCCACGTGATCAACGTCTCATCGATGCTGGGACGAACGCCGCACGCGGTCATCCGGTCGGCCTACAACGGAGCCAAGCACTTCCTAAACGCGCTCACCGCGAATTTCCGGACCGAAGTGCAAGAGACGCATCCCGGCATCCAGTTCTCGCTCGTTTCCCCCGGTGTGGTAAGCACCGACTTCGGCCTCAACGCCAAGCACGGCGGCCCCGACTCGCGCCAGCTCCCGAACTCCCAGAGCGCCGATGAGGTCGCCGCGGTGATCGTCGGGGTCATCGAAACGCGCCGGCCCGACGTCTACACGCGGGCGGGCGCCCGTGAACGGGTCGTTGGCTACTACGCCTCGCTCGGCGAAGATCCTTGATGGCCGGCAGCGAGGGCCAATTCCTTCGCACTCCTTCGAAGCGCGAGCACCGCGATGATCACGGTCACCGTCTGCGGTAGCAAGAAGCCAACAGCCAGCAGCTTGGGATCGATCGGCCAGTCCACTGGCCAGTACAGGTTGAGAGCCGCCGCCGTGACAATGACCGTCACGAGAGTTTTCGCGTTCGGAACGACGGTCGCGGCGATGAGCGTCAACAGCCAGAGGGGCGGGATTGCAGCGTAGGCTGGCGGGAGGAACGGGCTACGCAGCGTCGCCAAGATGAGGATCGCCA
>CAZUGP010000037.1:0-14211 GCA_964619965.1 uncultured Acidobacteriota bacterium
CGCCGATGACAGCGGCGACGAATGCCTTGAGCCCTAAGAGCACCCAGGTGGCGTGCGCGGGTTGGTTCAACCCCGGGTACTTCATCGCGTAGAGGAACCCGGCCGCCGCGGCGAGCGATGAGCCCAGAACGAACGTGAACGAGATTACCGCGTCGACGTTGATCCCCATCAGGGCGGCGACATTGGTGTCGTGGGAGACAGCGCGCATCGCCCGGCCCATGCGCGTCCTGAAGATAAGCCAATCGAGGACCAGCATCAGCGCCAAGGCCGTCCCGGCGGCGATGACGTCGACCAAATGCATCTGCACGCCGGCGAAACGGGCAAGAACCCGGTCCTCGATGAGACTGGGCATGCGCTGCGGCTGCGTGCCGAAGAGCCACTTGAGCTGGCCGACGTTCTGTAGAAAAAGCGACACACCGATCGCCGTGATCAATACGTTCAATCGTGGCGCCTTCCGCAGCGGTCGGTAGGCGAGCCGCTCGACGGTGAAGCCCACCGCGCCGCAAAACGCCATCGCGGCCAAGAGGATCAGGATTCCCGCGTAGAGCGGCGGAGACGTTCCTGCTAACGCGTACCCGAGCCCCACCGCGAGCGTGTAGGAGACCCAAGCCCCCAAGACGAAGATGTCGCTGTGGGCGAAGTTGATGAACTGGAGGGTTCCGTAGACCATCGTGTAGCCCAGCGCGATGAGCGCATAGAGGCTCCCGACGGCCACGCCGTCCATCAAGGTCTGGAAAAACTTGGTCACGAGGGGATCGGCAAGGCCACGCGGCTTACTGCGGGGGTGCGATGGTCGTGACGTACACCGGTACGCCGCCCTTCATCTGGACCACGACCGCGGATTTCTTCGCGTCGCGGTTGGCGTCCATCGTGATCAATCCCGTAACGCCCTTGAAGTCTTTTGTCGCGGCGATCGCCGCGGCGAGGCTCTTGCCGTCCAGGGATGCGGAACGACCCATCGCATCGAAGAGAAGCCGCGCTGCGTCGTAGCCCAAAGCCGCGAGACCGTCGGGGATCTGCCCGTAGTCGGCCTTGTACTTGTCGACGAAGTTCTTGACCTCGGGGCGGTCCTCCTGAAACGAGTAGTGATTCGAGAAGTAGCTGCCCTCGATCGCATCCTTGCCGATCGCCGCGAGCTGGGTCGAATCCCACCCGTCGCCGCCCAGCATCGGGACGGTAATCCCGAGCTTGCGTACCTGGATCGAGACGTTCCCGGCGTCGGTGTAATACCCCGGCACGAAGAGCAGCTCGGGGTTCGTCTGTCGGATCGTGGTCAGCTGCGCCGAGAAGTCCTGGTCGCCGCCCGAATACGCTTGTTCGGTCGTGATCGTCCCGCCCATCTCCTCGAAGGCCTGCTTGAAGTAGTCCTTGAGTCCCTTCGAATAGGCCTGCGTCTGGTCGTAGAGAATGGCCGCCTTGCCGGCCTTCAGGTTCTCGCGGGCGAACTTTGCCTCGACCCATCCCTGAAACGGATCGAGAAAGCAGACCCTGAAAACCATGTCCCCGATCTGCGTAACCGCGGGGTTCGTCGACGACGGAGAGATCATCGGGACGCCGTACTGTTGGGCCACCCGCCCTCCTGCCAAAGACAGCGACGAGGCGACTTCGCCCAGAACCGCGGTGACCTTGTCGCTGGTGATCAGGCGCGTGACGGCCGTGCCGGCTTCCTGCGTCTTTCCTTGATCGTCGTAGGTCTTGAGCTCGATCGGTCTTCCCTTGAGACCCCCGGCCGCGTTGAACTCCTTGACCGCGAGCCGGACGCCGTTGTCCGTCGATTGGCCGAACGTCGCCTCCGAGCCCGTCATCGAGCCGAAATGGCCGATGAGGATCGGGTCCCCAACGGGCGCCGGGGTTCCGCCCGCAGGGCTGCCGCCGCCGGTGTTCCCGGCGCCCGGTTTACCGCTGCCACCACACGCGGCGAGACCGGCGACGAGCATGAGGAGCGCAGCGATGGTCGCAAGGCGTGTCTGGGGGGCGATCAGGCTCATGGTTCCTCGCTTTCGGGGCGGGATTATCGGTCGCACCCGCTCCGGGGTCAACCGAAGGGAGTTGGCGGTGGGGGATCGGTCGAGAGAAGCGTGAACGCAGATCTCACTAGCGCTGCAACAAGGCGGATCCCTTGCAGTGTTTGTCGGAGAGTGGCTCTAGCTAGTCGGACGCAAGAAGAAGAGTATCTACAGGACTAGACGCAAGCGATCTCAAGCGGGCGGGGGCCGCAGATTGAAAGACGCGCCTAAATCGTGGCTGAACGGTCGGGGAGATAGGTAACACTTTAGTCCGGGGACATGGGTAGCACTTGTTTGCGGACCCAGACTCTTTCGTGATCCTCGATGCGGTAGGCCGAAGCCGGGTCCTCGTCAGGCCTCGTCATTGCGAGGAGGTTCGAAGATCGAGCCCACGTGGACGCGCAGGCCGGGAAGGATGTCCTCCCCGTCGAGCTCACCATCGGCTGTCAGCATCCGGGGAGCAAGAAGCTCGCGATAGGTCGTGACGGTTCGAATCTGCGGGTTGACGACCCAGACGAGCCGGCATCCTGCCGAGAGATAGTCCGCGACCTTCGCGCGCACTTGATACGGCCGGTTGGATGGGGAGAGAATCTCGATCGCGAGATCGGGCGCCCCTTCGAAGAAACGGGCATAGTCGACGCCTACGAGACGTTCCCGTGTGACGAAGGACAGGTCCGGACCGCGCACGGTGTCCGGATCTCGTGCCAGAACGAAACCCGCTTCGCCGAACACCTCGCCGAGCCGGTGCCGGGCGACGAAGGTCTCGAGGATCCGCTCCAGTGTTCTGCGGACTCGGTCGTGGAGGAGGGAGGGGAGTGGCTCGGAGACTAGCCAGCCCGCCTCGAGCTCGTGCCGGCACTCGTCGTCGGTAAGCGCCGCGAGATCCGACGCGGTGAGGATGGATCGAGGAACTTGTGGTTCCATGCGGGGACGATACGGTGGGCGGCCAATGGCGTCCAGCGCTCCCACCCGGCTCCCAGTTGGCGATCGGGAACACCGCGATTTCGTCCGACTTTCGTTGAATCCCAGCTTCCAGAAGCGCGTCCGGACACTGGATCGTCGATCCTGGCCAATCCTACGAAGCCGTTTTTCGCAGAAATGCGCTTTTCGAACGGCGAAGCCGCCAGCACACTGGAAAAGCATTGGTAATCTGACGTTTCACCGGGCAACCAGCGTGGCTTCGACCGTGCGGGTCTGCCCTTCGCGCTGGTAGGTCACCGTGACCTTTTCCCCCGGTGCGAGTGCCTTCAGGGCTTCGGAAAAATCTCGCATCGAGCCGATCGGCGTCTCGCCGAGCTTGACGACGACGTCGCCCTCTTGAAGTCCGGCCTTCTCGGCGGGTGAGCCGGGCGTTGTTCCGGTGATGCGCACGCCGGGCCCGGGAAAGGCGTAGTCCGGAATGGTGCCCAGTGAGACGCGGCGCTCACCGGCTGAAGGCGCAGCACCCGGCGTCGCCGCGCCCTGTAGCTTCGAGGTCAACGGCCTGTCGCGCTCGGCGAGGTAGGCGACCAGCTCGCGCGTCACCGCAGCGACCCTCACAAGACCGGGCCCGTCGATCTTGTCGGCGGTGTCCCCGGGCTGGTGGTAGTCCACATTCGCTCCGGTGAAAACCTGCACCGCGGGGACGCCGATCTCGAGAAAGCTCTTCTGATCGCTGCCGCCCGGGTCGCTCATCACCGCTTCGACGGGCGCCCCCGTCACATAGCCGGCTCCGTTGACGATGTGAATCCACTCATCTGCCGAATTCGATCCCAGAACCAGGATCTTGCCGCCGAAGAGGCGTCCGACCGTATCGAGGTTCACCATGCCGATCGTTTTCGACGCGGGCCATGGTGACGCTGCTCCCGCGTAGCGCTTCGAGCCCGTGAGGCCCGACTCCTCGCCGGTGAACGCCACGAAGATCACCGTCCGTTGCGGCGCTCCGGAAGAGGCCATCTGCCTCGCAAGCTCGAGCAAGACGGCAACGCCCGATGCGTTGTCGTCGGCCCCCGGATGCACGATCCCGTCCTTGCCGACGCCCAAGTGGTCGTAGTGCGCACCGACGACGACGCTCGATTCCGCCCACCCCGGCTTCGTGCCGCGCAACACGCCGGTGACGTTGTTCTTCTCGGGATCGGCCGGAAGCACTTCGAGCCCGGCCTCCTTCATCCAGACTGCGATCATCGCGGCGGCGCGGTCGAGCTCCGGCGTGCCCAGGCCGCGCCCTTTCATCTCGGGCGCCGAGAGCGCGCGCACCGTCGCCATCATCCGTTCCTGGGAGAACGCGGGAGGAAGCTCGGCCAGCGGCTCGCGCGGGGCGAGCTTGGCCATCGGCGGCGTTCCGTCGATGAACGCGGTCATCGGCGAGCTCGTCACCGGCCAGCGTCCCTTGTCGACGTTGACCGGCTCGTCGCCCTCAAACGCCAGGTGCGAGTACTTGTGGTAGTGCGGGAGCTTGCGCGCAAGCCCCGGCACCTGTGCCGCGCGGTCGGCCGCGACGAACGCGATCACGGCCGCCTCTCCCGGCGCACGGCGCGAGACGAGCACGAGCGCACGCGCCCCATCGCGCGCCGCCTGGACCCGGTACGGGGAGAGGGCCTCGGTGGCCGCGCCGACGAAGCGATTCTCGAAGCCGACGATCCAGATCGACCCGCCCTTCGGGAGATCCTTCATCGCGTCGTCGGTCGCGATCGTCATCGGCGAGGTTCGCCCGGTGTTCCACTCCATGGCCATCGCCCGGTAGGCGGCCAGAAGCTCGGGCGGAGAGGCAGCGGGAAGAATCATCGTGCATCTGTCGGCACCGAACGCTCCCGACAGCGCGGGAGGAGCCTCCTCGACGTCGAGCCTGCGGAACAGGTCGAACTCGGGATCCACGTCGAGCCTCATGGGACGCGCCGGAAGCGTGAGATCGAAGGGCGTCTCCTTGGCGGTCGCCAGCACGACCGATTGCGACGCCGCGTCGCGCCCTTCCATCGTGACCGCGATGGGCACGGAGAGCGCATACCCTGCCTCGGTCTGCGTCTGCTCGATCGTCCCTGTCAGCCTCCACGTCGCTCCCGCAGCGGCAACCGCTTTGACGTCCTTCACGCGCAGGCGCGGGGCACCCGTGCGGACGACCCAGGGAGTGAACGACGTGGCGAGGTCGCGCGCCGAGGCCGTCTCGAAGCCACGACGGATGTCGTCGAAGCTCGCGCGCTGGAACTTCTTGCCGGAATAGAGCGCGCGCAGCCCGCCCACGAAGGCGTCGTCCCCGAGCTCGCGTCGCATCATGTGAAAGAGCATCAGCGCTTTCCCGTAGCCGACGGCCTCGGTCGCGGGGCTGTGGCGCTCGCGGAACCCGGACAGTGGGAAGTCCTTTTCGCGCGAGGCGTAGTCGGCGTATTTCTGCAGCGCTTCCTGCCTGTACGCGGCGCCCCCTCCCTTTTGCTCGGCGAACAGGTGATCGGCGAGGTAGGCGGTGAGTCCTTCGCTCCAGTTGCCGCTCGTCGCCGCGACGTAGACGCCGTTGCCCCACCAATTGTGGAGGATCTCGTGGGGGTAGGACGATGTGAGGATGAAGGGGAGCCGGATCACCTTGGATCCCAAAAGCGTGAACGACGGCATGCCGTAGCCGGTCTCCCAGAAATTCTCGACGAGCGCGAACTTCGTGTACGGATACGCTCCAAGCAGCTGTGCGTACATCGCGATGTAAGGACCCGTCGCGTCGAGGTACTTGGCCGCCAACGAGTCGTCACGTGTCGCGAGGAGAGCCAGCGCCTCGATCCCGTCGATCGCTCGGGCCGTTTCGACCCAACGTCCTGCGACCAGCCAGATCTCTTCCTGCGGATCGTTCGCGACGAAGCGCAGACGCGTCCTCGTCGGGCTCCGCTCTACGACCTCGCGGTTCCCCTGGCTCATGGCGTCCCAGCCGGCGGGTAGCGTCACCGTCAGGTCGAAGGTCACCAGATCGTCGCCGTGTGGTGGGTACCAGGCCGAACCTCCCGACAAGAAGATCCCTTCCGGCTGGATCGTCCCGGAGGTTACAGCGAAGCCGCGCGCGTAGTCCTCGCCTTCCTTCACGATGGGGTGGTCGATCGTCTTCGTGAAATGGAACCCCTCCGGCTTGGCGGACTCACGCTCGATCGTGCCGTCGACCTTGATCCGGTGCCCCGGTGGATCGAGCTCGGCTCGGAGCGTGTACTTCGTGACGTGCGGTACGGGCGGTACGGCGGACAGGGCCGCCAGAACGAGCAATGGGAGGAAACTCATGGCGGCAAGATCCTAGCAGCGGTTGCGCCCGTATAATCCCCGCAATGCCGCACCTTGCGATCGAGAACGTGGTCAAGGCGTACGACGCCAAAGTCGCCGTCGATCAGGTCTCTTTCGAGGTCAACGGCGGCGAGGTGTTCGGCCTTCTCGGCCCCAACGGGGCGGGGAAGAGCACCCTCATCCGTATGGTGATGGACATCCTCCGGCCCGACTCGGGACGGATCGAGGTGAATGGACGCCCGTCCACGGACGCCGACCACGACAACGTCGGCTATTTGCCGGAAGAACGCGGCCTCTATCGGAAGCAAAAGGTGATCGACGTCCTCGACTACTTCGGCCGCCTGAAAGGGATGAAGGGCCCCGACGTGAAGGCGAAAGCGCAAGCGGCGCTCGATCGGGTGGGCCTGGGCGAATGGGCCAAGAAGCGGGTCGACGCCCTGTCGAAGGGGATGCAGCAGAAGGTTCAAATCGTGGGGACGCTGCTCCACGATCCGGAGTTGGTCATCCTCGACGAGCCGTTCGCCGGGCTCGATCCCGTCAACGCGCGCATGGTAAAGGAGATCATCCTCGGGTTGAAGCGCGAAGGAAGGCTCGTCGTGCTGTCGACCCACCAGATGGACCAGGTCGAAGAGCTGTGCGACCGCATCGTGATGATCGACCGCGGCAGGCGCGTGCTCTACGGCACCGTGCGCGAGATCAAGAAGCGGTACGCCGAGGAGATTCGAAGCACGACGGGGCGAGGAAACGTCGTGCTCGTCGACGGCGAGGGGGAGTTCCGTGAGCTTCCCGGTGTGCTCGCCGCCGAGACGGCGGGCGCCGCGACGAAGTTGACGCTGGCGCCGGAGCTCAAGCCCGAGCGTTTCCTCGCGGCGGCGCTTGCCGCCGGGATGACGATCGCGCGTTTCGAGGCCGCCCCGACGCCGTTGGAAGAGATCTTCGTGCACGTTGTGACCGCGAACGCTCTGGCTTCGGTATGAAGGGGAAGACCTGGATCGTCGTTCGGCGAGAGTTCGTGGGAACGATCAAGCGGCCGAGCTGGTTGATCGGGACGTTCGGCATGCCGGTTTTCGTCGGGCTGTACGCAGGGCTCATCTTCCTCATCGGCACGACGGCCGCGAAGATGGACAAGCCGACGGGGAAGGCAGGCGTCGTGGACCACGCAGGGATCGTGCGTTTCGAGGCGGGGCCGGTTGCCGCGGGTGAGATCCCGGACGAAGCGAAACAGGCGATGGGGAGAGCGGTGGCGATCGCCGGCGTGTCGGCGGGACCCGCTGCCGGGGTCGTGAAGTCGATGATGGCGGGAACGGAGTTCGTCCCGTTTGGAGACGAGAAGGCGGCGTTGGCGGCACTCGAGAAAAAGGAGATCGGCGTCGTCTACGTGATCCCGGCCGACTACGTGGCCACCGGGAAGATCACCGCGTACAACGCGAGCGAGTCGATCCTCTCGGAAGGAAAGCTGGCTCAACTGCCTCTCCGGCGGCTGCTCGTCAAGAGCCTCGCGGCCGATCGGGTCCAGCCCGAGGTGGTCGCGCGGATCCTGAGCCCGATGGACGTCAAGACGTTGAACAGGCGTCCCGACGGGACCTGGGTCGCGCGCGGCATCGGCGAACTCGTAAGGCGAATCGGTGTGCCGCTCGCTTTCACGATGCTCCTCCTGATTTCGATCCTGACGAGCGCCGGAACGCTGATCCAGGGGGTGAGCGAAGAGAAGGAGAACCGGGTCATCGAGGTGATCCTGTCGTCGATCGACGCGCGGTCGCTCCTCCTCGGCAAGCTCCTCGGGCTGGGGGCGACGGGGCTGCTGCAGCTTGCGATCTGGCTGACGATGGCGCTGCTCCCTGCGGTCATGCTCGTCGCCGGCCTGGCGCTTTCGCCGGTGATCGTGATCCTCTGTCTTGCGTATTTCGTGTTGGCGTTCCTGCTCTACGGCACGCTGATCACCGGGACCGGCGTCATCGGTACGAATGCCAAGGACATGCAGCAGTATGGGATGTTCTGGGCGATCGGGTGCGCGGCACCCATGCCGTTCATCGAGGTCCTGCTGCGCGACACCAACGGCACGACGGCGCACATTCTGTCGTACTTCCCGCTGACCACGGCCGTGACGATGATGATCCGCATCGGAAGCGGGGATGTCCCTTGGTGGGAGATTCCGGTCACGCTCGGAATATTGGCGGTATCGGTCTGGATCACGCTCCGTTTCGCGGCGCGGATCTTCAGGACCGGCCTCCTCATGTACGGGAAGCGGCCGACGTTCGTCGAGATCTTTCGCTGGATGCGTCAGGCCTAGGCGGGGACAGTCCCCTTTTTCTTCAAAGCTCCCCGGATACCGCTTTGCGCGAAAAAGGGGACTGTCCCCGCTTAGGCCTGACGCTATCCACCGAGATGCTGGCGGATGACCGCGGCGACGCGCTCGGCCGTGGACCGCACGAGCGCGTCGTCGTCGGCCTCGACCATGACGCGCGCGAGGTTCTCCGTCCCCGAATAACGCAAGACGACCCGTCCGCGTCCAACGACGTCACGCTCGGCCGCGGCGACGACGGGACCGATCGCAGGGTGGGCGCGCAAGTCCGGCTTCTCGTTGACACGAACGTTGATCAGTACCTGCGGGAACGGGACGATGCCGTCGAGCGTCGTCTCGAGCGGCACCGCGTCGTCGAGCACGGCATCGACGAGGAGAAGCCCAGTCAGGATGCCGTCTCCCGTCGTGCTCCGATCGCGGAAGATCACGTGGCCCGACTGTTCGCCGCCTAGCACCGCGTTCTCGGCGACCATCCTCTCGAGCACGTATTTGTCGCCGACGGGGGCGCGGTGAAGGCGGATCCCCTCGTCGCCCAAGCGCTTCTCGAGCCAGTAGTTGCTCATGATCGTCGCGACGATCGCGTCGCCTCTGAGCTCGCCTCGACGTTTGAGGCGTCGCCCGCACAGGAACAAGATGTGGTCGCCGTCGACCACCCGGCCGCGCCGGTCGACGGCGAGACACCTGTCCGCATCGCCGTCGAACGCGAGGCCTAGATCGAAGCCGCCGTCGCGGACCGCTGCTGCCAGCTCGTCGACGTGAAGGGAGCCGCACGCGAGATTGATATTCCGACCGTTCGGACGGTCGCCCCGCGTCTCGACCGCGGCGCCCAGGTCGCGAAAGACCGCCGGGGCGATTGCGGACGCGGACCCGTTCGCGCAGTCGAGCAGCAGCCGCAGTCCGCCGAAGCGACCGGGCGCGAGCACCCGCTCCAACACCCGGATGTAGCGGCCGATGAGCGTGTCGTCGGGGACGGCGCGTCCCGTGCCCGCCTGCGGCGGTGCGACCGCGTCGTCCAGGATGATGGTCTCGATACGCGACTCGATGGCGTCCGCGAGCTTCGCGCCGCTACCGTCGAACACCTTGAGCCCGTTGTCCTCGAACGGATTGTGGCTGGCCGAGATCATGACGCCGGCGTCGAAGTGTCCGGCGTGCGTCGCGAATGCGAGTCCCGGCGTCGTGATCACCCCCGCGTCCGTCACGGTGGCTCCGGTTGCCGCGAGGCCGTCGGCGACCGCGTCCCTCAGCCACGGCCCGGACTCGCGCGTGTCGCGTCCGCAGACCACCCTCGGCGGACGGCCAAGCTCCGCGGCGAGCACGGAGGCTACGGCGAGGCCGAACTTTCTCACGGAGGGCGGGTCGAGCGGCCGCGTCCCGGCGACCGCCCGGATGCCGTCGGTGCCGAACAGCCGCTTCACCGGGTGCTCCTGCGGACGTCCACCTTCTTGCGGGACAGGGTCCGAACGGTCACTTTCGCACGTTCTTCGGCGTCCAATCCCGGGAGCTCGATGCGCAACGGCGCGCCGGCGACGAATGGCAAGGCGGCTGACCCGTTCAGGTCGACGACCGCCCGGACGTGCCCCGCGCGCAGCTTCGGGATCAACGAGGACGGGGCGGAGACGGTGACCGCGATCGTCGAGGGCACGGTGACGACGGGCCCGTTAGCACCCGCGGCGACCACGGGGACGCGCTCGATCGTCGCGTCGACCGCCGCGAGGTCGATGTAGACCATGACGTCGAGCGGGCGCGCATCCACGACCCTCAGATCCGATCCGTCGGGCACGGCACCGACGCGTGCGGTGAACGGCTCGGATCGAAGATCGACGCGGATCGGGTCGGTGCTCAAGCGGGTCACCGCCGAGATCTTCGTTTCGGGTCCTTCGACCAAGAGCGACTCGGGTCGGGCGACGGCCCGGTAGACCTGGTAGCCGCGCGGGGGCTTGCCGACGATCGTCGGGACGACGGGGACCTCGCGTTGCTTCTTCTTCGCAATTGTGAGGCGCAGGCGGTCCGGATCGATGACCGCGACCTCGACGTCCCGTGGGACGCCGGCGACGTTGCGCGGGGTCAGCTGCACCGTGCGCTCGCCGCTTCCGGCGTCGCGAAGATCGACGCGAATCGTGAGGTCGTACGCGTCCATGCGGCGGAGCAGCGAATCCGGCCCGCGCAGGCGCACGGTCACGTTCGCCGGTGGCGTTCCCGCGAGCGTGGCGCCGTTTCCAAGCACGACGTCGACGGGGACGCGGAAGTCCAGGACGCCTCGTCCCTCGCCGGTAACCGTGATCCAGACGGCAAAGGCCAACGCCAGCGCGAGGAGCTTTAGATGCCACCGGCGGAGAAGCCAATCAAACATGGCGCGATTCCACCGGCCGCTCCGGAGCCGTCCGGCGACCGAAAGGCCACCACGACTCGCGGCGCGGTGTCAGGGCGGTCTCCAGGCGAAGGGTCAAGGCGTGCGCGTCCAGGTTTTCTTCGATCCTGCCCGCGTCGCAAAACGACACGCAACCCCTCTGCTCCGAGACGACGATCGCGATCGCGTCGGATTCCTCGGTGATCCCGATCGCGGCGCGGTGCCGCGTGCCGTAGGTTCGCGAGAGGTTCGGGTTCTGCGTCAAGGGGAGGTAGGCGCACGCGGCGCGAATGCGCGAGCCCACGATAACCAAGGCTCCGTCGTGAAGCGGGGCGCTGCGCTGAAAGAGCGAGACGATCAGATCGTAGGAGACGTAGGCGTCTAGGGTGATGCCGGTCTCCGAAAACGCCCGCAGGCCCAGCTCGCGCTCGATCACGATCAGCGCACCCAGCCGCTTGCTGGCGAGCGACAGCGCGGCGAGCGCGACCTCCTCGACGACGTTTTCGTGGGGCTTACGGGAGAGCAGGGCCGCGATCGGGTTGCGGCCGACACGCGCCAAAACCTGCCGGAGCTGGTTCTGGAACAACACGATGACGGCCAGGGGGATGTAGAGGAGCAGATCTCCGAGCACGGCGTGCACCGCCGGGAGGTACAACAGGCCCGGGCGCGTCAGAAAATGCAGCAGGAGGACCGCGACGACACCGACGATCATGTGCACGGCGCGGGAGCCGCGGATCAGCAGGAGGATCTGGTAGATGATCGCCGCGAGGAGGAGGATGTCCAGCACGGCGAGGCCGTTCACGTCGTGCACGTGCACGGCGGCGGCGAGTCGTTCCATCATGCCGCTACGTCCTCCGGATGGCGTCGATCATCCGCGTCGTCCGCTTGGTCGCCGCAACGTCGTGCGCCCGAATCACGTGCGCGCCCTGCCACGCTGCTAGGGCGGCGATCGCCAAGCTCCCCTCCAGCCGCTCGCTCACCGGGAGGTCGAGCGCGGCCCCGATGAACGACTTGCGGGAGGCCCCGATGACGAGAGGCCGTCCCACGCTCCGCATCGTAGGCAATTCGCGGAGAATCCGGAGGTTCCCGGCCGCCGATTTTCCGAAGCCCAGGCCGGGATCGACGAGGATCTTATCATCGGCGATCCCCCCTGCGACGGCTCTCTCCACGGTTTCGCTCAGGAACCCGACGATCGACGACATGAGGTCGCCGTACCCGGTGTCTTCCTGCATCGTGCGCGGAGTCCCGCGCATGTGCATGAGGACGACCGGCACGCGCGCGTCGCGCACGGCGGCCAGCATGGCGGGATCGGAGAACGCCGACACGTCGTTGACGAGGTCGGCGCCCGCTTCGATCGCGACGCGTGCGACGTTGGCCTTCATCGTGTCGATCGAGAGCCGTATCCGCAGCTCGCGCTTGATCGCCCGGATCACAGGGAGGACGCGCCTGAGCTCTTCGTCTTCCGTGACGGGGGCGGCGCCCGGACGCGTGCTCTCGCCGCCGACGTCGATGAAATCCGCACCGCCATCGGCCATCCGCGCCGCCGCCTCTAAGGCCCTCTCAGGCGTCGGGTGGGCGGCGCCGTCCCAGAACGAATCGGGCGTGACGTTCAAAACCCCCATGACGCGCGTTTCTTGCGCCAGGTCCATCGTTCCGCCGTCGGCGAAGGTGAGCGAGAACGCGGGACCTAGGCCGCCCGTCGGAGCATTCACGAACGGCGCGCGGGGCGTCAGGCCGGCTGGCTTCCCGGGGTGGGCAGAACGCCCGGCCGCCGGGCCGCCTCGGCCTGATCGGTGACTTCGGCCCCCGTGGTGGGTGGGGGCATCGGCATCACGGGCAGGGACTCGCCCCGGACCAACGCCGCGATCTGCTCACCGTCCAAGACCTCTCGCTCGAGAAGGGCTTCGGCGATGAAACGGAGCGATTCGCGGTTTTCCGCGAGGATCTTCTTTGCGGTGCCGTAGCCGGCAAGGACGATCGACCTCACCTCGCGGTCGATCTCGACCGCGGTCGCCTCCGAGTAGTCCCGGTGCTGGCTGATCTCGCGGCCGAGGAAGATCTGTTCTTCCTTCTTACCGAACGCGAGGGGACCCATGACGCCCGACATGCCCCACTCGCAGACCACCTTGCGGGCCAGCTCGGTGACCCGTTCGATGTCGTTTCCCGCGCCGGTCGTCATCCGATCGAAGGTCAATTCCTCGCTGACGCGGCCGCCCATCAACACGGCGATCGTCGATTCGAGGTATTCGCGCGAGTACGTGTGCTTGTCGTCGACGGGGAGCTGCATGGTGACGCCCAAGGCGCGGCCGCGCGGGATGATCGTGACCTTGTGCAGGGGGTCCGCGTACGGGACCTTGAACGCGACCAGCGCGTGACCGGCTTCGTGGTAGGCCGTGATCTTCTTTTCCTCGTCCGAGATGATCATCGACTTCCGCTCGACGCCCATCAGGACTTTGTCCTTCGCGATCTCGAAGTCGTCTTGCAGCACCGCCTTGCGGTTCTTACGCGCCGCGTACAGCGCGGCCTCGTTGACCAGGTTCGCGAGGTCGGCCCCGGAGAACCCGGGGGTCGCGCGGGCCAGGACCGACAGGTTGACGTCCGGGGAGAGCGGGACTTTCCGCGCGTGCACCCTCAGGATCTCCTCGCGGCCGCGCACGTCGGGACGCCCGACGATCACCTGCCGGTCGAAACGCCCGGGGCGCAAGAGCGCGGGGTCTAGAACGTCGGGGCGATTCGTCGCGGCAATCAAGATCACGCCCTCGTTGGTCTCGAAGCCGTCCATTTCGACCAAGAGTTGATTGAGGGTCTGCTCCCGCTCGTCGTGGCCGCCTCCCAAACCCGCGCCGCGATGGCGGCCGACCGCGTCGATCTCGTCGATGAAGATGATGCAGGGGGCGTTCTTCTTCCCCTGCTCGAACAGATCGCGAACGCGCGAGGCGCCCACGCCGACGAACATCTCGACGAAGTCGGAACCGGATATCGAGAAGAACGGCACGTTCGCCTCGCCCGCGATCGCTCGAGCGAGAAGGGTTTTCCCGGTTCCCGGCGGGCCCATCAGCAGCACGCCCTTCGGGATCTTTCCGCCGAGCTTCTGAAACTTCTGCGGTTCCTTCAGGAACTCGATGATCTCCTGCAGCTCTTCCTTCGCCTCCTCGACGCCGGCCACGTCCTTGAACGTGATCCGCTTCCCCTGGGCCGAGGTCAGCTTCGCCCGGGACTTGCCGAAGGAGAGCGCCTTGTTCCCGCCCGATTGCATCTGCCGCATGAAGATGATCCACACGACGACGAGGATCAGGATGGGGGACCACATGAAGATCATCGACAGGAGG
>CAZUGP010000038.1:0-48376 GCA_964619965.1 uncultured Acidobacteriota bacterium
GTGGAGAATAACATTGCTATCGTGCCCTGCGGACTGACGGCACCCAGGAGGAGGAGCGGCCATGCCGGACCGAACGACACGCGTGGAGCGCGACACGATGGGCGAAATGGAGGTCCCTGTGGATGCCTACTACGGGGCACAGACGCAGCGGGCGGTGATCAACTTCCCGGTCAGCGGGATCCGTCTCCCGCGCCGGTTCCTTCGCGCGATCGGGTTGATCAAAGGGGCCGCAGCGCAGGTGAATCGCGATCTGGGATTGCTCGACAAAGAGATGGCCGAGGCGATCGTCAAGGCGGCGAAGGAAGTTGCCGACGGCGCGATGGACGCGCACTTCCCGATCGACGTGTTCCAGACCGGTTCGGGCACCTCCACCAACATGAATGCCAACGAGGTCATCGCCAACCGGGCTGCCGAGATCTTGGGATCCTCGCGCGGTTCGCGCGGCACGGTGCACCCCAACGACCACGTCAATCTCGGACAATCCTCGAACGACGTGATCCCGACGGCTCTGCACATCGCCGCGCTTTTGGCGATCCACGAGGTGCTCGAGCCTGCCATCGAGTCCTTGGGCGCGGAGCTCGCCACGAAGTCGAAGGAGTTCTGGGGGGTCATCAAGACCGGACGGACTCACCTTCAGGACGCCACGCCGATTCGCCTGGGGCAGGAGTTCCTCGGGTACGCGGGTCAGATGGACAAGTCGGTGCGGCGCCTGTGGCATGCCAAAGAAGAGCTGGCCTTGGTACCGCTCGGCGGCACCGCCGTCGGCACGGGCATCAACACCCACCCGGAGTTCGCGCGACGGGTTCTGGCGATCGTGTCGAACGCCGCCGGCATCGACGTGCGCGAGACCGACAATCACTTCCAGGCCCAGGCGACGATCGATGCGGTCGTCCAAGCCTCGGGAACGATTCGCACCATCGCCGTCAGCCTCCTCAAGATCGCCAACGACATCCGGCTGATGGGCTCGGGTCCTCGCTGCGGCCTGGGCGAGCTCACCCTCCCCGAGGTCCAGCCCGGCAGCTCGATCATGCCCGGCAAGGTCAACCCGGTGATCGCGGAGTCCCTGATCCAGGCCGCCTCGCAATCGATCGCGAACGACCTCGCGGTGCTCCAGGCCGGGCAGTGGAGCTTCTTCGAGCTGAACACCATGCTCCCTCTCGCGGTCCACAATCTGGTGCAGTCGATCGAGATCCTGGGCGAGGCGACGCGCAATTTCGCGGAGCGCTGCGTGCGCGGGATCAAGGCGACGGGGCGCGGCCCGGAGATGGTCGAGCGCGGGCTCGCGATCTGCACGGGCCTGGTCCCTCACATCGGCCACGACGCCGCGGCGGGGATCGCCAAGCAGGCCGCCAAATCGGGTCGTACCGTGCGCGAGGTGGCGCGCGAGACGACTTCGCTGACCCCCGAGCAACTCGACGCCGCGCTCGACCCTTTCCGTATGACGGAGCCTACCGGCGGCTAGGGGGCACGTCTCTTTTCTCTGACAAAGCTCCTCGGATACCGCTTTGTCAGAGAAAAGAGACGTGCCCCCTAGCCGCCGATTTGATGCATCGTACGCAGAAGGGGGATCGCAGCTTTCGACTCCAGGATGTCGAGCGCGCCGCCGCGACCCTTCCGTGCAACAGCCTCTCGCATACTCGCCGCGATGGCCGCGTCGCTTGCACCCCCGCGCAGCGCCGCGCGAAGATCGGACTCGTTGTCGTCGTAAAGGCATACGCGGAACTTCCCGTCGCTCGTCAATCGGATCCGCGTGCAGGCGGCGCAAAACGGTGACGTCACGGAATCGATGAACCCGACCGCGCCCTTGCCGTCCTCGAACAAGAATCGCGAGGCCGGGGCGTGAGGGTCGCCGGCGGGGTCGCGGACGATCGGCCACGCCGCCCCGATCGACCGTCGGACCTCGGCGCCGCTCACGACGCGGCCGATATCCCATGAACGGTCGTTCTCCAAGGGCATGAACTCGATGAACCGCACTTCATAGCCGTGATCGCGTCCGAACCGCACGAGGTCGACCGCCTCGGCCTCGTTCTCGCCGCGCAGCAGCACCGCGTTGATCTTGATCGGCCCGAGCCCGGCCGCCCGAGCGGCTTCGAGGCCGCGAAGCACCTCCGGAAGACGATCGCGGCCGCTCATCTTCGCGAATCGAGCCCGGTCGAGGGTGTCGAGACTGACGTTGACCCGTCGCAGTCCCGCGCCCGCGAGTTCGAAGGCTAGTGTATCGAGAAGAACGCCGTTCGTCGTCAGCGACAGGTCCCTCAGGCCGGGAAGCGTCGCGAGGGACCCGACGAGCGTGACCACGTCGCGGCGCACCAACGGCTCGCCGCCGGTCACGCGGAGCTTGCGGACTCCCTCGGCGATCGCAACCTTCGCGATGCGCGCGATCTCCTCGAAGGTCAGGATCGCCGCGTGCGGGTACCACACGGGTTCGTGGGGCATGCAGTAGGCGCACCTCAGGTTGCAACGATCCGTGATCGAAAGCCGCAGATCGTCATGGGTGCGGCCGAAGGTGTCGACGAACGCCACGCGGAAACCTCGCCCGCGTAGTATACCGGCGGTATGAATCCACTCCGCTCGTGGCTCGCCGCTGCGCAACCCGCGCAGGCGCTGCTGGCACCGACCTGCGTGGCGGTCGGCTCGTCCTACGCGCACTTCGACGCGCAGCGGGGGCAGGGCCTCTCGGCGCACGCCGTCGTGACGTTGGGAGCGTTTGCCGCCGCGCTGGGCGTCAATCTCATCGACCACGCCTGGGACCGGTTGGGCGCGCCGCCGTCGGATTCCGGAAAGCCGGACCCGGCAGCGCTCCGCCCCCTGGACGCCCGCGAGTCCTTGAGTGTGGGCGTCGCCGCGCTCGCTTTGGCTGCGCTCTGCGGTCTGGGCCTCGTTCCGCTGTCGGGTTCCGCGGCGCTGGGTTACGGACTCCTGGCGGTGATCTTGGGCGTAGCGCGCGGGGCGCCCGTCGCAGGGCTCGACACGATGGGTTGGGGTTTGGGCGAGATCGCAACCGCGGTCGCGCTCGGTCCACTCGCGGCGACGGCCGGATTCGCATCGCAGGCGGGGGCCGGATCCTGGGGAGCCTTCCTCGCCGGGATTCCCGCGGGGCTCGTCGCCGCATCGGCTCTTTTCGCCACGACGTTCACGCGACAGGACGTGGACGCGCGGCTCCGACGGATGACCCCGGTCATCGTTCTGGGGGAAAACGAGGCGCGCCGCGGCCTCGTCGCGCTCCCGCTGCTCGCCGCCGCCGCGGTGACGATCGCGGTTCGCTGGGGAGAGTACGGGCCTTGGGCCAACGCCGCGGCGCTGCCTTTGGCCGTCGCCGCTCTCGCGGGCTGGCGCCTTCCAGCGGAGCCGAAGCCGTCCGACTACGATCGCTGGGGGCGGCTGGCGTTGGGCTGCGCTTTCGCGGCGCTCGCCTGCATCGTCCTGGCGCTCCGGTTCGCCAGACCCGAGTGACATCTTAGGCGCCTCCCGGCGTATTAAGATGGGAGCTTGCGCAACCGCACCGCACGGTCGCGCGTCTCATAGTGGCGTGGGGAGACCGGCGTTGAGCGAGTTTCTGACCGCGACGGAACGCGCCGTCACGCCGTATCGCGGTGGAACGGTGCCCCGTTTCGAGGCGGAGACCCCCGCGGGTGCAGGCGCCTGGCGCTTCAGCGTGAGCTGGGCGTTCGGCTGGGCCATCGCGGGATCGGCCGTCGCGGCCGGGATCAACTTTTCGCGCGGATCGTCCGACATCGGCCCGCTTCTGCTGTCCTCCGTCCTCTTCGCCGAGGTCGTCGGTTGCACCGCCCTCGTCTCGGCGCGGCTCGTCTTTCCGTTCTACGCGAGACTCCCGTTCGCCCTTAGGGTCGCGCTCCAGGTCCTGACCCTCGTCGTCGGCACGGTCGCGGGATCGGCGGCGATCTTCGCCGCGCAGCCGCTCTACCTGCTCGCGAACTTCCGCCTCGTCGCGGTGATCGTCCTCATCAACGCCGTGCTCGCCGTGTTCGTCGGCATCCTCCTTCACACCTACGACGCGATGCGCCGCGAGCTCGAGGCGAACTTCCGATCGCTGCGCGTCAAGGAAGCCTTGGAGCGCGAGGTCGCGATCGCGCGCGAAGTGCAGCGCGAGCTTCTGCCTCGGGGCGTTCCTCTGGTGCGCGGGCTCGAGATCGCGGGAGTGTGCATTCCGGCGATTGGGGTCGGTGGGGATTATTACGATTTCCTGCCGCTCCAGGACGAGCGCATCGGCCTCGTGATCGCTGACGTCTCCGGTAAGGGCATTCCCGCGGCGCTCTTGATGGCGGGACTCCAGGCGTCCGTGAGGAGCCTGGCCCTACCCGGGGTGTCGCCGTGCGAGGTCAACCGACGCCTGAACGACATGTTGCACCAATCGACGTCGGCCTCGCGCTACGCGACCCTCTTCTTCGCGCTGTACGATCCGCAAGACCGCAGCCTGCTCTACAGCAACGCGGGCCATTTTCCACCGATCCACCTCGGCGCGCACGGCGCCGCCTACCTTTCTCAAGGCGGGCTCCCGATCGGGCTCATGCCGAGCTCGCTGTACGGCGAAGGACGGCGCGAGCTGGGCCTCGGCGATCTCCTGGCCCTGTACACCGACGGCGTCGTCGAGACCCCGAACGCGAACGGGGAAGAATTCGGAAACGCACGCCTCGTCGAGATCCTGCAGCGTCACAGCGAGGTTGCTCTCTCCGAGCTCCTCACGCGAGTCATCGACGCCGTCGATAGCTGGAGCGGCGGCGGGCCGCCGCACGACGACGTCACGCTGGTCTTGGCCCGCACCCGATGAGACGTCCGGGCGCGTTCTCGCTCCCCGCGCAGGTGGTTTTGTGGGCCACGGGCAGCTCGGCGGCCGGTGCCGTGGTCGGTCTGGCCGTCGGTTTGTTTCTCGACAAGCCGCTCGGGCCGACGCTCTTCCTCATGAGCCTGCTCTTCGGCACCGTCGTCGGGTTGACGGTCTTCGTCTGCTCGGTCGCGCTGTATCCGGTGTTGCGCAACCTCAGTCCCTGGGTCCGCTGGGGCCTTCTGGGCGTCGGGCTCCTCGCCGGGTCCGCGGCGGGGACGGCGGCGGTCGTCTGGCGCTTCCTTTTCTTCGTGCTCTCGGACACGCGGCAGGCGCTCGCGGTCTTTTCGCTCAACGCGGTTCTCGCCCTCTTGGTCGGCGGCCTCGCGCACGCCTACGAAGGGATGCGCTGGCGCCTCGCCGAGTCGCTGCGTGAAGTCGAGGAAGTCCGGCTGGTCGAAGCGCAGCTCCAGGAGCAGGCAGCGAAAGCGGAGCTCGCCGCTCTTCAAGCGCGCATCAACCCTCACTTCTTCTTCAATACGCTGAACACGATCTCCGCGCTGCTTGCCGAGGATCCCGCCAAAGCCGACGAGGTCGTCCAGACGCTGGCCGACCTCTTTCGCTACACGTTCAAGGCAACCCACGCCGGAGACGTCCCCCTGGACGAAGAGCTCGACTTCGTGGACGGGTATCTGGCGGTCGAGAAGGCGCGCTTCGGCGACCGGCTGCGGGTGGAGTGGACCATCGACCCCGAAGCGCGCACCGCCCGCATTCCGGGACTCCTGCTGCAGCCGCTCGTCGAGAACGCCGTCGGCCACGGCGTGGCGCCCGTTCCCGGAGGCGGCACCGTGCGCATCGGGGCACGGCTTCAAGACGGGCGCCTCGTCGTGGAGGTCGAGGATGACGGCGCGGGACTGCGGCAACCCGCCTCGTCCCTCATCCACGAGGACCACGGGCTCGGCAACGTCAAGCGCCGGATCGCGACCGCGACACGAGGGAGCGGGACGCTCGAGCTCGCTCCATCGCCCAACGGGCGGGGCACGCTCGCGAGAATCACGCTGTGAAGCTGCGCGTGGCGATCGTGGATGACGAGAAACCCGCCCGGGACCGCTTGAGGAGGCTGCTCCTCGCACTGCCGGAGGTCGAGTTGGTCGGAGAGGCCGGCGACGTCGCATCGGCGGTTGCGCTGCTCGACCGGGAGAAACCCGATTTGTGCCTGCTCGACGTACAGATCCCGGGGGGGGACGGATTCGAAGTCCTCCGCTTGGCGGCCCACACGCCTCAGATCGTCTTCACGACGGCGTTCGACCACTACGCGGTGCGTGCCTTCGAGGTGAAGTCGCTCGACTACCTCCTCAAGCCCGTGCACCGGGAGCGGCTGCAGGACGCGGTCGACCGCGCGCGGCAAGCCTCCGGACGCGGGGCCGCGGAGTCCGGCACGATGCTGCGTCTCCTCGAGGAGATCCGGGCACAGCGTCCCGCGGCGACTCCGCTGCGGATTCCGGCGAAGCGAGGCGCAAAGATCCTCCTGCTGGATCCGGGAGACGTGATCTGGCTCGAAACGGAAGGCGAGCTGGTGCACGCGAGGACAGCCGACGGACGGGCTTTGGTCGAGCGACCGCTGGGCGAGATGGAGGATCTGCTCGCAGGGTCGTTCTTCAGGATCCACCGCAGCTATCTCGTCAACCTGTCGAAAGTGGGGGCGATCGTTCCGGAGGAAGGGGGGACCTACCGGGTCGTCATGAAGGACGACGCGCGCACCGCCCTCCCGTTGTCGCGGCGACAGGCCCAAAAGCTGCGGGAGCTCATCCCGTGGTAACCACCACTGGCCCCCCGGAATCGACCGCTCGCCCGGAAATTGTAGCGAACGCACAACTTCGACGTTACAACCTGCGGTGACGGAAGGAGGAAGCTGCCATGACAGACGCGACGATGCGGAGCACACGCACCCGGCTCTGTCTGCTCGTTGCGATGCTGGCCTTCGTCATGACGGCGAGGGCGGCCGAGCCCCAGGCTCCGGCCATCCCCGAGCCCCCCGAACCCCCGAGCCCACCTGAATTGTCGGTCCAGGGGTACACGATCCGGCCTGGAGAGACCCACAAAGGAAACGTCGTGCGGTTCGCTCCTTCGGTCTCGGTCGAAGGGACGCTGGACGGCGACATGTATGTGACCGCACCAACCGTGCGGATCTCCGGCATCGTGACGGGCGATGTCTTCGCCGCAGGTAGCCAGGTCGACGTCACCGGCACGATCAAGAAGTCCTTCCGGGCCGCGGCGGGGAACGTCGTCGTCGACGGCACCGTTGAAGGAAACGTCCTGGTCACCGGCGGGTCCCTCACGCTTGGAAGCAAGGCGCACGTCCACGGAAGCGTCTCGGTCTACACCGGCCAGTTCACCCACCACGGCGTCGTCGACGGATCCCTGACATTCACCGGCGGCAACGCCGTTCTCGGCGGAAAAGTGCTCGACGACGCTACGCTGACCGCCGACGGCATTGCGATCGAGCCCGGCGCGCGGGTCGAGGGCGACATCGCCTACTCCACAAGAAAGCCGATGGACGACGAGCTCCGGGCGATCGCCGGCGGGGACGTTTCCTACGACGAAAAGCCGATTCGGGAGAAGAAGGCGAAACACAGGGAGGACAACGACCTCCGGCCGTCGAAGTTCGGGGTCGGCAAGTGGATCGCCTTTTTCGCGGCATCGTTCCTGTTCGGCTGTGCGCTCCTCGCGGTCTTCGGGGAACACGAGCCGAAGGTGACGCAAAGGATCGCCACCGACGCGCTGCGTTGCTCCGGAATCGGATTCGTGTCGATACTCGTCACGATCGCGGTCTGTCTTTCCGCGATCCTCCTGATCACGATCCCGTTCGTCGGAATCTACCTGATCGCCTACGCCGTGGCGCTCTACCTTGCGAAGATCCCGGTCGCCATGTGGTTGGGCCGTTTCATCCTCGGCAAGGCCAAGCCGGGCTCGGGGCCCTACCTGGCGCTGTTCGTCGGGCTCGTCGTGCTGTACTTCGTCTTCATGGTCCCCATCGTCGGAGTCCTCGCGCAGTTCCTCGCGGCGCTTCTGGGCTTAGGCGCGATGACGATGACCTACCTCGCCCACCGCCAGGCCCGGAAGGCCGCGGCCGTTGGCGGCGCGCCCATTTCGCTGTAAGACTACAGACCCGCATCTTTCCGACGGAGGCTCGATGTCGCTGATCCTGCGCGTGCTGGCTTGTGCCTGTTTCGGCGTCATCGCCGCCTCGAACGCCCGGTCAGGGGAACCGGAGCCTTTCCCCGTACCCACGCTCGAAGAACGCGAGAAGCTCCGGAAGGGGCACTTGCGCCTCGGCGGGATGCACGCTCCGCTCACGCAAGAGCAAAGCACCGTCGCCACCGCCCAGGACGACGTGGACATCCAGCACTATTTCATCGTCCTCGAATTCATCCCTGCCAACCGCAGCGTGACCGGCTCGGTGACCGTCACGGGGAAGAGCCTCGCGAACGGATTCCAGCACCTCGTGCTGGACCTGATGTCGAACATGTCGGTGACCTTGGTGCGACGAGCGGGGATCAATCTGGAGTTCACCCGTCCCGGAAACCTGATCGACATCACGCTCGATCAGCCGTTCGACGCGGGACAGACGTTCGTCGTGCAGGTCCTCTATAACGGCATCCCCGACCCCACCGGATTCGGCTCGATCAGCTGGCAGAAGACCTCGTCGAGCCCGCTGGGCTCGATGGTCTCGACCCTCTCCGAGCCCGATGGAGCGAGGAGCTGGTGGCCCTGCAAGGATCGTCCCGACGACAAGGCCACTGTCGATGAATGGTGGACGGTGCTCGACACGTGGACCGCGACCGGGAACGGCAGGCTCGTCGAGCCGCCGACCCCCAATGGAGTCGGAAAGAAGCGGTACAAATGGAAGCTGCACGATCCGACGACGACGTATCTCGTCAGCGTAGCGGCGACGGTCTACGCCACCTTCTCGCAGACCTACACGACGCTCACGGGCGGAACGATGCCGATCGACCACTACGTCTATCCGGAGCATCTGGCGAACGCGCAGGTTTCCTTCTCGGCGCTCCCGGCGATGATCACGTTCTACGCGCAGAAATTCGGCGAGTACCCGTTCGTGGAGGACAAGTACGGAATGAGTGAGTTCCCTTGGGGCGGCGCGATGGAGCACGCCACCAACACCAGCTACGGGTGGTCGTTGATCAACGGCGGGCACAACTACGACTTCGTCGTGGCGCATGAGCTCTCGCACCAGTGGTGGGGCGATTCGGTGAGCCCGCAGACCTGGGCCGACATCTGGCTGAACGAGGGGTTTGCAACCTACAGCGAGGCGCTCTGGGCCGAGAACCTGGGCGGGCCGGCGGGATACCGGAGCTACATGAACTCGTTCTGGCGCGCATCGTTTTTGGGTTCCGTCTACAACCCGTCCGACCTGTTCGGCGCGACCGTCTACGACAAGGGGGGCTGGGTGCAGCACATGCTGCGGCACGTCGTCGGCGACAACAACTTCTTCAACGCCCTGCGCGACTGGTACGCCGACAACGTCGACGGAACCGGAAACACCGCTCTGTACCAGGCGACTCAGGAAGCCCGGTACGGCGCGACGCTGGATTTCTTCTTCCAGGAATGGGTCTACGGGACGGGCCAGCCGCGCTACGAGTACGGATGGACGACGGCCGATCTCGGCAACGGAACCTACCGCAACTATGTCCGCATCGTGCAGACGCAGCTGTCCGGGGGTCTTTTCACGATGCCCGTCGATCTGACGCTCTTCACTGCGGGCGGCAGCGAGGTACGCACCGTCACGAACGACCAGCTTGACCAGGACTTCACGCTCGACACGACCGCGCCGCTGACCGGTCTCGCGTTGGACGATCAGGATTGGATCCTAAAGGAATCCAAGACGGTCATCCTCCTGGCCGATGCTGACGTGGACGGCGTCCCGGACCGGAACGACAATTGCGCCGGCGACGCAAACGCCGCGCAACTCGACTTCGATGGGGACGGGGCCGGCGACGCTTGCGATCCGGACGACGACAACGACGCGCTGGCCGATGTCGACGATTGCGCGCCCCTCGACGCGGCGCAGGGCTCGGTGGGACTCGTCTATCTGCTGACCGTCGATCGATCGGCGGAAACGGCTCATCTTGCGTGGGACGCGGCGGCCCGCGCCGAATCGTACGACGTGCAGCGTGGGACCCTCCTGGAGCTCCGGTCGGAAAGCTACGGCGAGTGCCTCGCGTCGATGATTCCGGCGACGGCGTACGACGATCCCGACCTGCCCGCGATCGACGACGGGTTCTTCTATCTCGTGCGTGGCCACGACGCCGGATGCGGCGGCGGTGGATCGCTCGGCACGGCCAGCAACGAATCGTCGAGGACGCCGACTTGTCCCTAGCCGCCGATCCTATGCGATCATGGCGCCCGCATGGATAAGGCATACAAGAACAGCGAATTCGTCATGAGCCGGGACGCGCGCCCGCTCAGGATCCTCAGCGAGTATCTCGAGCCCCAGTCGCGCTTCGCGCGCTACAAGGTCGCCGACACGGTCGTCTTCTTCGGATCGGCGAGGGCCCTCCCCACGGAACGGGCGGCTGAGGCCTTGGTCAACGCGAAGGCGACGGGGAACGCCGCGGCGATCGCGAAGGCTGAAGGCGGTGTCCACCTCGCGCGGTACTACGAGGACGCGCGCGCGCTGGCGCGATCGATGACCGAGTGGTCCAAGGCGCACTCGAGCACCAGCCGGCGTTTTCTCGTCTGCTCGGGAGGCGGTCCCGGAATCATGGAGGCGGCCAACCGCGGCGCGTCGGAGGCCCAGGGCATCTCGATCGGACTCGGCATCTCGCTCCCCGACGAGCCGACCATGAACGAGTACATCACCCGCGAGCTGGGCTTCGAGTTCCACTATTTCTTCATGCGTAAGTTCTGGTTCGTCTACCTGGCGAAGGCGCTCGTCGTCTTTCCCGGGGGCTTCGGCACGATGGACGAGCTGTTCGAGCTGCTGACGCTCGTGCAAACGCGTAAGAGCAGCAAGACGATGCCGATCGTGCTCTACGGGCGCGCGTTTTGGAAAGATGTTCTGAACTTCGACGCCCTGATCCGTTGGGGGACGATCGAACCGGCGGACCTCTCGCTGTTCCACGTGGCCGATACGCCCGAGGAAGCGTTCGCCTACCTGACGCACGAACTCGGATCCCTCTACGGAGGCAAGGACGCGGAGGCTCCCTCCGTCTAGGCTGATCGTGCCGCCGATGCGATTCAACATCGTACGTGCCGTCGCGTGGTTCCGCCTCGCGCTGCGTCGCCGATTCCGCCAGGACGATCGCGCCTACGCCATCGGCCTGACGCTGGCGGTGGGCGCGTGGGGGGCGGTCGCCGCCGTCGCAGTGCGCTATGCGGGCTTAGCAGTCCAGTGGATCGTCCTCCACGACGCGCGCGAACCGCTCCGGGCCGCGCGTGCGCTCGGCTTCCCGATGATCGTCGTGATCCCCACGGCGGGCGGCCTGATCTACGGGCTTCTCGTGCGCCTCTTCCGGCCGGGCCGGAGCGGCGAAGGGACCTCCGAGATCATGGCGGCGGTGTCGCTCTCCGGGTCGGCGCGGCTCGATCTTCCGCGCTCGCTGAAGAAATCGTTCTCCTCGGTCGTCTTGAACGCGCTCGGCGGCTCGGTCGGTCGGGAGGGTCCGATCGTTCAGCTCGCCTCCGCGGGCGCCTCGCGTCTCGCCCAGGCCCTGCGTGTCCCGCTCGAGCGGCGGCGCGTCCTGATCGGATGCGGGGCGGCGGCGGGGATGGCTGCCGCGTACAACACGCCGATCGGCGCCGCGATGTTCGTCATGGAGATCGTTCACGGGAGCTTCGCCCTCGAGATCTTCGGGCCCGTCGTGCTCGCCTCGGTGACGGCGACGATGGTGTCGTGGGGGGCCTTCGGGTCGGCGCCCCTCTACCCGGTGCCACTCGTGCCTGCGCCGTCCCTCCTGGCCCTTCCCCTCTTTGCGGTCTTAGGCGCACTCGTCGCCTGGACCGGGGTAGTCTTTCGCGGCGGGCTCGACGTCTCGGAACGGCTCTTCAAGAGGATTCGCCTGCCGCTCGAAGCCCGCGCGGCTGCAGGCGGCCTCGTCGTCGGTCTCCTCGCCTGGTGGATCCCGGAGGTCTGGGGGAACGGGTTCGACGGCGTGCGCGAGGTGTTGGCCGGGATGGTCGCGCCGGCCGTGCTGCTACCCCTGCTCATCGCGAAGATCGCGGCGACCTCATCGTCTCTAGGCTCCGGCGGCTCCGGCGGCGTTTTCACGCCGGCCCTGCTCATCGGCGCCGCGGCGGGGGCGGTGTTCGGGCTCGGGGCCGACACGATGTTCCCGGCGCTCCACATCGCGCCCGTGTTCTTCGTGCTCGCCGGGATGACCGCGGCGATCGCGTCGACGACGTTCGCGCCGATCACGGCGATGATCATGGTCTTCGAGATGTGTCAGAACTACGGCGCCGTGATGCCGCTGGCCGTCGTGACCGTGACGGCGACCTGGGTTGCGCGCAGCCTCCGCCGTGACTCGATCTACACCGAATCGCTGAGGCGTCGCGGCGTCGACTTCGACGTCGCGTTCGAGCAGATGGCGCTCGCGTCGTTGCGCGCGGAGGACTTGATCCGAACGGATCCTCTGACCGTGGGGGCCGACGCTCCCGTCGCGGAGGTGCTCGATCTCGTCGCGCGCAGCCGCGGCACGGCGGTCTACGTGATGCGCGACGGAAGGCTCGTCGGGGCGATCGACCTGCGCGATGCCTTCCAGGTCGCCGACGCGACGCGGCGGCGCGACAGCCTCACTGCCATCGATCTCGTGCGTGACGTGCCGCGCGTCACGCCCAAGACGCCGCTCGACGAGGTGATGCGGCGGTTTTCGCAGCTCGAGCTCGCGCAGCTTCCCGTCGTGACCCTCCACGACCCCGATCATCTCGTCGGCAGCGTCGCGCGCCGCGACGTCGTGTCCGCGCTCGACCGCGAGGTGCTGCGCCGGCGCATGCTGCTCGCGCGTTACCTGGGCGCGTCGGTGCCATCCGAGATCGGCACGCGCCGGGAGGGCGACTTGGCGATCGACGAGCATCCCGTTCCTGCTGCCTGGATCGGGCGAACGCTCCAGCAAGCCGATCCGTACCGTACGAGCGGCCTGTTCGTTCTCGCGGTCAAGCCCGAGGGGGCAACCGCGATGGAAGAGATCACTCCCGTGCCTGCCGACCACACGTTTCTCGCGGGTGATCGCGTCGTCTTGCTCGGCTCCAAGTCGGCACTTGCGCTCCCGGGCGTCTGATATCGTCAGCAAACGGAGGCTGCCGTGGCGCAAACCGTGCGCAGGGTCGACGCCGGCGCGAACGACGCCGGGCTGACCGTTCAGCGTGTGATGCACGATCGTTTGGGAGTCTCGAACGCCGAGGCGAAGGGGCTGGTCGCGTCCGGCTGCGTCCTTCGCAATCGACGCACGGTGACGAAGCCCGACGAGCGTATCGCCTCGGGAGACCGCATCGATGTGGTCGCCGAGGCCGGGCGCAGGTACAGCGCCGCGGCGCACGCGCCGCGCGGCGGCGATGGGTGGCGGGTGGTGCACGAAGACGACGACCTGATCGTGGTCGACAAGGACGCCGGGATGCTCACCGTCCCGACCTCGGCGCCCGTGGGCGACTCGCTCGAAGAGGCGCTGCTCGCGTCGTACCGGAAACGAGGTCACAAGAAGCCGATCCTCCACGTCGTTCATCGCATCGACCGTTTCACCTCGGGGCTCGTCGTTTTCGCCCGCACCCACCCCGCGGCGATGGAGCTGAAGCGTCAGTTCAAGGAACGGACCCCGGATCGCATCTACCTCGCGGTCGCGGAAGGGAGGGTCGAGCCGGATCGCGGGCGCCTGACGCATTCCCTCGGAGAGAATCCGAAGAGCCTGAAGATCCACGTCGTCGCGAAGGAGAGCGAAGGCCGTCTCGCCTCCTTGCGCTACCGGGTGATCGAGCGCTTCCCCCACGCGTCGCTGCTTTGGGTCTCCTTGGAGACCGGCCGCCGCAACCAGATCCGCGTCCAGCTCGCGGCCGAACGGCACCCTATCGTCGGGGACTTCTCCTACGGCCACCCGTCGCCGCTGATCCCACGCGTGGCGCTCCACGCGCACCGACTGGCGTTCGACACGCCGCGGGGACGCAAGCGCGTGCAGTTCGAATCGCCGGTGCCTGCGGACTTCAAACGGCTGCTGACGAAACTGAAAGGCGGAGCGACCGTGGCGCCGAAGCCCGAGGCCGTCGCTCTACTCGGAAAAAAGGACGAGCACCCCGCTGTACGTAAACAGGTGGTTGGCGCCGCGAAGCGGGGCGATCTCCGCGTTGCACGAAAAGCCGAGCAGAGGCACTCCGGGAAGATGTCGCGCCAAGGCCGCTGAATCGACCCCTTCGCGGCCGTAGAGACTCCGCCCGCGCGCGAGGCAATTGAAGTAGAGACCGAACTTGTAGCCGCCGGGAGGCGCAGCGGCGGCCGCCCGCGCCGCCATGCTTTGGACGTCCGCTTCTGCCGCTGACGACTCGCGGAGCGCGAACAAGATCGACTGGCCCTCCTCGACTTCGGCGGCGACCGCGATCACGCCCGTATCCGGATCGACGGCGACGATGTTGCGAACGAGGTACTCGCCGGGGCGAAGGACCGACTCTCCCGGCTCCGGGAGCAGCGCGATCGTCAGGGCGTTGATCGTCGCTTCGGGGTGGTCGAAGAACTCGCTGGGGGCCGCGGCGCGAAGCGCTTCGTAGGCGGCGATCCCGTCGACCTCGAGCACGAGGTTCTCGTGGGCGCCGGTGACCCGCATCGGCGCACCGAGCGGCCGGCATCCTTGCGTCAACGCCAAGTGGTGCCGGAACGCCCCGCCGAGTCGAAGGCCCGATACGCACCCCGAGCTCGCTTGGGACCCGCTGAACTGAAAGGTCCCGCCGCCGGGAAGCGCCGAGGACGCCGCGCCGCCGGCGACCGGGACCGGTCCCAGCGTCGCGTCGAGACCTTGCAACAACCGATCGGGATGGACCGACTGAGGGTCGGGCCAGACCAGGATCAAGTCGTTGGTGTCGCGGGAGGCGAGCAACCGCTGGCCGGCGTTGAGTCCCGCCGTCAGTCCGGCGTCCCCCGTGTCCTGAAAAAGGAACGGGGTCACGCGGATCGAGTCCGCACGCACGGCGAGCACGCCGAACGCCGGCCCGTCCTCGAGCTCGCGCTCGCCCACGAGCAGGCCCGCGGCCGAACAGCCGGCGATATACGGCGTAGCGACCGCGCCCGAGAGGGCGTCGATCAGGTCGGGAAGCGCCTCACCGTGTTCCGCGGTCGCAAAGGCGATCGCAAAATCGGCTCGCTGATCCGGAAGCAATGCGACGGCCCGTTCGGCCGCTTCGCGTGCCGCGCGGCTCGTCGTCGAAGATGTGGACAGTCCGACACCCGCGAGGATCATCCGGTGAATCGCCTTTGTCGTGTCTTTCGAGGAGCGGAAGCACTGTAGCAGAGCGGTTGGCGGGGTAGCCTGGACCGGAATTTCGTTTGATCCCGCGGCACTCTCTTCATATATTGAGGGGGCCCCCGCGACCTGCCTTCGATCGGAGGTCTGATGTGATGCTTCGCCGCGGTATCCTCCCCATTCTCGTCGCGTTGTTGCCCTGGACGGCCGCTCCGGCGACGGCACCCGGCGCCGACACGGTTTTCCCCTGTTCCGACACCATGCGCGAAGGGGTGGATTTCTGGAAGAACGTCTGGACTCGGTGGACGCTCGAGCAGGTGGTGCTGCACGACACCGATCATCCGTCGATTGTTTACGAGGTCTTCGAGCTTCCCCCACCCGCCGGGGAGGTCTACACCGACGAGCAACGCGAGTACGTCAAGGGGCGGCGCGAGGCGCTCGAGGCTCGCCTGGCGGCGATCGAGAGCAAGGTGGCCTCGGCGGCCCCGCTGGCGGACGACGAGAAAGAGCTCGCGCTCAAGATCGCCGACGCGGCGGGTACCGGCGGGATCATGGGCGCGTCGCAGCGCGTGCGCTCGCAGCGCGGCCTGCGGGAGCGCTTCCGCCGCGGGCTCGAGATCAGCGGCCGCTACCACGACGCCTTCGTCGCCGTTTTTCGCGACGCGGGCCTACCCGAGGGGCTCGCCGACCTCCCGCATGTCGAGTCGTCGTTCCAGGTGGCGGCGCGCTCGTCCGCCGGCGCCGTCGGCGTGTGGCAGTTCACGCGCGGCGCGGCACGGAGGTTCATGCGGCTGACGCCGGGCCTCGACGAGCGGCTCGATCCGGTCGCCGCCGCGCGTGGCGCAGCTCGGTATCTGAAGACGGCTTACGACCAGCTCGGGTCCTGGCCTCTGGCGATCACGTCCTACAACCACGGCATCGAAGGGATGAGAGCGGCGCGCGACCGGTTCGGCACGGACTTCTCCCGGATACTGAGCGAGTACGACGGCCGCACGTTCGGGTTCGCGTCGAAGAATTTCTACAAAGAGTTCCTCGCCGCCCGGGAAGTTGCCAGCGACCACGCGGCCTACTTCCCCGAGGGGCTCGTTCCCGAAGCTCCGCTCATGCACGATCGCGTGACGATCGACCGGCCCACGCAGGCGGTCCGTGTGGCGTCCCGCTACGGCGTCCCCTTGCACGGACTCGCGGCCATCAACCCCGCATGGACGACGCGGGCGCTTCGCGGCAGCTCGCCTCTCCCCGCGGGCACCGAGATCTGGCTGCCGGCAGGCACCCTCGAGCGCGTCGCCAACTCCGGGAAGCGAGCTCGCGCGACGGTCAAGACCAAGGACGGCGAACCGCCGCTCCACTCCGGCCGCCAAGCACCTAGTCCATAGAGAAGGGGACACTCCCCTTTTCTTGACAAAGCGGTATCCGCGGAGCTTTGTCAAGAAAAGGGGAGTGTCCCCTTCTCGACGCCTCGCTACAATGCCGCCGTGAGCGACGCGCGGTACACCAACAAGGGATTCGGCCTCAAGCAGGTCATCGGCGGTCAGGTCGTGCGCGACTACGCCAGCGCGCTCGTCGACCGCATGCGCTCCGCCGGTTTCTCCCTGACGGCCGGCGACCTCACCTTCCACCTGGCTCAGGAATTCGGCTTCTGCTACGGCGTCGACCGTGCGATCGAGTACGCCTACGAGACCCGCGAGAAATTCCCCGACAAGGATGTCTTCATCACGGGAGAGATCATCCACAACCCTCGCGTCAACGGCAGGCTCACCGAGATGGGGATCCGCTTCTTGGACGCGAGCACGGGGGCCGCCTCGTTCGACGCGCTGAAGCCCGACGACGTCGTGCTGCTCCCCGCCTTCGGCGTGCCGGTCGCGACGATGGGCCTTCTGCGCGAGGCGGGATGCATCGTCGTCGACACGACCTGCGGGTCGGTCCTCAACGTTTGGAAGAACGTGGAACGGTACGCGAAGGACGGGTTCACGGCGCTGATCCACGGCCGTTTCGACCACGAGGAGACCCGCGCCACCTCCTCGCGCGCCCTCCTCCATCCGGGCGGTCATTTTCTGGTGGTGAGGGACATGGCGGAAGCGTGCGTCGCGGCGGAGTACGTCGAAAACGGCGGCGACGCCGCCGCGTTGACCGCGCGCTTCGTCGACGCGATCTCGCCCGGATTCGATCCGGACCTTCATCTCACGCGGCTCGGCTGCGCCAACCAGACGACGATGCTCTCCAGCGAATCGCTCGCGATCGCCGAACGCATGCGCCAGGCGCTCGTCGCACGGTTCGGAGCGGATGCGGCTGCAGCACGATTTCGTGCCTTCGACACGATCTGCAGCGCGACGCAAGAACGCCAAGACGCGCTCTACGCGATGCTCGCCCGGCTTCGACTCGACGTCCTCTTGGTCATCGGGGGGTACAACTCGTCCAACACGACGCACCTGCTCGAGATCGGAGTCGCGAAGGGCGTACCGACGTTCCACATCCAGGACGCCTCGGGGATCGACGGCGCGGACCTGATCCGCCACCAACCGCTGCACCGGACCACGGAGACCACGTCGCACGGCTGGCTCGAGGATGGGCCCCGCGCGATCGGCGTGACGGCTGGAGCTTCGACCCCCAACGCCGAGATCGAGCGCGTGATCCGCCGCGTGGCCGGAATCCGCGGGATCGAGCCCGCGTGATTTCCTCATGCTATCGTCGCCGGCCGGTGAAACCGTGACGCTCCCCAAGAAGCCATCGTTCCGCGGCAGAGAGAGGCGCCCCCCAACGGCCCGTCCCGCGCCGCGCAAGCGGATGTCCGGGGCGCCCGCGGCGAAGGTCGTCGTCGATCGCCTCGGCCCGCTCCACGCCGAGATCGTCGTCGTGGGGCGAGAGCTGCTGCGAGGCCAGCTGAAGGACGGCAACGCGGCGTGGATCGCGGGAGAGCTGACGCGGCGCGGGGCGCTCGTGCATCGCGTCACGATCATCGACGATCTCGAACGATCGATCGCCAACGCGGTCGCCGAGGCCAGAGGCCGAGGCGTTCACCTGATCGTCACGACGGGCGGACTGGGCCCGGCGCAGGACGACCGGACGCTCGCCGGGCTCGCCGAGGCGCTGCGCCTGCCGCTCGCGATGAGCCCGCCGGCGCGCGACATGGTCGAGGGTGCCTACAGGACGCTCAAGGACACCCGGGTGATCGTGAACGCCGGCCTCAACGTGCAGCGCCAGAAGATGTGCCTCCTCCCGGTCGGCGCGGAAGCCATTCCGAATCCGCCCGGCGTCGCGCCCGGGATGGTCCTTCGATTGACCGGGGGCGCGGCGGTCGTCTCCGTCCCCGGCCGCCCCGAGGAATCGAAGGTGGTCTTCGAGGCGGCGATGCTCCGCCTGCGGGACCTCTTCCCGATGCGCGCCTCGGCCGAGCGCGAGCTCGAAGCTCCGACGTCGGACGAATCCGCCATGCGCCCGGTGCTCGACCGGCTGACGGAGGAGTTCCCCGGCGTGTGGGTCAAGTCGCATCCGCCCGCGTCCCGCCGCAAGGACCCGATCCGAGTGACGCTCCAATCGTTCGCTGCGACTCAGAAAGAAGCCGACACGCTCGTCGAGGGGGCGCTGCGCCGCCTGCTCGCGTTGGCGGGAAGCCGCTAGTCCGGCCGCCCCCGCCGTGAGGTTGAAATGTCTCGATTCGCGCTCGTGTTCGCCTTGGCGGCGATGATGGCCCCGCCTCTTCTACCGGCGGCTCCGCGCCCCTCGATTCCCAGCTCCGCAGTGGACGCGACCGTCGCGAAGATCGTCGCAGGACGCGGCGCGGCCGTCGAGAGTCGCGCGCGTCGAGGAGTCACCCAGGTCGCGCAGCGCTGGTTCGTCGAGGATGGCGACGCCGCGGCGTTCACGGCGTTTTGTACCGACAACTTCCTCGCCGACGAGGCCGCTCTCGCGGCGGGGTTTGCGCGCCTTGCCGCGGTCATGGAGCAGGTCGACGGGCATCTGCTCGAAGTTCGCCGGATGCTCCTGACGCCCCAGGACTTGGACACCGGTCCCGTCTCCAGCCTCGACCTGAAGTTGGGCGATCTCGACCTTGCCGCCCACGTCGACGACGACCTCTTCGGGACGAAGGCGGCGTTCGTCGCGCTGTTGAACTTCCCCGTGAACACGTTGTCCGAGCGCCTCGCGGAAGGGAGCACGTGGACGCGCGCGAGCTGGGCACGATCGCGGATGCTGGACCGGTGGGCGGCGCGCGTTCCCGCTGCGATCGCCCAGGAGGCGACGAAAGCGTTCACGGCGGCCGACCAGTACATCGCCGGCTACAACATTCAGATGAACCGGCTGGCTGACGGGACGGGGAAGTCGTTCGGTTTTCCGGCGGGGCCGCCGCTGATCACGCACTGGGGCCTTCGCGACGAGCTCAAGTCGCATTACGGCGAAGGACCGGCTGGACTCGCGAAGCAACGCGCGATCCAGAAGGTGATGGAGCGCATCGTGCGGCAGGAGATCCCGAAGGCCGCGATCAACAACGCGGACTTCTCCTGGAACCCGTACGTCGCCGCGAAGCCGCAAGAGCGCGAGCCCGACACGCGCTACGAGATGCTGCTCGGCGTGTTCCGCGCCGTGCGCGCGGCCGACCCCTACTGCCCCACGGCTCCGACGTTCATCCAGCGCAAGTTCGAGCTGGACCGGCAGATCCCGGAAAAGCAGGTCGAAGAGCTGCTCGTCTCCGTGCTCACCTCGAAAGAGGTGAAGGATCTCGCATCGGTGATCGAGAAGCGCCTCGCCCGTCCGCTCGAACCGTTCGACATATGGTACGCCGGCTTCTCGGCGCGCGCGGGCAAGAGCGAGGCGGAGCTCGACGCCATCACGAAGGCGAAGTACCCGACGGTCGCGTCATTCCAGGCGGGATTGCCGGCGATCCTCGCGGGCCTCGGTTTCTCACCCGAGAAGTCGCGCTGGCTCGCCGAACGCATCGTGGTCGACCCGTCCCGCGGCGCGGGCCACGCGCTGGGGGCGGCTCGGCGCGAGGACAAGGCGCACCTGCGGACCCGGATTCCGGACGGAGGGATGCTGTACAAGGGGTACAACATCGCCATCCACGAGTTGGGCCACAACGTCGAGCAGTCGTTCTCATTGGGCGAGGTCGATCACTGGTCGATGAACGGCGTTCCCAACAACGCCTTCACCGAGGCGCTCGCGTTCGTCTTCCAGGCGCGCGATCTCGAGCTGTTGGGACTCGCAGGCGAAGGCGATGCGGGGCGGCGGAAGAACGAGGCGCTCAACGAGCTCTGGGCTGCCTACGAGATCGGCGGGGTGGCGCTCGTCGACATGGGGGTATGGCGCTTCATGTACGCTCATCCCGACGCGACGGCGGCACAGCTCCGCGAGGCCACGCTGTCGATCGCGCGCGACGTTTGGAATCGGTACTACGCGACCTTGTTTCGCGTGAAGGACGTGGAGATCCTCGCGGTGTACTCGCACATGATCTCGAACGGCCTCTACCTCCCCGACTACCCGATCGGGCACATCATCGCGTTCCAGCTCAACAAGCAGTTCCGAGGCCGTGACTTCGGCGCCGAGTTCGAGCGCGTGGCGCGCCAGGGCCGCCTGACCCCCGAAGCCTGGATGCGGGGCGCCGTTGGCGGATCGCTCTCCGCCCAAGCACTACTCGACGAGGCCCGCGCCGCGATGAAGTAGGAAAAGGGACACTTCCCTTTTCCTACTCCCTCGCAGCTGCGGCCATCGCGGCCAGCTTCGCCCACGCCGACTCGGGACGAAGTCCGCGCATCCCTCCGTCGGGCACGGCCCAGAGGCGGTCGCGCGGCACGAGCTTCATCACCATCGCAAGCCGCTCGCGCACCTCGTCTGCGGTTTCGACCCGCGCGTCCAGCACGTCGATGACGCCGATCCCCACGAGGCGGTCGTCGGGAACCGCACGCGCGAACGCGTCAATCCCCTCGTACCCGCAGTGCGCGCCGGCAACGAGCAATCCGTTCGCCGGAAGTGCGGCCAGCTCCGCGCCAACCGCCGCAAGATCGGCGTAGCCCAGATAGAGCCAGACGCGCGACCGGCCTCGAAGCGGCGCCATGACAAGCTCCAGCGCCTCGCGCATCAGCGACAGCTCGTCCGGCCGCGCGCCCGCGGAAATCTCGTCCAACTGGATTTCGGTCGCCCCCGCCGTCGCGAGCTCGGCCGCCTCGTCTCGAACGATCTCGGCGAACGCGAGGCAGACCTCACGCCGCGACCCGTAGTGCTCGTCGAACGACCCGTCCATCAGCGAGTAGGGCCCGGGGAGCACGGCCTTGACGGCCCCCCGCGCCGCTTCGCGCGCGAACCGCCACCGGTCGGTCGTCGACGACGACGTTCGCGCCAGGGCGCTTACGATCTTCGGCCTGCGCATGTAGCGATCGCCGATGACCCGCACCCACCCGCCGATCTCGACCCCGGCGAGACGCTCGGCGAACGTCGTGATCGGATCCGCGCGATCCATTTCGCCGTCCACCAGGAGACTGATCCCGAGCTCGTCCTGCGCGCTCAAGACGCGACGCGTGGCCTCGTCCTCTTGCTGCCGCAGCGCGGGCGCTTCGAGCTCGCCGTCTGCGAACCGTCGCCGCGCCTCGTGCAGCGCGGAGGGCTTCGGAAAGGACCCGATCGAGGAGGTCAGGAGCGCCATCGCCAGTCCTTCTGGAGCTTCTCGCGCAGATACCGGCTCTGGAGGAGCTTGTCGAACGCGGCGTGACGGGGGATCAGCTCGAGGCCGCACTGCGGTCCGACCATGACGTCGCGCGCCATCAAGATTTCCCGATAGGGCGCGACCCGCTCCGCAATCTCGCCGGCCGATTCGATCCGCGTCGTGCGCGCGTCGAAGAGCCCCAGATGAAGGCCCCGGCCGTCGGGGAGCTTCGCCAACAGCGGCCAGTTGCCCGCCGTGTGAACCATGTCGAGGCCAAGATGCGTCCCGGGAAGGCGCGCGAGGTCGTCCGCCAACGGGGCGAGGTCGCCGAAGTAGGTCGAGAGGATCGTCGTCGCGCCGGGGCCCGCCGCGTCGAACACGACGGCCGCCGTCTCCGCGACGAGAGCGGCGTCGTCGGGATGACGGCAGAGCATCGGTTCATCGAGCTGCACGATCGTCACGCCCGCGGCGGCGAGATCGCGCACTTCCTCCGCCAGCGCGGAGGCCCACGCACGGGCGAGAGCATTGCGATCGCCGTAGCACCGGTCCCGCGCCACCCGCGCGAGCGTGACCGGGCCGGGGAGCGCGACCTTCAACGCCGTCGGCCTCACGTCGAGAGCTCGGAGCGCATCCCGTACCAGGATCGGCGCGACATGGACGATCGGTTGTTCCACCATGGGCCGGCGGTCGTAGAGGCCGGTCTCGAACCAGCGCATGACGCCGTCCAAGCGCACCCCGCCTAATCGGGACGCGACGTGCGAGAACGGCCCGCTCCAGCCGACCTGGCCGTCCGTCACGACCTCGACGAATGCCCGGCTCTGCTCGGCGACCATCATGGCGGCGACCTCGTCTACGACGAGACCCACCGCAGCGTCGTCAACCCGCCCCGCTTCCCGCTCGCGCGCGATCCGCCGCAGCTCCTGATCCCATGGCGAGTCGCCGATTCGCGGGTAGGAGGAGTGGTTGGCGGATCGAATCACGGGCGGACCTCCGGGGGCCCCTTTCTACGTCACACGCGACCGGCGTTGCAAATGCCTCAATCGTGGCATCATCCCCCGATGCGTCTCCGAAAGGTCCTGCTCACCCTCATGGTCGCCCTCCTGGCGATCGCCGCGGTCGCGGGCGCGGGCTTCGTCTGGCTCAAGCACGCGCCTCGACGCACGCCCGCGGGGCAGCCCGCGTTGTCACGCCTCGATGCCGCGACGCTGCCGGCATTTCGTGACGCGTTCAACGCACATTCCGGCGAGACGCGCGTCGTCGTCCTTCTCTCACCCACCTGAGCGGTATGCCTGCGGGGGGCCTCCGCGGTTCAGGAGATCTTGGCTTCACGTCCCGGCCATCGTGTGCGCCTGTTCGTCGTCTGGGAGCCCGTGATCGCCACCGACCTCGCACCCCCGACGACGGGCACGCTCGCGCGGATCCACGATCGCCGCGCCTCCCAGTACTGGGATCACGACCGCGCCCTGTCGGCGGACATCGTCCGGTCCGTGATGGCGGCGCCCGGTCGATACGGCCTGACGGAAGAACTCTATGCGGATTCTATCGTCTGGGACACGGTCGCCGTCTTTCCGCCGGAACTGCGCTGGGAGCGGGAGTTTCCCGTGCCGTCGTACTTCGGCGTTCCCGTCGTCAGCTCCGTGCGGGGTTTGGGCGACGCGCTAGGTCGCGCGCGTGAGCTTGGATCCGATCCATCCACACCTTGAGGTGCGGGGCGTACTCCCGGGGGACGCAGGTGCCGCAGATCTCGTTCGCGAGCGTCGCGAGCACGCGCGTGTTGGCCACGAGGGCCGGCGCGTCGCGGAACTCCGCGGTCAGGCACTCGAGCAGATGCGAGAACTCCCTCAGGCCTCCTTCGAGGTGCGCGAGGATCGACTCCAGGACGTCCTCGCCGGGAGCCTCCTGGGGGCGGTAGAGCAGGTCGTGGATCGCGCGAAGCTCCCCGGTGAAGACGGCGGCGGCGCTCTCGATGCGCGTCTGAACGCTCGCGGGGGCCTTTTGACCATCGCTGCACAGCGCTGCGATCTCCTGGATCTCCGACACGACGAGGTGGAGATTCGTGCGGACGCGGCCGAGGCGGTCTTCGAAGGCGATGCGATGGATCTCCTCCGTCAGCTCTTCCTGCCGCCCCGAGACGAGCTTTGAGATGATCGCGCCGAAGACGAGAAGGCACGCGCCCCCCTGAACGACCGCGAGGACGCGAACGACGCCGACCGGCACGATGTCGCCGAAGCCGATCGAGAGCCCCGTGACGAAGCTGAAGTAGACGGCTTCGAGGAGCGCTGCGGCGCCGTGGCCGATCGGCTGCGACGCCTCTCGCAGACCGTGCCCGGGGAGGAAGCTGACCAGCCAATACACGACCCCGCACCCGAAGTTGATCAGCAACCACGTCAAGAGCAGCGCGCCGATCGAGCGCTTGGAGACCCACGCCAGCGGGGACGTCGAAAAAGGGGACACTCCCCTTTTCGGCGCGTCCTGGCGAGCGAGCGGGCGAACGTCCTGTGATTCGATCACGAAAAGGGGAGTGTCCCCTTTTTCGACCGGGAGGCCGGCGGTGGTCCATTCCGCCATTCCCCCGTCGAAGTCGCGCACACGCGTGTAGCCGAGCTCATGCAGCAGGCCCACGGCCCGCGCCCCCGCGTCTCACGTGGGGCTCGCGCAGTACACGGCGATGTCGGCGTCGCGCTTGGGAAGCACGATGGCGGCGCGCGCTGCGATCTCGGCGACGGGAAGCGAGAGCGAGCCGGGGACGCGCTGCCCCTTCCACGCCTCGCGGGCGAGCACGTTGACGATCGTGAGAGAGGGATCGTTCAGACGCGCGGCCAGCTCCTCGCGGGAGATCTGCGGAACCGGCGGCGCGCTCACCACCGGCCCTAGATCACGCGCCGGTAGTCGCCGAGCGCGATGTTCCAGACGGGCTCGCCGCAGAAGCGCGCGCCCTCGGGGCAGTACGGCGTGATCCCGGCGTCCTTGCGCACGCCGCACGGCGGGAGGAGGTGGCGGCCGAGGCGCGGATGCACGTCGCGGACCTGTTGGGCCTCCTCGACGGAGGCCTGCCAGATCTCTTCCTGGGAGAGATAGCAGAGGCGCATCACGTGTTTGTGGCGCAGGTTCAAGAAGTCGGTCGATTCGGTGAAGCGCACGTTGACGGCGTTCGGCAAGAGGTACAGCGCGAACTCCTCCGATACACCCTCGGCGCGGAGCCTGCCGATGCGATCCCAGATCCGGGTCATCATCTCGCGATAGCGCCGCTCGACGCGCGCGTCCTGACGCACCAGGGTCGGAACGACGTAGTCCGGCTCCCCCGTCGCGTGCGCCGCCAGGATCGGACGTGAGGCCGGGGTCATCCGGTGCCGCTGGTCCTGCGAGTCCGCCGCGTGCGAGATCTTCTTGCGGAAGGTGTACGCGCCGTGGTGCATCGCGCGGGTGAGCTTGTCGAACGTGCTGACGTTCAACGCCTGACCGAGCATCGCGTTCTTCGATGGGTCGCAGGCCAGGGCGATCGCCTCGTCGTCCGACAGCCGCGACGCGGGCACCCCGAGCACCTCGCGCACGGCCTGGGCGGTTTCCTCCTCGCCCCGCGCCTTCCAGTCCACAAGCCGCGAGACCTTCCCGGAAAGCGACGCGTCGAACTCGCGAACGAACTCGGCGCGCACCGGGAACGACGTCAGCTCGGGGCGCGCGGCGAAGAAGATGGCCTCGGGAGTCTCCTCGGTCGGGAGAGGCTCCTCGAGGAGGCGCCGGTATTCCGGATCGATTGCCAAAAGCGCCTCGACCATCTTCCCGACGACTAGCTGCTGCTCGTAGGGCGCGTCGTACTGCCGGCACATCCTGTAATAGCGGAGAACCGTCAGCGCGGACACCGTGTGGTAGAGATACGCGCACGTCGCGATCGGAAGGACGTACCGCGCGATCTCCTGCGACTTCTTCTCGATCTCCTTCGCGTAGGCCGCGCGTTTCGACACGCGCGCGGGGAACCGGCGGTCGTACGCCGCCTCCGTCAACGGCGTCAGAGTCCCGATCAGCTCGCGGTAGAAGGCGAGCTGCTCCTCGACCCCCTCGAGATAGATCGCGCGCGCAGGACCGCGCAAGGGAGGCACGAAGCAATTCGACGCACGCACCTTCACGTAACGCTGGCTGACCTGCTCGGAATTGTAGAACGGGTGCGCGTGGAGGAACGACCACAGGAACTGCCGCGAGACGTTTTCCATCGCGAACTGGAAGTAGGCGTGTTGGATCGTCGTGTGATGGCCGGCTTCGTACAAGTCGCGTGCGAGTCCCTCGCCCCCGGGCTTCAGGTCGGCGTCGAGAACGAGCCCCTTCGGCGAATAGCAGGTGCGTGCCGTCGTCAGCACCGTGTTGAACGGCTTGACGAAGTGCCTCGTGACGTAGATGCGCGGCTCGGGAGAGCCTTCGGGAACGGAGAGTGGAATCGGCTCGGCCATACGCGCTGATTCTAGCAGTGCCTCACGGCTTCTTCTTCGGATCGGGGGCGGCCTTCGTCGTGGCGTCCACGACCGCCTTCTCCCCTTTCTCCAGGGCCCCGGTGAGCGCCTTCTTCACCTTCTCCACCGGGACGGGCAGGTCTCCGCGCCAGACCCTGCGCAGCGACTCGATCCCGCTCGTGTAGCGCTTGGCGACGGCGTCGGGGGCCACGGCGTTACCGAGATCGGCGACGACGCTGACGTACGGCACGAGCTTCGAGGTGGCGAGCAGCCGCGAACCGTTGGCCGACGACGCGACCAGCGGGTGGACCAGAAACGCCGCGGCCAGGAGCGCCGCGACGATCCCGAGCGCCCCCCCCGCCAACCGGTCGGCGAAGGACAGCATCGCGAGCTTGAGGATCTTCCCCACGACCCATGCCACCAGGCCTCCGGCGATCATCGTGGCGACAAACACCAGGACGTACGCCCCGATGCGCGCCGGCGTCTCCGACACGTGGCGTGCGGTCATCACCGCCGCGATCGGGTCCTGGTAGCGGCTGGCCAGGACAAAGGCGACGCCGAGCGAGACGATTCCGATCACGATACGTACGAATCCCCGTGCGAGGCCGATGCCGGCACCCATCACGAAGAGAATCACGAGGCCGATGTCGAGTGCGTTCATGGCGTCATGCTAGCGCGGATGCCCGAGGAAGGCGCATCAGCCAGACGTACCGGATTCCTTGCAGTGTTTGTCGGAAACAGCCCTAGCCAGTGGCGCGCAACTAGAGTATGTACAGCACTAGAGGCCAGCGGGCTGGCGCTCGTGGTCGGAATAGGCTGACCGGGCCTCGCAGCGTGTAGGGGCGGAACAGAGACCCGTCCATTTCTAGTTCGGCGAACAAGACAAGGGCGCGGAAGCGCATCGTGCTAGATTTTGGCGATGGACTTCGAGATCATCGGCCCGATTCGTGATGTCGAGACGATTGCCACGTCCGGGGGAATTCGCGAAGTCCGACGGTTGCGGCGTCGGTACGGCATGGGCCGATGGCGCAAGCGCAAGGGCGTGGCAAAGGTGCGGTTGCTTGACGGGTCAATCCACATGGCCGAACTTCATTGGTATGAAGCGCACGGCATCGGACGGCAGGAGACGAAGCTCAAATTCCCGCTACTGGACTAACGCATGAAAAAAACCAAGAAGGCTGCTGCTCGATTCGCTGTCTGCATCAAGAACAAGGGGTATGAAGCCTCCCTTGAACTTGGGAAGTTCTATCGGGTCCTCCGCGACGACGATGCCGAGGGCCACGGGTACCTCCGCGTCGTCGACGAGAGCGGGCAGGACTACGGCTACGCTGCGAGCCGGTTTTACGCGATCGACATTCCAAAGCCGCTCGAACGCGTCCTTCTCAAGGCAGCTTCGTAGCCGTGTCGCCGAACTACCGGCTGAACCCGCCGGCCTGTCGCGTCACGCGGCTTGCGGAGCAAGCCGCGCGCCTCTCGGGCCGCGGGTTAGCCGTGCGTTAGGCGCCTCGGACACACAGAGTTGACTCGTACTTACAATGTCACTACACTCCGTCGGTGGATGAGATTCGCTTCGCCTGGGACCCTCGGAAAGCATCCGCTAACCAGCGGAGGCACCGTGTCTCATTCGCCGAGGCCGAGACGGTGTTTTCGGACGACAACGCCATCCTCTTGGACGATCCCGGGCATTCCGACGAAGAACCCCGCTACGTTATCCTTGGGCTCAGCGAGCGTCTCCGCATCCTTGTGGTGTCGCACACAGTCCGCGACCGCGGACGAACGATTCGCATTATTTCTGCGCGCAAGGCAGTCCAACGAGAACGCGAGCAGTACTTCGAAAGGGTGATGCCGTGAAGAAAGAGTACGACTTCAGCAAGGGTCGTCGAAATCCCTACGCCAAGCTCTTGAAGCGCCAGGTGACCATCCGGCTCGATCAGGCCACCATCGCCTACTTCAAGCGACTCGCGGAGGAATCGGAGATCCCGTATCAGACCCTCATCAATCTCTATCTGCGCGACTGCGCGTCGTCGAAGCGACGATTGGCAATGAACTGGACGCCCCAGGGTCGAAGGCTCGGCGCCTAACATGCCGATCAAGTTGTCGGTCCGTTCCGTCACGCACTTTGCGTGCGCAAAGTGCGCGCCGGGCCGGCCCGCAGCTTATGCAGTGCGTTAGCTGGACAGGATGGAATGAACACGACGATGCGCAAGCCACCAGGATTCCTCCAGAAGAAGTCGAAGCGTGGCTTTCGCGGGTATCCGGTTGCCACGGTCGCGTTCTACGGGCCGGACGATCGTCGCGCAAGCAAGATCACTGTCGGAATCGTTGCGAGTGAATCCGGCGACGTCGTGGATCTCAGGCGCTGGTCGTCCGATCAGACCGACGTTCGTTCCGAGCCGACGATCGCAGCAGAGATCGAGCAGTTCATTCGCGGTCACGCAGCTCGCAGTGTCGTAATGACCGACCGGATCATTGGTTGTTCGCACGAGGAGGTAGTCGACTACCCGGAGGGTCAGTCGTGTCCTCAGTGCCCGTATTGGGTTGGCAGAGATCGCTTCTCGGGAGAGCGGATTCAGTGAACCGAAGGCCAGCTAACTACTGCATGAACCTGACGGTTCGGTCTGTCACGGGTCGTGCTTGCGCACGCCCCGCGCCAGCGCGTCCCGCAGCCTACGGCCGGCGTTAGATGGCGCCCTCGCACTCATGTCGGGACAGATGAGACTACGTACCGCGGGACCCGATAGCCCCGGCCAGTGTGAGCCGGGACCATCAGACGACCGACCGCGAGATCCACGTCTCTGTTACTGTCGCGAGCCCTCACCCAGGGCGACGAGAAGCTCGTCCAGCTGATCGAACGTCTCGACCAGTGCATCGGCTGAGCCCGTCCCGGCAGCGTCGAGCGCTTCCTTCGAAGGATAGCTCTCGCGCAGGACCACCAGCGTCTTGCCGCCCTTTTCCTCGAAGGTCACCGTGGTGACAGGCCCGCCCTCGCCACCTTCGTCATTGGTCCACGCGAGGCGCGAATACGGTTTCACTTCGACGTACGTGCCGAAAAACGCGGCAGGCTCGGGGCCACCGACGTCGAATTCCAATCGGTACTTGCCTCCGACACGAGCATCCACCTCGCACGACAGCAGGGTCATTCCCATCGACTTGGGCACCCACCAACGCTTGAGCAGCTCGGCCTTGGAAAATGCCTCGAACACGACGCGCGCCGGGCCGTTGATGGTCCGCGTGACAACTACCTCGCGGTCCGACTTCCGTTCCACCGTGGTGCGGTTCTTCTCGGGGGCGGGCTTACTCTCGATTCTTGCGTCCATCGATTCTCTCCTTCCGGTTGAGTTCCTCGACAACGTTGTCCAACTCGTCGAAGCGTGAGTCCCAGAGCTGGCGGTGCCTCTCGAGCCATGCCGTCTCTTCCTTCAATCGGTGCGTGCCGAGCTTGCAGTTCCGCACGCGCCCGACCTTCTCCGTGGTGACGAGCCCGGCCTGCTCCAGGACGCCGACATGCTTCATCATGCCCGCGAGGGTGATGTGGAACTTCTGCGCAAGGTCCGTGATCGAAGCGTCTGAACGTCCGAGCTGCTCCAGAACGCCGCGTCGGGTGGCGTCCGAGAGCGCAGCAAACGAGGCATCGAGGCGGACCTGCAAAGACTTAACCATACGGTAAAGTATATAGCACGCGGCCTCACGGCATGCAAGGAGAGGCCGAGCGAGCGCTAATGTCGCCATCTAACGAGGAGTTGTGCCTGACAGCGGCTTTTCGGTGGCAACTGGCTCGCTCCGCTCGCCAGTTGCAGTTTCTCTCATGCCGCTGCAGCTAGACTCCGGGCGTTATGCCGACAGGACCTTGACATACCATATGTAGTATAGTACTTTTTGGCCATGTGGGAGGTCTACGAGCATCGTCGACTCGGTGGACGTTTTCCTCGCCTCCCGGTGGAGATCGTCAAGCGGTACGAGAAGTGGAAAGACATAGTCCGGATCTCGGGTCCCGCTGGACTACGGTTGATCAAGGGCTTTCGCGACGAGGCGCTGCGAGGGGAATGGAACGGGCACCGATCTTCACGGCTTGGGCTTCAGCACCGGGTTATCTACCGGGTCGTCGCCCATGAGATTCTGGTTCAGGTCATCGACGTTACGGCCCACCACTACCGGAGAAAATAGACCATGGCACCGAAAACCTATCGAACGGCCAAACGGCATGTTGATGTCTCGGTCGGCGAGTCGGTTCGAATCATGCGCGAACTCCAAGAGCTCAGCCAGAACGAACTGTCTGAACTGACAGGGATCCCGCAGTCGACGCTGTCGGCGATTGAAAACGATCGCGTGAATTTGGGCGTCGAGCGCGCGAAGGTGTTGGCCCGGGCACTTGCGTGCCATCCGGCCGTGTTGGTCTTTCCGGGGTGGGTCGTTGGCGATCAGTCGGCGGCATAACAACCGGATCAGCTGGCGGATCCATTCGTTGGACAGACACGAATCATGCATGCAGAAGGAGTAAAGCGCCCGATGTCTGAGATCGTCAGGATGTCCTTGTTGGTTGGCGGGTTGAGCGTCCTCGTTGGTGTCACGAGCGTTGCCGCTGCCCCCGAAACCGAGAAGCTCACGATCTTCACGTATGACCGTCACGCCCAAGGAAACGTCGTTGGTCAGGCGGCGTAATGTGTTTGGCGCCGCGATCAGAGGGTACCGTCGTGCTCGGCAACACCGACGAGCGCGGCGCTGGACAACCTCCGAGTGCCGGCGCCTGATGCAGTCGATCGACGTCACGTGCGCTCGCAAGACACGCAGCCGCCGAGGTAGGCTGTCCAACATGCCGATCAAGCTGTCGGTCCGGCCCGCAGCTTATCGTCGACGTGAGGCGGCACCGGAAGGTCGACAGGGCCCACCGAATGGCTGTCGCGCATCGCACATACGCCCTGACCTCTCCGCTGGGTTGCATGCTCCGGTTTCTACAATGTGGCGACGACGAGATCGATTACAAGTCGGCGTTGGAAAGAGAGGGTGCCTCTGAGTCTTCCTCGCGTCATCCTGAGTGAATGCATGTTCCTCGCCTTATGCGCGTGCGCGCCGGGGGCGCCGCCCCTGCCGTCGAACACTGCGATCGACGCGGAAGCGGCGCGGCTGATGGCACGGGAAAACGTGGTCGGCATGGCGGTTGCCGTGATCGACCGCGGAGAGGTCGTGCATGTCGCCGCTTACGGCCAGCGGAATGTCGAGCGGAATCTGCCGCTGCGGACCGATACGATCATGTATGGCGCGTCGCTCACGAAGGTGGCCTTCGCCTACATGGTCATGCAGCTCGTCGATGAGGGCTGCCTCGATCTCGATCGCTCCATCGCGGACTATCTTCCGCGCCCGCTGCCAGAATACGAAGACTATGCCGATCTCGCCGGCGACGAGCGCTGGCGCAAGCTCACCCCGCGCATCATCCTCAATCACGCGACGGGCTTCGGCAACATGCGTTCGCTCGAAGACGATCAGAAGCTTCGCTTCCACTGGAATCCCGGCGAACGTTACGGCTATTCGAACGAGGGCATTTGGGTGCTGCAGACCGTGCTGGAGCAGGGCCTCAAGCTCGACGTCGGCGCGGAAATGCAGCGCCGTCTTTTCGATCGCTTCGGCATGACGCGCACATCGATGGTGTGGCGTGCGGAGTTTGCTGACAACAATGCCGACGGCTATCGCATGGACGGCACGTTTGAGCCGCACGATCATCGCGACAATGTCGCCGCGGCCGGCTCGATGGATACGACGATCGCCGACCAAGCGCGCCTCTGGGCCGGGATGGTGAACGGCGACGGCCTATCGGCCGCATCGCGTGCAGAAATCGTGCGACCGCAATTCGTGGTTACGTCTGCGCATCAATTCCCGACGCTGTCGCCCGCGACTGATCCGCGTGGCCCGGCGATCAGTCTTTCTTCCGGTGTCGGCGTCATGACATTCAACGATCCCGCCGCGGGCCTCTCGTGGCATAGAGGCGGCCACAATGATTGGACCGGCAATATCGCCATCTGCCAAGACACGCGCCGCCGCTGCGTGATGTTCCTGGGCAACAGCGTGCGCGCCGAGCTGATCTATCCCGAACTCGTGCACTTCATCCTTGGCGAGAACACCACACCGTGGTGGTGGCACTACGACCGTTGAAGTGGCGGACAGGCAGACGGCGGCAACCGGTGGCTACCCATCACCGAAGGGTCGGAGGAGCGATTGACCCTATCGATCGCGATCGCCCCCACGCGTCCTCCCGTGATGCATGTCAGTGATCGCGACACGGTAGGAGTCTGTCTCGTTGAGATGCGTGACCGGTCGGGGAGATAGGTAACGCTTCAGTCCGGGGACATGCGTACCACTGCTTCGTCGGCCTCCGTCCACTCCCGCCAGAGATCGAACCATAGCGCCAGGCCCGCCCAGCGTCCGAGGGGCGCCATGCGGCGTGCGATCGTGCGGTCCTTGATCTTGCGCCCGCCGTGGTATCTCGCGGAATACCCCGCGCGGATCGCGGAATCGAGTCCGAGGCCGTCGGGTTTTCCCAGAAACTTCAACAGGTTTTCCACGACGTACGGGCCGACCCCGGGGAGTAACAGGATCTCCTTGCGGAGGACCGACGCATCCCTTGGGTCGGTGTCCCAGGAGGCGGGGTCCGCCTCGCCCGTCGACACCGCGCGCGCCAAGGCCGCGAGGTACGGCGAGCGATACCCGGCGCGCACGCCTTCGCGAAACTCGCGCTCCGAGAGGCGCGCCAACCGCTCCGGCGTCGGGAACGATCGGGTGCCGTCCGGCGCTTGATCGCCGTACCGCTCGACCAGAACGGTCGTCATTTTCTTCGTGAAGGCCCACGAGCAGTTGGTCGTCAATACCAGCTTGACGACGTCCTCCCACCCGGTCGGGGAGCGCAAGAGACGTCCCGAACGCGTGTCGGCGATCCAGCGATAGCGCGGATCGCGCCGCACCGTGTCGTGGAACTCGGTGAGGTCCACGTTCAACGCGAGAACCCGGCGCGCGGCCGCTACGAGCGCGCGGCGCGTTGGCGCATCGGCCGCACCGGGAACCTCGACGGCCGCGCCCGTGCCGCTCTGAGACAGCGCGATCCGTCGCGCGCCTCCGCCCGGCAGCGCGACGACCGTCGAGACGCTGCGCCCGTCGGCTGTCGCCGAAAACGGCGCCAGATCGCACCAGCCGTGGCTCAAGACGGTCCGACGGAACGAGAAGCCGCGGGGTACGTCGAGACGGACGCGCATGCGAGCGGCCCGCCGCGCTCAGGGTGCTTGCGCGATGCGTTCGTCCTCGATCTGCAGGAGCATCGTCGAGGTGATGTCGCCGGTCGGGTAGTCCCCGGAAAAACAGGCCGTGCACATCCGCGTGATCCGCGGCTCTTTCTCGGTCACGGCGCCCACCAGGTCGTCCAAGGTCTGGTAGATCACGGCATCGGCGCCGATCTCCCGCGCGACCTCGGCATGCGTTCGGTCGCGGGCGATGAACTCCCGCCGCGTGCTCATGTCGATCCCGTAGACGCACGGGTGGACCAAGGGGGGCGACATCGAGGCGAAGAGCACGCGTCGCGCCCCCGCATGGCGCGCGAGCTGAACGATTTGCTTGCTGGTGTGGCCGCGAACGATCGAGTCGTCCACCAACAGCACATCCTTGCCGCGGAACTCCTCTTCGATCGCGTTCAGCTTGTGTCGCAGCGACCGCTTCCGCTCGTCGTCGTTGGGCATGATGAACGTGCGCCCGACGTAGCGGTTCTTGACGAGCCCCTCGCGGTACGGGATGCCCAAGCGTTGCGCCATCGCCAACGCCGCGGTGCGAGCGGAGTCGGGGATCGGGATGACGACGTCGGCCGCGTGCCCCTCCGATCGGAACACCGTCGCCAGACGCTCCCCCATCCGGATGCGGGCCTCGTAGACCGAGATCCCCTCGAGGTACGAATCGGGGCGCGCGAAATAGACGAACTCGAAGACGCAAGGGTGGTGCTTCGCTTCCGCCACCTTGGTCATCGTGACCGTGCCCGCGAGGTCGATGAACAGCGCCTCCCCCGGCGAGCCCCACGGGAGGACCTCGTAGTCGATCGTGGACAACACGACGCTCTCCGAGGCGACCGCGTACGCGTACCCGTCACCGGTCTCGCGCCGGCCGAAGGCGATCGGCTTGATGCCGTACGGATCGCGAAATGCGAACAGGCCGTGCCCCGCCACGAAGCCGACGACGCTGTAGGCGCCCTTCACGGTGCGGTAGACCTCGCGCACCGCGGCGTGATACGCGTCGAGGGTGAACGTCCCGTTGGCGGCGGCCGCTAGCGCGCCCGCGAACACGTTGAGGATCACCTCGACGTCGCACCCCGAGTAGAGCACCCGGAGCGACGCGTGCTCGAGGTCTCCCTTCAGCTCGTCGTAGTTCGCGACGTTGCCGTTGTGCGCCATCGCGATGCCGAACGGGAAATTGACGGTGAACGGCTGCGCGTCCTCGCCCCCGCCGCTGCCCACCGTCGGATAGCGCACGTGGCCAAGCGCCAGGTCTCCCTTGAGGCGCGACACGTTCGCCGCCGTGAAGATGTCCCGGACGAGCCCTTCCCCCTTCTTGAGATGGAAGCGATCGCCGTCGTACGTGATGATCCCGGCCGCGTCCTGGCCGCGGTGCTGGATCGAGACGAGGCCGTCGTAGATCTCGCGCACAGCGCCTTTTGCGCCGATCACGCCGATGAATCCGCACATCAGGGGGATCCTCCGGGAGACGCCGCTAAGGTAGCACCCGGCGCAGGTCAGAACCTCCGGCCGATGATGATGTAAGCGGACTGCTGCCCGCTCTCCTCGTACCCGTAACCGAGGTAGGCCGGCCCGAGGACGGTATCAGCGCCGACGAAGACCGAGCCCGCTCGTCTGAGGGACGGCCAGGTGACCGGATCGCCCGTGTCGTAGACGCTCCCCGCTTCGGCCGAGAAGCCGACGTACATCCGTTGCGTCATCGAGCCGAGGTTGAACCTCGTCAGCTCGCGGTAGTACATCAATCGGCCGAACCCACCCTTCACGCCGTAGAGTTGATCCGGGTGCAAGCCGGACAGCCTGAGAAATCCGCCGAGGGTGGCGACGTTGTCAATCATCGGCGCTCCGTCGAAGATGTCCTGAGCGTCGATCGAAAGGAAGACGACGTCCTTGCCGACCGTCATCGCCTTGCTGAGCTGGACACTAGCGAATTCCCCGGACTCCACCGCGCCCATCGAGGTCAGCGATTGCCGGTACTGCACCTTGGCTAGCGTCCCATGCCGCGGCCAGGTTGTCGAATCCAGCGTGTCGGCCAGTAAATACGCAAAGAACCCACCGTCGTCGGAGTTCACCACGGGGGCGGCGGTGGAACCGATGTAGGGGCTCCCCTGTCCCGACAAACGGTAGGCTCCGACGAGGAGCTCGCCCCAACGTCCGAAAACACGTCCGAAGCCGGCCTCCCCGTCCAACGAGTTGAAACGGTACTCGGCAAGGGCGTCGCCCTCCGGAGAGAAGAATCTGACCTCGTTGCGCCTGTACCGGAACCGCGAATCGAAGATCCAGGCCATGCTGGGGTCCAGCGGCTGGTAGTACTCCGTGGCCAATACGTTGTGCGTGCCGAGCTGAATGGTGTTGCGCCACTCTCCTCCTGTGCGGTTGACCGGCATCAACAGGTGGCTCACCGTCAGGTCGACCCCTAAGTCTCCTTTGAAGTCGTTGGCGATGAAAAACCCGAACTGCAGGCTGTTCTTGCCATACGGCTTCGGCGGGACCTGGACCTTCAGCACCCCCGACCCATCCTCGCGTGTGAAGTCGTAGTGGATCGCGCCGAACACGTCCATGCCGTAAAGGCGTGTGATCTGTTTCGCCAGATCGGCCTGGTCGAGCGGTTGTCCGGTGGGAACGACGATCCTCCGGTTGACGATGGCGTCGGAAAGCGGTCCTGTGTTCTCGATGACGACCTTGTCGACCACGAGCCCGGATGCGGGCCGCCGACGATGGCGCCCCATGTAGGCTGCCCACTCCGCGTCCGATACCGCGAGCTCGCGCAATCTCGCTTCGGCGGCGCGGGCCGATGCCTCGCCCCTGGCGATCGTCTCGGCCGTTTTTTTGAAGTCGGAGAACGTGATGTCGCTCAGCTCGGGAACGAGGATCACGTCCCGAGGGCGCACTGCATTCATGTCCTCTTCCTTGTTGGCGTTGGTCAGGAGGCTCGTCACCTGGTCGATGCGGGTCAGGATGTTGCCGAGCTGTTCCTTCTTCCTCAGCGGGCTCGTGATGTCGACGCCGAGGACGACGTCGGCGCCCAACTCCCGCGCGATCCTGATGGGGAAGTTCGCGGCCATCCCCCCGTCGGAGAGGGGTGCGCCGTCCAGCTCCACCGGGGGGAAGATCCCGGGGAGCGACATGCTCGCTCGCATCGCCGTGGCGAGCGATCCGTGCTTGAGCACGACGGCCCTGCCGTCCGACAGGTCGGTGGCAACCGCGCGGTACGGAATTGGAAACCGGTCGAAATCGGTCTCCCCCGTCGCCTCGGTCGCCAATCCCTGGAAGAGCAGCTCCATGTTTTGGCCGCCCAGCAAGGCCGGCGGCAGGTACGGCTTCCAATTCTTGAACCGCATCTTGATCGGGATCAGGAATCGGACGTCCTCCTCTTTACGGCGGAAGGTCTTCTCCTGTCGCGGCAGCTTGTCGACGAACACCGAGCCCCAATCGATCGACGTGATCTTCGCCTCGATCTCGTCGGAGGACCACCCCGAAGCGTAGAGCCCTCCCACGATCGAGCCCATGCTCGTGCCGACGATCAGGTCGACGGGAACGTGGTACTCCTCGAGCACCTTGAGGACGCCGATGTGGGCGCTGCCGCGGGCGCCGCCGCCGGAGAGCACGAGCACGACCTTCGGTCGGTGCGGGGGGGGGTCGGCCTTCTGCGCAACGGCCGGACCGCTCAGAAGACTCATCGCGGCGAGGACCGCGACGAAGGCGCGTCTCATCGTTCATCCCCCACGGCACGCTCGCGGACGCGGAGTATAACGCTTTGACGCTCGTTCCGAAGCGCTTCTATAATCGGGTCCATGTCGCAGGTGCTCGAATCACTCGCAGGCGTCGCAGGACTGACGGCCATCCACGACAAAGTGATGAGCGGCGAGCGGCTCGCGTTCGATGACGGTGTCCGGTTGTTCCGGTCGCGCGCGCTTGCTTTGGTCGGAGGCTTGGCCAACGTCGTCCGCGAGCGCAAGAACGGCAACGCGGCCTATTTCGTCCGTAACATGCACTTGAACCCGACCAACGTCTGCACGGTGGACTGCAAGTTCTGCGGATTCTACCGGCCCTACAAGAACAAGGAGCAGGGCTGGACGTGGGATTTGGAGCGGGCGTTGGGCGAGGTGAAGGGCAATCTCAGCGACGACATCACCGAGGTCCACATCGTCGGCGGCCACAACCCCGACTATCCCTACGCGTTCTACCTCGACCTCGTCCGGGGCATCCACGAGCTGTCCCCCGCCCTGCACGTCAAGGCGTTCACCTGTGCCGAGTACGACTTCTTCGCGAAGCGCTTCAAGAAGGACCTCGACACGGTCATCGATGACTTCAAAGCCGCGGGGGTGAACTCGCTCCCCGGCGGCGGCGCCGAAGTGCTCGTCGAGCGGATCCGCCGGGAGCTCTATCCCAAGAAGATCTCCGCGGAGCGGTGGCTCGAGGTGGCGCGGGCGACCCACGCCCACGGCCTGCGAGGCAACGCGACCATGCTCTACGGGCACATCGAGACGCTCGAAGAGCGCGTCGAGCACCTCTGCCGGCTGCGCGCGCTCCAGGACGTAACCGGCGGGTTCATGTGCTTTATCCCACTCGCCTTCCATCCTGAGAACACGCAGATGGCGCATCTTCCCGGCCCCACCGGCTTCGACGACCTCATGACGATCGCCGTGTCGCGCCTGATGCTCGACAACTTCGACCACATCAAGGCGTACTGGATCATGATCTCGCCGCGCATCGCGCAGATCGGCCTGACCATGGGCGCGGACGACATCGACGGCACGATCAAGGAAGAGAAGATCGTCCACATGGCGGGGGCGACGACGCCGGTCGGACTTTCGGTCTCCGATCTGTGCCGCTTGGTCCACGAAGCCGGACGCGAGCCGATCCAACGCGATTCCGTCTACAACGTCGTCCAGCGCTTCGACGAACCCGCGCTGGCCTGAGGCGGCAGGCCCGTGCCCAGGATAAGAGCCGGCGCGGTGTCCTACCTGAACACGCGGCCGCTCGTCTTCGGGATCGACCAAGGGCTGGGCGCGGATCGCCTCGACCTGACGTACGACGTCCCTTCGGCCGTGGCGCGTCGCATGGCTGCGGGCGAGCTCGACCTGGCACTGCTCCCGGTGATCGAGCTGGCGCGCATTCCCAACCTCGTGGTCGTCCCGGGACTCGCGATCGGAAGCCTCGGGAACTGCCGCTCCGTCCTCCTCGTGGCGAAAGTGCCGCTCGCCGACGTCCGAAGCGTCGCGCTCGATCCGGAGTCTTCGACCTCGAACGACTTGGCAGCCGTCCTCTTCGCCGAAGCTTGGGGCGGATCGCCCGCGTTCGCCGCCGGCCCGCGCGACCTGACGCTGGCGCTGCGCGAGCACGACGCGGCCGTACGCATCGGCGACAAGGCGCTCTTCGAGCCGCTCCCCGCGGGCACGATCGCCTACGATCTGGGTGGGGCGTGGACGGCACGCACCACGCTTCCGTTCGTGTTCGCCGTGTGGGCGGCGCGGCCGGGCGTCGTCGATCGCGAGCTCTACGACGCGCTTCACGCCTCGCGAAGGGCCGGAGCGGCGGCTCTTCCCGAGATCGCCGCCGACTACACCTGGAACGGGAGGCAGTACCCCGACATCGCGCTGCCGTATCTGCGCGATGCCATGCGCTACCGCTTGGGAGACCTCGAGGTCTCCGCCATGCGCCGTTTCCTCGCGGCCGCAGCGGGGATCGGCGTCATCGACGCCGCGCCGCCGATCGCTCTCGCGTCGTTCCGGGGACATGCGGTCCCGCAGGAACACACGACGTGACCGGAAGCACCGAAGAAAGAGGCGGTGTGTCCCCCGTCGAAGCCAAGGTGCTCGCGGGGGTGAGGATCTCTCCGCAGGAGGCCGTTGCGCTGCTCGACGTCTTTAGCCTCTCGACCCTGGGAGTGATGGCCGACCTCGTGCGGCGGCGCCTCCATCCCGACGGGGTCGTGACCTACATCATCGACCGGAACGTCAACTACACGAACGTGTGCAACGCCTTCTGCTCCTTCTGCGCGTTCTACCGGCCGCCTCAACACGACGAGGGGTACGTCCTCCCCTTCGAAGCGATCGAAAAGAAGATCGCGGAGACGTACGAGCTGGGCGGCAACCAGATCCTCCTTCAGGGCGGCCACAACCCGAAGCTCAAGATCGACTACTACGAGGAGCTCTTCCGCCGCCTGAAGCAGCGCTTCCCCGACCTGTGGCTCCACGGGCTGTCCGCCCCCGAAGTGATCCACATCCACAAGGTCTCGCGGATCACCGTGCGAGAGACGCTGAAGCGCCTCCGCTCCGCGGGCCTCGACTCCCTCCCAGGCGGAGGCGCCGAGATCCTCGTGGACGACGTGCGGAAGCGTCTCATGAAGAACAAGGCCTCGACGGCCGAATGGCTCGACGTTCACGAAGAGGCACACCGCGCCGGGATGCGCTCCACGGCGACGATGATGTTCGGCCACATCGAGACGCTTGCCGACCGGATCGAGCACCTGCGCGTACTGCGCGAGCTCCAGGACCGCACCGGCGGATTCACGGCGTTCATCGGTTGGACCTTCCAACCGGGCAACACCGAGCTGGGGGGCCAGGAGGCCACGACCGCCGAGTACCTCCGCACGATGGCGGTCGCGCGGATCTTCCTCGACAACATTCCCAACATCCAGGCCTCCTGGGTGACCCAAGGTCCGAAGGTCGGCGCGGCGTCTCTCGCGTTCGGCATCAACGACATGGGCAGCACGATGATCGAGGAGAACGTCGTCTCTTAGGCAGGCACCGTGAATCACATGAACGAGCCCGAGATCGTCGCTGCCGTGAAGGACGCCGGATTCGTCCCCATGCGTCGCAACATGCACTACGAGCGCCTCGGCGCGCCGCTCCACATCTAATGTTTTGTCACCGGAGTAGGAAAGAGGACACTCCACTTTTTCTTACAAAGCTCCCCGGATACCGCTTTGATAAGAAAAAGTGGAGTGTCCTCTTTCCTACTCCAATGGCGGAGCGGTAGGTGGGGGGCGAGCTCGAGCTGACGCCCTGCCCTGGTGGCACACGTCTGCGCCTTCGGGTCAAGCCGAAAGCGCGCACGACCGCGATCGTGGGAGTCCATGGCGGGGCGCTCAAGCTCTCCGTGACCGCCGCGGCCGAGCGAGGGAAGGCGAACCGGGAGGTGATCGAGTTCCTCGCGAACACGCTCGGACTCCCGTTCGACGCCGTGACGATCGTCAAGGGGAAAACCTCCCAGGACAAGGTGGTCGAGATCGCGCTCAACGTGGCGGCGGTTTGTGCGGGATTCGTGACACTTGACCCGCCAACACGCTGACCTCAGCTTGTAATTCTTGTCATCAAGCACGGTTGACTCCGCACTCCTACCGCATAGATTGAACAAAACCTGAGGTTGTTCCGGAGAGGGTATCGATGCTGGTACAAAGCCCCATACCACCTCGACCCAAACTCTTCGTCGGGTCGTCGACGGCCGGCCGCCCCATCGCGGAGATCGTCAGGGACGGTCTCGCAGACGTCGCCGAGGTCACCGTTTGGACGGAGGGCGAACCCGCGACCACTTCGAGCGGGACCGACGAAATCGCGGCCACCGCGCGCGCGTTCGACGTCGCCGCCTTCGTGCTCGGCAGCGCGCCGGATCGCGGCGTGCTCCTGATGCTCGGCGTGTTCCTAGGCGCGCTCGGCCGGGAACGCATCGTCATTTGTCCCACGTCCGGCGCCGCCGCGCTCCCATCCGAGCTGCGCGGGCTGACCGTGGCGACGCTCCCGTCCGCCATCAAGGAGCACATCCTCCGGCTCACAACGCCGTTGAGCTCGGCGGGCCTTCCCGTGTCGTCCGCCCCTCATTCCGGAACCCAGGCAGCGCGGCGGCGGCGGCGGTCGCTCGGGACCGCCTGCTCGGCCTACCCGGGGCAGACGCTGCGCATCGCGGACATCAGCCTGACCGGCGCCCTGCTCGAAACGTTTGGTGAGATCCCGGAGCACCAGTTGCTCGACCTCGACCTCACGCTGGAGGACGGCCGTCGCATCCGCGTCACCGCCAAGGTCGTGAGAATTCAATACCCGCAGTGGGGGCGGATCGGTGGCGTCGGCGTGGCGTTCACCCGCTTCGAGGGCGACTCACGCTCGATCCTCCAGCAATACCTCGACGCCCCGATCGGTCCCCTGACGTCTTCACCGCGACAATCTCCAACACAAGCGGCGTGATCGGCCTCGATCGCTGATCAACGGCCCGCGCCCGCCCACCGCTCGAGCTTGGGGATTCTGCGCGTGAAAAACCAGCCGAGAGGGGCGGGAATCCCGAACTCGCGCAGCTTCTCCCGAACCAGGCCCTGCATCTGACCCACCGTGATGTCGGGCAGCGTGAACCGGCCGTTGGCATCGCGGCTCATCGGCATGCCGCAGCTCTGGCAGTTCTTGTAGGTCGTTCCCATCGACTACTTCGAGCGGAACGCCGCCTGAACCAACGCGGGAGCGAACATGCCTCCGGCCTCCCCCTCGGTCGCGTACCGGTACACGGCGGCGGTGTAGATCGCCGAGAGCGCCGATCCCACGAGGCTCAACAGGACCGCGGCGAGAATGAAGACCGCGACGACCCCGATGATGAGCGCCGCGGAGTCCGTGGCGATCGCGAGCGCCATCGCCCCGGCGAAGACCAGGACCACCGCGAAGAACACGAGCGTAAACGCGGCGCCGATCCCGATATTGCCGGCGAGCTGCTCCCCCCAGGTCTTCTTCAAGAGCTGCGTGCTGCGCTTGACGGCGTCGATCGGCCCAACGCCTTCGACCACGAGCACCGGAACCGCGAGGAACGTCGCGATGTTCCAGGCGAGGCCGAAGACCGATGCGACGATGCGCCCGATGACGCCTCTCCTCGCGATGTTGCGGAGGATGAGGCCCACCGTCGCCGCAATCAGCGCGTAGCCGAGAATCGAACTCAGGTGCTTGTTGGCGATCGCGAATCCGTCGCTCACGGTGGGATCGCCACCCTTCAGGCGGATCATCGCGGCACCCACTAAAGCCGAATTGCAGTAGAAGATGATCGTGTATTGGATCGTGTAGAAGACGAAGCCGAGAAAGATCCCGGCGACTGGAATCCCACCGACCCGGACGAGTCCCCGCTCGAACATTCCCGTCAGGAACATCGGTACGACGAACGAGATCATCACGACGGTCACCGCGATCGTCGACAGGACCGGGAAGACGATCAGCTCCTTATCGGCCTGAAGCACCGCCCAGCTGGCTTTTACGAGCTCCCAACTCCGCGCGATCTTGCCCACGTTCCTACTCCACCCAGTCCGCCACGAACAGGTTGGTTTCGCCCTTCACCGCGGCGTTTCGATTGCTCGCGAAGACCAGCGATCTCCCGTCGGGGGAGAACATCGGAAATCCGTCGAACGTATCGTTGAACGTAACCTGCTCGGCGCCGGTTCCATCGTCCCTGATCATCCAGAGGTCGAAGTTGCGGCCGCCGGGATCGCCCACGTTCGACGCGTAGATGATCCGCTTCCCGTCGGGGAAGAAGTACGGGCCGAAGTTCGCGGCGCCGTTTTTGGTGACCTGGCGGGCGTTTTTCCCGTCCGCGTCGGCGACGAACAGCTCGAGCGCCATCGGGCGGATCTGGCTCTCCGCGACGAGCTCGCGGTAGGCCGCGATCTCGGACTCGGTTTTGGGGCGCGACGCGCGCCAGACGATGCGCTTGCCGTCGCGCGAGTAGAACGCGCCGCCGTCGTAGCCCAGATCCTTCGTGATGCGCTTCAGGTGCGAGCCGTCGGCGCGCATGGTGTACAAGTCGAGATCGTCGTTTCGCAAGGAGGTGAAGATGATCGTCTTCCCGTCGGGCGAGAGCGTGGCCTCGGCGTCGTACCCCGGGTTGTTCGTGAGCCGCTTGATGCTGCTCCCGTCGGCGTTCGCCGTAAAGATCTCGTAGCTCGGGTAGAGCTTCCAGACGTACCCCTTTGAATAATCCGGGGCCGGTGGGCAAGCGTCGCCCGAGAGGAACGTGGACGCGTACAGGATCTTCTTCCCGTCGGGGAATAGATACGAGCAGGTCGTCCTCCCCTTTCCGCTCGAGAGCCGGTGGACGTTGCCGCCGTCCCGGTCCATCACGAAGATCTGGTCGCATTCCAGGCCGTCGCGCTTCGACTGGAAGATCAGCCGCTTGCCGTCGGCCGACCAGTACGCCTCGGCGTTTTCACCGCCGAACGTCAGCTGGCGGATGTTCGTCAGGTGGACCTCGCGAGGGTCGGGGGCGACGAGGGCCAGGGCGAGCAGCACGAGTTGAATCACGGATGCTCCAAGTCGGCGGTGAGGAGTGCTCGCCAAGCCGCGGGGATCGGGGCTTTCTCCCGGGCCGTGTAATCGTATTGGACCTGCGTCGAGACTCCCTCGACAACCAGGCGGCCCCGCTCTAAGGCGTGCCCTTCATACGCAAGATCCCAAGAGGTGCGCCCGATGCGCACCGGCGCGCAGCGCATGGTGATCATTTCCAGCATGTACACGGGCGCTCGGAAGTGGATCGTGGTCGACGCCAGGATGAAATCGACCTCGGTCATCGTCTTTTGCCCGCGGCGCGAGCAGACGTAATTCGTGCGCACCTCTTCGAACCAGTTGACGTAGACGGCGTTGTTGACGTGACCCAGGGCGTCGGTGTCGCGCAGGGTGGCCTGGATCGCAAGCGTGTAGGCGCCGGTCACTTCGTCTTCGCCTTCTCTTTCAGCTCGGCGACGATGGCGGCGATCCGCGCCCGCGTCCCCTGGGAGAACCACCCGTCGAGCCACTCGGGAAGCAGGAGCTGGTTGTTCGCGCGGATGCGCTCGACCACGGGAGAGCGGAGGTAGCGCTTGGTCACAGCGAACGCGAACGCGTCCTTCGCGATGAACTCCGCAAGACGCGAGCGGCCGGCGACCTCGACGCCTGAGGCGTCGGCCAGCTCGTCGGCTAGACCGGCCGCGACCGCGTCCTCGTCGGTGGCGTTCCGGCCGAGGAGCGCGACTTCGGTGAGCTTGTTCTTCGGAACGGCGTCTCTCACGATCAGCGCGACGCCGAAAGGGAGCGGCACGCCGACTTTCACCTCGTTCAGGCCCGTGATGGCGCCACGCCGGAGCACCCGCCAGTCGGCGCACAGCGCGAGAACGCAGCCGCCCGCCAACGCATGGCCGTGCACGACCGCGACGACCGGCTTGGGGAAGGTGTAGAGGGTCAAGACCGCCGCCGAGAAGCGCCGCATGAAGCGCTCCATCGCCTCGCGGTCGAGCGGGAAAAGATCCTGGAGGTCGAGGCCTGGGCAGAAGATCTTCCCACCGGCGGTCAATAGCACGCCGCCGACGGCGGGATCGGATTCGGCCTCCGCGAGCGTTGCGACGAGGCTCTCGACGAACCCGTCGTCGATCGCGTTGCCGTGCGCGCGTTCCAAGCGCACGACGCCGATCGCGCCCTCGCGCGTCAGCGTGACCGCCTGCGTGCCGGTACTCACACACCACCTCCGAAGGACGCCCGGAACGACGGACTATAATAGCGGTCGCCCCGGAGGCCTCCCATGAAAGCGGTCGCGATCCACGCGTTCGGCGGACCCGAGGTCCTCACCGTCACCGACCTCCCGCGCCCGAAGACCGAGCGGGGCGAGGTGCTCGTGCGCACGCTGGCCGCGGGGGTCAACCCCGTCGACTGGAGGGTCCGCGAGGGACGCCTTCCCGCGGGGATGCCCCACGGTTTTCCGTTGATTCCCGGTTGGGACGTCGCGGGCGTCGTCGAGGAGCTGGGCGAGGGCTGCCAGCGTTTCCGCAAGGGCGATCGCGTCTTCGCGTTCGCGCGCAAGCCGCTCATCCAGTGGGGGACTTACGCCGAGTACGTGGCGGTCCCCGAGCGTCACGTCGCCCTGATGCCGCCGAGCTTGCTCTTCGAGGAGGCGGCCGCGATCCCGTGCGCCGCGCTGACCGCGCAGCAGGCGCTCGCGCGCGCGGGGGTGGCGGCGGGCGCCACGCTTGCCGTGCTGAACGGGTCGGGGGGCGTCGGCCACTTCGCGCTGCAGCTGGCGAAGATCGCGGGGGTGCGCTCGATCGCGACGGCGGGGGCGCGGAACCAAGAGTTCGTCATGAGCCAAGGGGCCGAGGCGGCGATCGACTACACGCGCGAAGACCTCGCGGTGGCGATTGCCTCGCGATTTCCCGGCGGCGTCGACGCCGTCCTCGACACGATCGGCGGAGAGACGCTCGCCTCCGCGCTAACGGTCGTGAAGCCCGGGGGGATCATCGTCAGCGTGGTCGACACACTCGACCCCGAGGCGGCCAAGGCCAAAGGCGTCCGGTTCGAACGGGTCAGCTCCGCACCCTCGGGCGAGCAGCTGGCGATCTTCGCGGCGCACGCCGGGCGGAAGAAGCTGCGTCCCCATGTGCAGACGATCTTCCCGTTGGCCTCCGCCGCGCTGGCCCAAGAAGAGAGCCGGGGCGGTCACGTGCGCGGCAAGCTGGTCCTCGCGCTATGAGCGGCGCGGGCCCGCTCGCCACGCCCTGAGCCCGGCGATGCACCCGCCTCGTGTCGTCCTGCACGTCGACATGGACGCGTTCTATGCGGCCGTCGAAGTGCGGGAAAACCCCCAGCTTGCGGGAAAGCCGCTCATCATCGGGCACGCCGGGAAACGCGGCGTCGTCTCGACCTGTTCCTACGAGGCGCGCGCCTTCGGCGTGCGGTCGGCGATGCCGTCCGTGATCGCAGCGCGCCTGTGCCCGGGCGCGACATGGCTCCCCGGGCGCATGGATCTCTATGTCGCGGTTTCCAACCGTCTTCGAGGAATCCTCGACGAGGCGGCGCCGGTCGTCGAGCCGCTCTCGATCGACGAGGCATTCCTCGACATGACCGGACTCGCCAAGGACTTGACCCACGGTGCGGCGATCGCCCGGGCCCTGAAGGACCGCATCCGCGCCGAGGAGCGCCTGACGGCGTCGGTGGGCGTGGCGCCCAACAAGTTCCTCGCGAAGCTCGCCTCCGACCTCGAGAAGCCGGACGGTCTCTGCGTCTTCCCGCGAGAGGACGTGCCGTCGCGGTTGTGGCCTCTCCCCGTCGAACGCCTGTGGGGCGTCGGGCCGAAGTCGGCCGAGGTCCTGCGCCGCGGAGGTCTGAAGACCATCGGCGACATCGCGCGGGTTTCCGATCACACCCTGGCAACCCTCGTCGGCGCCGGGATGGCCGCTCATTTGCGCGCGTTGGCTCACGGTGAAGACGACCGCCCGGTGGACGCAGGTCACGAGGCGAAATCGATCTCCGAGGAGCGCACCTACGGCGAGGACCTGACCGACCCGCGGGAGATCGACCGCGAGCTGCTAGCGCGCTCCGAAGGGGTCGCTCGCGAGCTTCGCCGCGAGGGGCTCGCGGCGCGCACCGTGCACCTCAAAGTGCGGCGGGGCGACTTCACCACGTGGACGCGCGCGACGACGCTTCGCGAGCCCTCCAACTTGGCCGACGCGATCGTCGACGCCGCCCGGGCGATGTTTCGCGAGCGGATCGACCTCGGCGGCAAAGGCGCGCGGCTCCTAGGCGTCGGCGTCAGCGGGCTCGTCCCGGCTGAGAGCGCCCCCACAGGGCTCTTCCCCGACCCGAAGGTCGAACGCGCTCGTAAGTTGGCTGAAGCGCAGGACGCCGTGAACGATAAGCTCGGTGAAGAGGTGGTCACCCGCGCCAGCCTGTTGCGCCGGAAGTCGCGCGAGGCGTCGAGCCTTCCGAGCGTCGAGTAGGGGACACTCCCCTACTGGCTCCTGTAGTTGCCGAAGCTCAGCTCAACGCCAAAATCGTGCTGTCGGAGGAGTGCCATGACGTTTTGCAGTTCATCGCGCGAGGGCGAGCTCACACGGACCTGGTCCGCCTGAATCGAGACCTGGATCTTCTTGAGCTTGTGCTCCTTGACGAACTTGACGATCTCGCGGGCGGTCTCGATCGGAATCCCCTGTTGAAGGGCGATCTCCTGGCGGGCGGTGCCTCCCGCGGCGGTCTCGATCGTCCCCGGCGTGAGGTTCCGCAGCGGCACCTTCCGGCGGACCAACTTTGACTGCAGGACGTCCCAAATCGCCTTGAGCTTGAAATCGTCGGGACCCGTGAGGACGATCATGTTCTCGGCGCGGAGCAGCTCGACGCCGACCTTGATCCCCTTGAAGTCGAACCGCTGGATGATCTCCTTCAACGCTTGGTTGACCGCGTTGTCGACCTCTTGGAGGTCGCACCCGGTCGTAACGTCGAAGCTTTGCGTCGCCGCCATAGCGTTATCTCCGCACCACCCGGACGGGGGTGTCGTAAAGGACCGCGCCGCCGCCCGCGTCGGTGGCGGCTGCCGGGATCAACGCGTTGGCGCACCGGCCGTCGCGTAGCCATCCGCCCTTGGCCATCAGGACGACGTCGCTTCGCTGCCTCGGGTCGAACTTCAACCGCACGTCCATCGCGCCGAGCTCGGATGTGATCCGCGCGATCGCCCCGTCCTCGAAGCCGGCGGCAGCAAAGGGATGCACGGTCGCGACCGCGGGGCCGTCCTGCGCGCGCGGGTGCGCCCACTGCGACGACTGCGCCTTCTCGGTCGAGAAGGCCATCAGGAGGAGCGGCCGCTCCGCCGTGGGACGCGCGGGCTCCGGGTCGGCGTCGTGGATCAGGTTGACCCGCCCGGACGCGGTCTTGAACCTCCGATCGGCGAAGAGAACCTTCGGCGCGAGCCGACTCCTCACGTATCCAGCACGAATCGCGTCGAGCGAAGCGCCCTTGTCGGCGACGGGTCCGAGAAGACGCCTCTTCCAGGTCTCGATGTCGTCCGCGAAGTGCTCGTGAATCCCGAGCCGCGCAGCAAGCGCCTGCGCG
>CAZUGP010000039.1:0-15969 GCA_964619965.1 uncultured Acidobacteriota bacterium
CGGGAGCCGGCGCGGATCGCCGGTCGCGGAGAGCGCACCCAGGGTGGCGCCGTGATACGAGCGGTAGCGCGTGACGATCTTCGCGCGCCCCGTGACCTGGCGTGCGATCTTGATCGCGTGCTCGTTCGCGTCGGCGCCGCCGAGCGTGAACAGGAATCGGTCGAGCCCCGGCGGCGTCACCGACGCCAACGCTTCGCCGTAGCGGCCGCGGATCGAAGTCGCCATCGCGGGGGCCGCAGCGGGAAGTACCGCCGCCTGTGCCGCGATCGCTTCCGAGATCTTGGGATGCCGCAACGCCGCCGACGCGTTCACGGCGAGCGAAGCGAGATCGAGGATGCGCCGCCCGTTGGCATCTTCGAAGTGCGCGCCCTCCGCCGAGACGATCTCGATCGGATCGAGCCCCGCTTGGGCGGTCCACGTGAAGAGCGTGTGGCGGAGGCTGCGGCCGCTCATCGAACGATCGTACGGCTCTGCTCGCGCAGGAACTGCTGGACGTACCAGGGCCCACAGCCCCCCTTGCCCGTCGAGCCCGACGCCTTCCACCCGCAAAACGACTGAACGCCGGGCCACGCGCCCGTCGTCGCGCCGGTTTGGCGGTTGGCGTAGACGACGCCCGCCTCGATGCGGTCGAAAAAGTCGCGCACCTCGTTGTCGTCCTCGCTGAAGATCCCGGCGGTGAGACCGTACTCGGTGTCGTTGGCGCGGTGGAGAGCGTCGTCGAGCGAGGCGACGGGTCCCACCACGAGGAAGGGAACGAACAGCTCCTCCCGCCAGAGGCGATGCCCATCGGGGATGCGGTCCGCCACGACGGGCCCGACGAAGTGCCCGCGGGCCAGCCTGGCATCGGCCGGGACCGCACCCGCAAAGACGATGCGGCCGTCGCGTCGCGCCTCGGCGAGCGCCGCCGCGTGCGTCGCTTTCGCCTTTGCCGAGATCAAAGGCCCCAGGTACGTCGTGCGCTCTGTCGGATCGCCGATCGTCATGTGCGAGGCGACTTCCACCAGCCTCTCGAGGAAGGCGTCGTAGACCTCGTTCGCGACGAACGCGCGCGAGCAGGCGGAGCACTTCTGCCCGCCGTACCCGAACGCGGAGCGCGCCACACCGTAGGCCGCCTTCTGGAGATCGGCGTTTCTCGTGACGATCGCGGGGTTCTTCCCCCCCATCTCGACGATGACCGGCTTTGGCCACGGCTTTGCGAATCTCCTGTAGAGGTCGAGCCCGACCTCCTTCGATCCGGTGAAGACGATGCCGTCGAAGCGCGCGTCGAGGAACGCGTCGCCCAGCTCGCGCCCGCTTCCCGTCACGAACTGGAAAACACCGGGGGGCACTCCGGCGCCGGTCAAGATCTCGTAGAGGCGAAGCCCGGTCAGCGGCGCCTCGGAAGACGGCTTGAAGACGACGGTGTTTCCGCCAACGAGCGCTCCTCCCGCCATCCCGGCTGCGAGCGCGGCGGGAAAATTAAACGGCGCGACGACGGCGAACACGCCATGGGGCCTCAGCACCGAGCGCGTATCTTCGCCGGGAAGGAGCGTGGCGAGTCGCTTCTCGAAGCCGTCCGCCTCTTCGAGCTGGTTGCAGTAGTAACGGAGAAGATCGGCGGCCTCCTCGGCGTCGCCCATCGCCTCGAGTCTGTTTTTTCCCACTTCGAGCGACATCAGCGCCGCGAGCTCCGTCATGCGCGAGGAGATCGCCTCGGCAGCACGCCTCAAGATCGCAACCCTCTCTTGCCAAGGGCGACCGCTCCACGCGGGGAAGGCGCGGCGTGCGCCGTCCAAGGCCGAGGACACATCCTCCGCTCCGCCACGCGGGAAACGCGCGATGAGAAGGGACGTGTCGATCGGCGAGAGATCGTCGTCTGTCGGTCGATCCGACGCGGCTTCGCGCCCGTCGATCCAGTTCGAAAACGTCGCACCGAGCGACGCACGCACGGCCGACACGGAGGCGTCGTACGCCGCGTTCGCCTCCTCGTTTCCCGCGAGCGTGACGTAGGTCACCTTGGACGCCCCAGCCGAGCCCTTCATGCGGGTGAGGTTAACATGGCGATCCGCCATCCTGGAGGTCCCGCATGCCGCTCGCCGCGCTCGTTCTCGCCGCAGCCGTGGCCGCCGTCCCGAAGCGGCCTGTTCTCCCCGAGGACATCTACGAGCTAAGGCGGATCAACGCGCTCGAGGTTTCCCCGGACGGGAGGGCGCTCGCGTACACGATCGAGCGCGCGGACAAGAAAGAGGACTCATTTCGTCATGAGTTGTGGCTGGCGGACGGCGAAGGGAAGCACGCGCGGCGCGTGTGCCGCGCGGTCGACGATTGCACCGTCCCGAAGTTCTCACCCGACGGGAAGCGCCTCGCGTACTTGTCGAATGCGAGCGATGACACCCAGCTTTGGATCGCCAAGGTCGGTGCCGGCCGCGGCCGCGCGATCACGGACACCCAAGAGACGATCGGTGATTTCGATTGGGCTCCCGACGGGACGAGGATCGTTTTGGAAAAGAACGAGCCCAGCCTCAGGAAAACCGACGATGCTCCGTGGGTGATCACCGGCTCGCAGATCCAGAGGGACGGCGAGGGGTTCATCGACGGGCGCCGTACCCATCTTTGGATCCTCCCCGCCTCCGGCGGAACGCCGAAGCGACTGACCTCCGGCCCTTACGACGAATCGACGCCGCGCTGGTCCCCGAGGGGAGACCTGATCGCGTTCGTGTCGAACCGGAACGCCGATCCCGAAGACACCGACGACACCGACATCTGGCTGGTGCCTGCCGCCGGCGGGACGCCCCGGCGCCTCGCGGCGAACCCCGGCCCCGACGCCGGCCCGACCTGGTCGCACGCGGGCGATCGCGTGGCCTTCGTCGGCGCCTTGCGCGCGAACGACTTCTACGGAACGACCCACGTGATGGTCGCTCCCATCGAGGGTGAGACCGCCTGCGACCTGACCGCCGCGCTCGACAACTGGGTCTCCGCGGACGACGTCGTCGGGGGCGGCTCGGCCCAGGCACGGATCGCCTGGTCGGCGGACGACGCGACCCTCGTCGTCCCCTTCGACCGCCGCGGCGCCAACTGGGTCGCAACAATCAAAAGCGAAGGCGGCGAGGCGAGGGAGCTTTTGGGCGGCGCACGCGTCCACGGACTCGTGCGTGTGTCGAACGCCACCAAGCGCCTCTATTACACGCTCTCGACGCCGACGACTCTCTCGGAGCTGTGGACCGCAAACGTAGACGGCACGGGGGCGCGCAAGCTCCTGGGCGTAAACGACGCCGCGCTTAACGCCATGAAACTCGCCCTGCCCAAAAAGCTCGAAGCGAAGAACGCGGCCGGCGACACGATCGACGCGTGGCTGTACCCGCCGGTCGACTTCGATCCGGCGAAAACTTACCCGATGATCCTCTACATCCACGGCGGCCCGCAGGAGTACGACGGCGAGTTCTTCAAGACCGGGCTCGAGAACCAGCTCTTCCCCGGAAAGGGATGGGCGGTGCTGCGCGTCAACTATCGCGGCAGCACCTCGTACGGCGAGTCGTTCTCGCATGCGCTATGGGGGGACTGGCACACGCGCGAGTACGAGGACCTCATGGCCGCGGTCGATGCGGCGCTCCTTTCGCACCGGTGGATCGACCCGAACCGCCTGGGCGTGGGCGGCTGGTCGTACGGTGGGATCATGACGGTCTGGATCGTCGGCCACACCGACCGTTTCAAGGTCGGCGTCCCCGAGCGGTTCGAGGTGGACTACCTCTCCTGCTTCGGCACGGACCAGTGGCACACGCAGTACGTCACCGAGCTCGGCAAGCCGTGGGAGAACCCGGAGCTATACGGCAAGAAGTCTCCCGGCGCCTTCATCACGAGCATCAAGACACCGCTCTTCCTGATCGCGAACGAAAACGACGGGAACTGCCCCCCGACGCAGGCGATGCAGCTCTACCAGCGCCTGAAGCTCATGAACCAGCCAACCGAGCTCGTGATCTACCCGGACGAGGCGCACTCGATGACGGTTCCGTCGCACTACGTCGACCGGCTCCATCGGCTGGTCGATTGGTTCGGGCGTTACCTCAAATAAGGCCGTCGATCAAAACTCGTATCGCAGGCCGACGCGGAGCTTCCGGCCGATGTTGTGCTCGAGCGGCTGGTCGAAAAACCCGTTGTCGCGGTCCTGGACCTCCTGCACCTGGGCGTTGTTGAGGACGTTGAAGACGTCCATCACCACGCCGAACCGGCCGTTCTTCCCGATGGGCGGCTTCCATTCGACCCGCGCGTTGAGCTCGTTGAACGCATCGAGCCGGCGGCTACCGCGCGGCTCGGCAAAGTACCGCACCTGCGCGATGTCGTCCTGTGGAAAGACATGACAATCAGCTGTCAGTGGGTCATTGTCGTCGTCGCTCAGGAGGCACTGGCTCTTCTTCGCGTAGGTCGTGCCGGTGTAGTACGTCCAGGCCCCGGTGAGCCAGAGGTTCGCCGCCGGGATCATGTACGTGCCCGACAGCTTGATCTGATTGGTGGGATCGTAGGTCAGTCTCCCATCCCAGTTGATCTTCGAGTTCGGCGTGTCGAGGAACGGGCTCGGTCCCCCGTCTTGTCCTCCGCTGTCGGAGGAGGCGTCGAAGCCGACGTTGTCGATCGTCCCTTCCGTCTTGGACCAGACGTAGGAGAAGCTCCCCTGCCAGTTGTTGCCGAAGTTCTTCGTCAGCGTCGCCATGACACCCTTGTAGGTACGCTCCAAACCGTCGGGGTTCGTGACGAGTAGGGTGTCGGTCGCGAAGGTATCCCAGTCAAACATGGTCACCGTCTGGCCGGTCGAGACGTATCCCCCCGCGCCATCGTCGACGCCCACCTCTCCGGTAACAGGCGTATAGGTGGGATTCAGCGCGACAGTCTCCACGAAATCCTTCCACTTGCGGTAGATACCGGTCACCGAAAGGACCATCCCCCGTGGAAGCGCCCGGTCGTACCCCAACGTGATCTGATCCATGTACGGGTGCTTGAGATTGGGATCCATCTCAAACGTCTTCGTCCTCGTCGCGCCGGTGTCGACGACACCGCTGCCCCACAGGGTATCGACCCGCCCCGGCTCGAACGCCCCGGGATCGACCCAGTAGTAGTAGACGCCCCGCGCCCCGTTGTAGTAACGGCCGAGGTGCGCCTTGAGGAGGTTCCTGTTGTCGCCGGTGAGGTTCCATGCGAATCCAATGCGAGGCGCCAACAGCACGTTGTCGTAGACCTTTCCCAGCCCCGGGACCTTGCCGGTCACATAGTCGAGGCGCAGCCCTGGATTGAAGGTGAATGCCGGCGTGATCTGCCAATCATCCTGAGCGAACGCGGTGACCCTTTGATTCGTCGCGTGGATGTCGTAGCTGTTCCCGATGTACTGCAGCGTGTAGGGACCGTAGTCGTTCGGCGGAATCAAGCCCGGATCGTAGCCATAGTAGTTATCGTAGAACTTCGAGCCGGTCGGGTAACCGTAGCGGCTCCTGAGCCCGGAGCGCTCGACCTCCATCCCGAACTTGAAGTCATGGTTCCCGCCCCAGTCGGCGACGTGTTTCGACAGGGTCGCATTCAACTGGTTCCGGTCGCGGTCCGCGAGATAGTAGTAGGTCGAGTTGGTGTTGTAGTTCCCCGAGATCGCATCGTAGCGTCCCGGCAAGCCGTACCCTTCCTCCGGGTTCAGATAGTAGTACCCGTCGTATCCCTGGAGCGTCAGGTTGAAGATGGTGTCCTTGTCGATCACGCGCTTCCATGAGAAGTTCCACACCCACTCGGGCGCGTCCTCGCGGACGGTCGCCTCGAGAGGAGTGATCGCGTCTCCTCCGCGTCCCGTGATGTCGTACTGGTCGTACTCGATCCACGCGTCGAAGAGATCGTTGGCGTCGATCTGCCAGGATATCTTCGCGAAGCCCCGCGGCGACTCCTCGTTGCGATCCGGTCCGCCGTTGTTCGTGACCAGGTTGTAGTACTGGGCGGAGATGTACCACCAGAGCTTGTCCTTGATAAAAGGGCCACCGACGTTCACGGTCGAGTTCAAGTACTTCTTCTCGGTCGGATTGAGTCCAGCTGGCGCGTTGTTGGAAGCAACAAGGCTGTCGTTGTCCCACCAGAGGTCGACCAGGCCGTGGACATCGTTTCCGCCCGACTTGGTCGTGCTGTTGAAGACGACGCCGGTGAAGCCACCGTACTCGGCGGGAGCGCCCAGCCCCGCCAACTCGACCTGGTCGATGATGTTGTAGTTGACGAACGACCACGCCGAGCCCGCCTCCGGATCCGACGTGTCGACCCCGTCGAGCTGCCAGGCCACGCCGGTGTCGGCCGCGCCGCCCCACGCAACCGAGTCGGTGATGCCGGGGGCCAGGTTCAGCGTGTCCGGTTGAAACTGATCGCTTGCGACGTTTTGGAGCACCTCGTTGGAGAGAAAGACCTTCGTCTCCGGGCTCGTCACATCGATCGCCGGCGGCTCGCCCACGACGGTGACGGTTTCCTGCCCTGCGGACGGGGTCAGCTTGAGAGGCAGATCGAGCGTGATCCCGATGGGGAGTCGGACGTCTTCCCGATTCAATGTCTTGTACCCGGACATCACGACGGTGATCGTGTACATCCCCGGTGCGATTTCCGGGAATCGATACTCCCCCTTGGCGTTCGTGGTCGCGCTGCGAGCTCCGCCGATCATCTGCGGACTCGCGAGCGTCACCGCCGCTCCCACGACCACACCGCCGTCTTGCCCCTTCACGGTTCCCGTGATCGCCGACGTCGTCTTGCTTTGCGCCCACGCTGCCGGGGCCAGCCCCAGCACGAGCGCCGAAAGAAGTGTCAGCCGCCCCAACTTCGCGAGCTTCATACCCACCTCCTGGTCGCGCCGCCGCGACGGCCGGACCGTAACACGGTGGGAATCGCGCGAACAACAGGAACTTCCGCGACGACCCTTACAATGTCCTGGTGCGCCGCCGTGGGCTCGACCTCAGCATCCTCGTCCTCACACTTCTGTTCTACGCCTGCGGAGAGCAACGGTCCGGATTGGGAGTACTCCCGCGCGGTGTGAACGCCGCGGGGCTGAATCTGGTCGTCGTGACCCTCGACACGACCCGCGCCGACCGGATCGGCTGCTACGGCGCCAAGGACGTAAAGACGCCGAGCCTCGACGCCCTGGCGGCGCGGGGGGCGCGGTTCGACGCCGCCGTCGCGCCGATGCCCTTGACCCTTCCCGCGCACTGCACGCTCTTCACCGGGCTCCTCCCCGGGGCGCACGGCGTCAGGGCCAACGGCGGCTTCAAGCTCGGCGCCGAGCACGTGACGCTCGCGGAGGTCCTGAAGGAGCGAGGATTTGCGACTGGGGGGTTCGTCTCCGCCTTCGTCCTGGACCACCGGTGGGGCATTGCCCAGGGGTACGATCGCTATTTCGACGACTTCGACCTGAAACAAGATGAGAAGCTGTCGATGGGCGAGATTCAGCGCCCCGGAAACGAGACGCTCGACAAGGCGTTGGAGTGGATCCGCGGCGTCAAGGACCACAGGTTCTTCGCGTGGGTTCATCTGTACGACCCGCATGCGCCCTACGACCCGCCCGAGCCGTACAAGAGCCAGTACGCAACGCGCCCGTACGACGGCGAGATCGCGTGGACGGACTCCCTCGTGGGGCGCCTCGTCGACGAGCTGAAGCAACTCGACCTGACCAAGAAGACCGTGATCGCCGTGATCGCCGATCACGGCGAGAGCCTGGGGGAGCATGGCGAGCACGGACACGGTTACTTCGTCTACGAGCAGGTGACGCACATCCCCTTCATCTTGGCCACGCCGTACTCGAAGGCGCACGGCCGCGTGGTCGACGCCGTCGTCCGCACGATCGACGTCGCGCCGACATTGCTCGATCTCGTCGGTTTCGCGGGGACGCTTCCCGGCACGGGGGAGAGCCTCGTGCCTCTTCTCTCCAGCGGCGGCGGCGAGCCGGGGGACGGCTACAGCGAGTCGTACTACGCGCGCTTCCACTACGGCTGGAGCGAGCTGCGCGCGGTGCGCACGAAGCGTTGGCATTTCATCGAATCGCCGAAGGCAGAGCTCTACGACCTTCTGAGCGATCCGGGGGAAACGGTCAATCTCGCCTCGCAGGAGCTTTCCACGCTCGACCGGCTGCGCTCCTCGCTGGCCGAGTTCGAGCGGGCGTCGATCGCGAAGCTCGCCGCGACCGCCCCGGTCGAGGAGGATGAAGAGACGCTCCGCAAGCTCGCGTCTTTGGGCTACATCGGCGGCACGGCGGTCGACGACGGCACGTCGTGGCGCGACCTCCCCGATCCGAAGGACCGCCTCCCCGTGTACGACCGCATGGGCCACATCCGCGCGATGGTCAAGGAGGGAAAGGAGGAAGACGCGATCCCCCTATTGGAGAGCGTTTTGCGGGAGGCCCCCGAGGTCATCGACGCGTACTACACGCTCGGGAATTGCTACTCCAAGAAGAAGGAGTTCGAGAAGGCGGCGGAGTACTACCGCGCGACGCTCGCGAAGCGCCCCGACCACGACTACGCAATGATCGGGCTGGCCGACACGCTCGTAGCGATGGGGCGCGTCGACGAGGCGATCGCGGGATATGAGCACTTCCTCAAGTCGGACCCTGAAAACGCGCAGATCCTCTACCGCCTCGCCCAGGTACAGCTCGACGCGGGGCGCGACGACGCGGCGGCCGCGAGCTTCAGGAAAACGCTCGAGGTTGAGCCGAAAACGGCGCGCGCGGAAGTCGGACTTGGAGTCGTTGCCTTTCACAAGGGGAACGCGGCCGACGCGAAGGCCGCTCTAGCCCGCGCGCTGGAGATCGACGCGAAGGCGCGATGGGCGCGCTACAACCTGGCGTTGATCGCCGATGCCGAAGGCGACACCGGTCGCGCGCTCTCCGAGTACCGGGCCGAGATCGAGAGCTACCCCGACGCCTACAAGGCGCTGTTCAATCTGGGGCGGCTCTTAGGAAAAACGGGGGACCTCGCCGGAGCGATCGACGCGCTCCGCCGTTGTGTCGACCATCAGCCCGAGTGGCCGATCGGGCGGTTCTTCTTGGCGCAAGCCCTCTTGCAGAGCGGCGATCTCGACGGGGCCAAGGGCGAAGCGGTCCGCGCGCTCGAGCTCGACAGTAAGTCGCCGTACGCGGCCCTCGGCCACTACGTTCTAGCCGACGTCTACAACCGCGCCGGAAAGGAAACGCAGGCCCTCGCCGAGTTGAGGAAGGGGAAAGCGCTCGATCGCAAGTAGGGGACATGGAAGAGGGGAGTGTCCCCTTTTCTCTAGAGCTTCGCGACGGCGGTCTTGCGGCGGAGCTGGAGAACGACGGCGTCGGGGTCCACGAGAACGCGATCGGGGTCGAAGTCGCAACGGACGGTGACGTCCTTCGTTTCGCCGGCGGCCAACGTGAGCTCCGCGCGAGCATCCTTGTAATCCGGCTTGGCGACGCCCTCGTCGTCGAAGCGCTCCCCCTTCGCGGCCGCGATCGTGATGGGCATCGTGGCCTTTCCCTTGTTCGTCACCCTGACGGCAACCTCGAAAGCGGAAGCCGCCCCGGTCTTCTTCGCGTCCGCCAGCGTGTACTCGGGGACGACGACCTCGTGGAACCACTGTTGGACGAACGCGTCGTACGCCGCGGGGTCGGGCGCGTACTGTCGCAGGAACGCGGTGAGGTCCTGAAGCACGGGATGGTCGGGGTTGTCGTCGTAGGCGGTCTGGAAATCGCGCAGACCGCGCATCAGGTTCTCGCGCCCCATCTCGTGGAGCAGCATCCAGACGACCCAGCCCATCTTGTCGTAGGTGACGGTCGTGTCGCCGGGCTTGGTCCCGTCGATCTTTACCATCGGCTTTTCGGAGTCGACCTGGCGAGAGTCTCCGTAGCCCTCCTCGATCCGCTTGCAGAACTCGATGCGCGCCGACAGCCCCTTCACTTGCTCGATCAGGAGGATCGTCGAGAAGTGCGACATCCCCTCCGAAAGGAGATTGCCGCCCGGGCCCTCCCCGCGGAGGAGCATGTTCCCCCACCACTGGTGCGCGGCCTCGTGCGCCGCGACCGTGAACGGGGCGTTTCCCGTTTTTTCCTGGCGCGTCAAGAAGCCGATGCCCTCGGAGAACGTGATGTCGGTCGGGAACCCCTGCGCGTAGGTCGCCATCGAGGGGAACTCCGACAGCTTGAGCTCCTTCCAGGGATATTCGCGGAACCACTCCGAGTAGTACTTGCGCGCGCCGTTCAACGCGAGCGTCAGCTCGTCGATGTTGTAGGTGTGCGCCGGGTGGTAGTAGACCGCGGTTCCTTCGCCCTTGCGCTCCGCCCACTTCCCCGCGACGACGTTGAACATCCGGACCTTGCGGTCGGTCTTCCACACCACCGTGCGCACTCCCGCGTCGACCCTTTCCGATTCGAGCACGCCGATCGAATTGTAGCGATACGCCTCGGGGCCCTGGACTTCGATCCGCGCGGTGAAGGCCGACCCGCTGCCGAACGCGGGCTCCGTACGGCCGACAAAGAAGTCGTCCGAGTAGACCCGCGACTCGTAGCGGTTCTTGTCGTCCTCGATCCCGATCTCCTCGTCGTAGCCGACCTCCGGGACGAACGATGGACCGAACGCGGTCAGCACGACTCCGGAGGGCAGGATGAACTCCCCCGTGCCGCCCCCGTTCTTGCTGCTCCCCTTCGGCAGGTTTCCTTCGTAAGAGAACCCGACGACGACCGTCCCCCCGGAAGCCATGGGCGCCTCCGGCGTAAACGCGAACAGCGACGTCCTGTTCTCCGGCTTGTACTCCTTGCCGTTAAGCGTCCACTTCGCCTCGCCCCAGTGAAACCCGCCGGTCAATGCGAATTGTTTGAGGGGAGCGACGTGCGGATTCGAGAGCGTGAACCGCCCTTCGGTGGCGAAATGCCTCTTCTCCGGATCGAGCTTGAGCTTGACGTCGGCGTCGACGATCTCGGGCTGGGGAGCGTCCTTCCAGGTTGCGAGGTTCTGTTTCCAGTAGTCGTGCGCCTTCTTCTTTGCCGCGTCCGACTGCCCGCCGCGGGAGATCATCACCCCCAAGATCGAGCCGAGCACGATGGGGAGGAGGGCGAACGGCGCGAGTCGCAGCGCGGTGCGCCAAAGCGCCGCTGGGCGCAAGCGGTGAATGATGCGGACCGGATCGGCGTCGCGCCTCCCATGAAAACGGACGGCGACGACGACGAAAAACGCCATGAGCGAGAGCGCCAGCAAACGGTTCATGACGAGCGCCGGACGGTCCATCTCGAACGTCCCCATGTCGCTCCAACGCAGGGCGCTCCAGAGGTTCCAGTTGATCACCCAGTTCATGTACCCCTTGAACTGCGCCCATCCCGATAGCGAAAGCGCCAAAAGGCCGATGCCGTAGGTCGCGTAGCGGTTGCGCGTGATCGCGACGACCGCCGTGACGAAGCAGGTCCACAGGAGAAACGTCGGGATTAGGAGGAGCCCCCACGTGATGAGGAACGGAGTCAGCGACAGCGGAACCTTGCCTTGCACCAGGATCACGATAGCGGCGCCGAGGAAGCACGCGACGAGCACGGCGCCGCCCACGATCGCGTTGGCGACGGATTTGCCGAACAGGACCGAGACCGTTCGAACCGGCGTCGCATCGAAGATCGACGCCAACCCCGTGTTCTTCTCCCTCTGGTGCGATTCGACCGTGTAGAAGAGGAGGAGGAACGACACGAGGAGCGAAAGGGTGTTCATCATCCGGACGGCGATGCTCCCGGGTGTTGCGAGCACGAACGTGCCGAACGCACCCAGCGTCGTCGCGCCATCTCCAAGGGTCTGAATGAGGATGAGCGGCACGAACAGGTAGAGTCCCGCCGAGCTGCGCAGCTCGCGCAGCTCGACGCGTGCGACGCACGAAACACCCCGCCAGAACCCGGGAGCCCCTCCGCTCATGCGCAGCTCGCCCAACGGCTTGCCGGAAGCCAAAGGCTCGAACGGAGCCGAAGCGGCCGCAGCGACAGCCCCCACCGCGGCGAGGCGTTTCTTGGCCGGCGTCTTGAGCTCGCCCCGCATCGTCCTGGCGAAGTGACCCTGAGCGAGAACAAGGATGAGAACCCCCAACCCGAGGAGCGCCGCGCGGCTTCCGAGGAAGAGCGCGTCGAAGGGGATTGACGCCTTGTTGTAGAAATCGACACCACGGTCGAGCTTGAGGTGGGTCTCGTTGAGCCATCGGAATCCGGACGGGTCAACCGCCATCAACCACTTGTTCCACACGGGCGCTAGCCACGTCGGAGACCAGTCCCAGAGGAAGAAGCCGCAGACGAGAAGCGTCACGACCGGCAGCACGAAGACGAGGATCGGCTTGCGCCACCTGAGGCCGACCGCGAACGACGTCAAGGCGGTGAAGATCATCGCCGGCAACCCGAACGCGACCGCCGGCACCAGGTAGGCGGCGAGCGAGAACGGCCCGCGCATTTCGTCGGCCTTGGCGTTGGGAAGGAGGTGATAGCAGAACATCGAGAACAACTGCTGAATCACCAGCACGCCGGCAAAAGCCGCCAACACCGCCAACAGCTTCCCCCATACGTACTCGTGTGGCGTCAGCGGCGTGGCGTGGAGGATCTCGCCCACTTTCCGCTCGTCGTCTTGGATGACGGCCATCCCCGCGGCCACGGCGACAAAGAACGTGTAAAAGAGAAACACGGTGACGCAGACCGTCATGCCGATCGCGAACTCCGAGGTGATCCACGCCTTGGACCCGCCGACCGAAGCATCGCCGCTTTGGATCCGCGCGGAGCCCGAGGACAGCCCCCACACCATGAACCCCATGATCAGGACGAGGATCCAGGTCATCGGCCGCCTGGCGTGCAGCACCAGGTCGGTCTTGAAGACGAGGAACATGCGGCGGAAGCTCATGAGGCGGCCTCACGCAGAGCGTCGCCACGCATCAACACGAAGTAGGCGTCTTCGAGATTGGGCTCCACCGCGGCGAACCCAGGGGGCGGCGCGCCGCCGGCCTCGTAGACCCTCACCTGGTTTCGCCCCTCGACGAGAATGGACTGAGTCACACGCCGGGTGCGGAGGATTTCGTCGAGCTGCTCGCGCGTGTCGGCGGTGCCTTGATAGATCCGCCCCTTGATCAGCGCCCGCGCCTCGGCCGGCGTGGTCAGAGCGACGACGCGCCCGCCCCGGATCACAGCGAAGCGCGAGCAGAGCACCGAAACGTCTTCGACGATGTGCGTCGAGAGGATGACGATCCGGTCTGCCGAAAGCTCGGCCAGGAGCCGATAGAAACGGAAGCGCTCCTCCGGATCGAGGCCCGCGGTCGGCTCGTCCACGATGATCAGGCGCGGATTCCCCGCGATCGCCTGGGCGAGACCTAAGCGCTGCCTCATGCCGCCGGAGTACGCCTTGACCTTGCGCTTGGCGGCATCCGCGAGGTTGACGCGCTCCAAGAGCCCGGCGACCAAGGCCTTCTTGCCGCCGGGCGCGTCGACGCCTTTCAGCTCGAGCAGGTGCCCCAACATCGCCTCGCCCGTGAGGTGCGGGTAGAAGCCGAACTCCTGCGGGAGATAGCCCAGCTTCGCCCAGACCTTCTCGGGCTTCTCGGTGACGTCCTCGCCGTCCAGCACGACGCGCCCCGACGTCGGCTCGAGCAGACCGGCGACGATTCTCATGAGCGTCGTCTTTCCTGCGCCGTTCGGCCCAAGCAAGCCGAACATCCCCTGCGGGATCGAAAGGGTGACTCCCTGAAGCGCCGCCACCGGGCCGGGGTAGACCTTCACCAGGTCGTGGAGCTCGAGCATTTTCCTCTCCTTGCGAGGCCCGCCGGGTAGAATCCTCGAATGGACCTCGCCATTCATACGCAGAGACTGCAACGCGAGTTCGGAACAATCGTCGCATGGGGTGGAATCGACCGTGCACGGGTCGCCCCGGGGCGGTGAAACGGGATGGCCGACGCCGTTGAAGTGGCCTTCCATCGCGCGGCGCGCGGGCTCGTCGCCGAGCGGACATCCGTGCTCGTCGCGGTGTCGGGAGGCGGCGACTCGGTGGCGCTCCTCCATCTTCTGCTCCGGTTCGCCGCTCGCCGGCGCATCGACCTGACGGTGGCTCACATGGACCACGCTTTGCGGCGCGGCTCCAGCGCCGATGCTCGCTTCGTCGCCGGGCTTGCGGCGTCGCTCGGGCTGCCTTCGGTCGCCCTGCGCCGCGACGTGCGAGCGGCGCGGCGTAAGGACGAGTCCCTCGAGGAAGCCGCGCGCCGCTTGCGCCGCGCGTTCCTCCTGGAAGCCGCCGGGAACTCCGGCGCCGACACGATCGCCACCGGGCACACAGAAGACGATCAGGCCGAGACGATCCTCATGCGCTTGGCGCGCGGCGCGGGGCCGAAGGCGTTGGCCGCCATGGCGCCCCGCGGACCGGGGCCGTTCGTGAAGCCCCTCTTGAGGATCGGGCGATCCGCGCTGCGCGCGTGGCTTTCGAAGCGGAGGCTCAAGTTCCGGGACGATCCGTCGAACGCGAGCCTCGCTTTCGACCGGAACCGCGTAAGGCATCTCGTGGTCCCCGCGCTTTCCAAGGCGCTGAACCCGGCGGCGGCGCGCCATCTCGTCGAAGCGGCGGCCCGGCTTCGGGAGGACGCGGAGTATCTCGACGCGCTGGCCCGGGATCGCTTCGAAGCGCTCGCCAAGCGACGCGCCCAAACACTCTCCGTCGACGCGTCCGCGTTTGCGGCGCTGCCGCACCCGCTCGCCGCGCGCGTCGCGAGGATCGCGCTCGAAGAAGCCGGATGCGATCCGCGGCGGATCTCCGCAAGACACGTCGACGCGGTGGTCGCACTGACGTCCGCCGCGCCGGGCGCGTCGCTGAACCTGCCCGGACGGATCGGTGTGCGCCGGCAGACGCGTTTGCTAGAGTTCAGATGATGCGTCTGTCCGGCGAAATCCTGATCGGAGAGACCGCGCTTGGCGCCCGCGTCGAAGGGCTGGCGCGAGCGATCGCTGCGGACACGCAAGAAGGCGGGGAGCTCTCCGTCATCGGCCTCATGGATGGCGCCTTCATGTTCTGCGCCGATCTCGTGCGGCGGCTCCCGATGCCGGTGCGCTTGGCGCTCGTCCCGATCAAGTCGATCGACCGCGGGGGGAACCCGTCCGCACTCCAACTTCCGGATGACTTTCCGCTCGAGGGCGCTGACGTGCTGGTCGTCGAGGACATCTTGGACACCGGACGCACGCTTGCCGCCCTCAGGGGCCACATCCTGGCGTCTCGCCCCGCTCGTCTGCGAATCGCCGTCCTCCTCGATAAGCCGGCAAGGCGCGCCGTCCCGTTGATCGCGGACTACGTCGGGTTCCAGGTTCCCGACCGCTGGATCGTCGGTTACGGGCTCGACGTGGACGGCCTGTACCGCAATCTCCCTTACATAACGTTCGTCGAGTAGTCGCCAAAGGGCGGCACCCCTTTTTCGCAACAAAGCGGTATCCGGGGAGCTTTGTTGCGAAAAAGAGGTGCCGCCCTTTGGCGACGACCCGCCCTACCCTATATATTTGAGGTGGCCGCAGGGCCGGGAGGCGACCGCCGTGAACAACCACCTCAGGACCATCCTCGTCTGGCTCGTGTTCCTGGGGGTGGTCGTGATCGCCTATCAGATCTTCGCGACCGCGAGCGAGCAGAGGAAGGACCTCGACACGTCGGAGTTCTACAGGCTCGTCGACGCGGGCGAGATCCAAGAGGTCAACGTCTCGGGCGACGCGGTCGGCTACGACATCCAGGGCAAGTTCAAGGCGCCGCAGCTGACGGCAACCGGCCAGCAGATCCCCAACTTCCGCGTTTACACCGTCAAGGACGAGTCGCTCATGAAGACGCTCCGCGACAAGGGTGTCGTCGTGAAGGCGAAGAAGCCGGCGGACAACTCCCTCCTGTCGATGATCTTCATGTGGTCCCCCATCCTGATCCTCGTCGTCGTGTGGATCATCTTCATGCGGCAGATGCAATCGGGCGGGAACAAGGCGCTCTCCTTCGGCAAGTCCCGGGCGAAGCTGACCTCGGCCCAGGG
>CAZUGP010000040.1:0-29452 GCA_964619965.1 uncultured Acidobacteriota bacterium
ATCGGTCGTTCTGTGCGGCCCGCCGACGCTGTTGCCGAGGGGCCTCACGCGGATGGGCGCCGGCGTCACGCATCGCATGGAGGAGGCGATCGAGGGCGCCGATGTCGTTATGATGCTGCGCATCCAGCGGGAGCGAATGAAGGGCGGTTTTTTCCCGACGCTGCGCGAGTACGCCACATTCTACGGCTTGGACGCACAGCGCTTGAAGCGTGCCGCGAAGGACGCGATCGTCATGCACCCCGGTCCGATCAACCGCGGCGTCGAGATCATGGGCGACGTCGCCGACGGCGAGGCGTCGGTCATCCTCGACCAGGTCCGAAGTGGCGTCGCCGTGCGCATGGCCGTGCTGTACCTGCTGGCCGGAGGGGACCGTGAAGCTGCTGCTCAAGAACGCTAGGGTCGTCGATCCGAAGGCCGGGATCGACGGGGCGTACGACGTTCTCGTCGAAGACGGCCGCATCGCCCGCGTGGAGAAGCGAATCGCAAGCGCCGGTGCGACGACCCTCGACCTCGCGGGGCTTTGCGTGTGCCCCGGCTTCATCGACATGCACGTCCACCTGCGTGAGCCGGGTCAGGAGTGGAAGGAGACGATCGCGACCGGGACGCGCGCGGCCGCCGCCGGCGGCTTCACGGGCGTCGCTTGCATGCCGAACACGCAGCCTCCGATCGACTCGCGCTCCGTCGTCGAGTTCGTCCTCGCCCAGGCCCGTCAACACGGGGCCGTACCGGTCTATCCGATCGGCTGCGTGTCCAAAGGCCAAGAAGGAGTCGAGCTCGCGGAGATGGGCGACATGGCGGTCGCGGGTGCGCGGGGATTCTCGGACGACGGCAAGCCGGTCGCTTCGGCGGGGCTCATGCGCCGCGCCTTGGAGTACGCGCGGATCTTCGACCTCCCGGTGATCGACCACTGCGAGGACGAGACTCTGGTGGCGGGCGGGGTCGTGCACGAGGGTCCGGTCTCGACGCGAATGGGACTGGCCGGTTGGCCGGGGGTCGCAGAGGACGTGATGGTCCAGCGCAACATCTTGTTGTCGGAGTACACGGGCGGCGCGGTGCACATCGCGCACCTTTCCACCGGGCGCTCGGCCGATCTCGTGCGGCGCGCGAAGGAGGCGAAGATCCGTGTGACCTGCGAAGTGACGCCGCATCATCTCGTGCTCACCGACGAGGCCGTTTCGGGGTACGACACGCACGCCAAGATGAACCCGCCGCTGCGCGAGGAATCGGATCGCCTGGCGCTGCTCGCGGCGATCGCGGATGGCACGGTGGATGCGATCGCGACCGATCACGCTCCGCACAACGCCGACGAGAAATGCGTCGAGTTCTCACGCGCGCCTTTCGGCGTCGTCGGCCTGGAGACCGCGGTTTCGATCTGTCTCGACCGGCTGGTGCATGCAGGGGTCATCGGCTTGCCGCGGCTGGTGGAGCTTTTGGCCTCCGGACCGGCGAGCGTCTTGCGGCTCGAGAAGGGATCGCTGCGCGAAGGCAGCGATGCCGACATCACCGTGCTCGATCTCGAGCGAGCCTGCGTCGTCAACCCGGAGGCCTTCGCGTCGAAAAGCGTGAACACGCCGTTTGGCGGATGGACGCTTCGCGGCGGTCCGGTGATGACGATCGTCGGCGGTCGAATCGTCCATGACGCCCGCTGAGGGACCAAGGGGAGGCATGTCGGCGACCGCGATCTATCGAACCGAGCTTCCGGGTCTAGAACCCGCCTCGCGCGGCAAGGTGCGGGATGTCTACGACCTCGGCGACGCGCTGCTCCTCGTCGCTACCGACAGGCTCTCCGCGTTCGATTGCGTCTTTCCCGACCCGATCCCCGACAAGGGAAAGGTGCTGAACCAGCTCTCGTCATTCTGGTTCGCGCGTACACGTGGAGTCGTTCCCAACCACGTCATCACGACGGACGTCCAGGCGTTTCCGGAGGCGCTGCGCGCACACGCCGCCACGCTCTCCGGCCGGTCGACGTTGGCGAGGAAGCTGACCATGCTTCCCATCGAGTGCGTGGCACGGGGCTATCTCGCCGGCTCGGGCTGGAAGGAGTATGAAGAGCGCGGCACGATTTGCGGGATCCGATTGCCGTCGGGTCTTGCGGAATCGGACGCGCTTAAGGAGCCGATCTTCACGCCGGCGACCAAGGCCGAAAGCGGCCACGACGAGAACATCTCGTTCGAGCAGGCGGCGAAGATTCTGGGGGGCGAAACGGCGGAGCGGGTGCGCGAGCTGACGCTCGCCCTCTATCGCCATGCCGCAAACCATGCGGCGGAGAAAGGGATTCTGATCGCCGACACCAAGTTCGAGTTCGGGTACGACCGCGGGGCGACGCTGACCCTTGCGGACGAGATGCTCACACCCGACTCTTCCAGATTCTGGCCCGTGGCGACCTACCGGCCGGGTGGTGCGCAAGCGTCCCTGGACAAGCAGTTCGTGCGCGACTATGTGGAGCGGTTGGGATGGGATAAGACTCCGCCCGCGCCGCGCCTCCCTGAAGACATCGTTTCGTCGCTCCGGAGCCGCTACCTCGACATCTTTCACCGACTCACCGGCGCAGAGGTCGTGCTCTGACGTTTCGCGCCAGTGCCGCTGACGAAAACCGGCGCCAGCTTACGGAATCGTTGTTCGAACACACGAAACGGACCCGATTCTTCGAGGAACGCATCTTGCTAGCTTGAATCGCGACCGAGGGTTGACGACCCGTGCTGACCATGGTAGGTTCCGGCGGGATTTTCGATCTGAGCGCTTGAAAACGAAGGACTTAGGGTCGTAGAACGATGCGCGGCCTGGAGGATGGAGGATGTCCAGGAAGTTCTATACCATCTTCATCCTCCCGCACGCACACGCTCGTTTCCGAAAACTCCACGTCTCCAGGAATTTCGTCGTCGCGATCGCCGCGCTGGCCGTCAGCGTCGGCGCCACGGCGGCGCTGACGCCCCACCTGTTCTTCCGCTCGCGGGCGCTGGCCGATCGTGCCGGCTTGATCGAACTCGAGAATCGAAAGCTCCGGGACGACAAGTCCAAGGCCGAAGCGGCCATCGCGGAGATGGGCGAGCATTTGGCCGCGGTCGAGGCGATCGCGGGCAAGCTGGCCCAGGCGGTCGGCCTCAAGGACCTCCCGTCCGAGCGCCCCTCGGGCGGCGTCGGAGCGGCTTTCGGCTCGCGCACCGAGCTGTTCGGTGAAGAAAGCTCCGCGCTCCGGAAACGAATGGAAAACCTGGACACCTCTTTCGACCGACTCGAGCAAGCCTGGGGCGAGCGTCTGAAGGTCCTCGCTTCGACGCCGAGCCTCGCGCCCGTCAGCGGATTCTTCTCGGACGGCTTCGGCTGGCGCCGCGATCCCATCGACGGCTCGCGGGAGTTCCACAAGGGGGTGGACATCGTCGCCCCGACGGGGACCCCCGTCCGTGCCTCGGCCGACGGCCTCGTCACCGCGGCCGGACGCATGGCCGGGTACGGCGCGATGATCCACCTCGCGCATGGATTCGGGATGGGCACGCGCTACGGTCACCTCAGCAGGGTGATGGTGGCTCCCGGACAACGGGTCAAGCGCGGCGATGTGATCGGCCTCGTCGGATCGACCGGCCGCTCGACCGGGCCCCACTTGCATTACGAGGTCTTTCGCACGGGAATCCAAGTCGATCCGCGGAAGTACTTGGGTGAAGCGCTCTTCTAGCGCCAGCGCTCCTTTTCTCCCGAACCTGCTAATCTTCGAACGATGACTCCCGACGAGCCGGTCGAGCTCGATCCCGACGATCCGAGGGAAACCGTCCTCGATCTCGCGGCCAAGCCCGTTCCGCCCGCGCGCGCCGCCCGCGCGCTCGTCCCCTCCGATCCATTCCGCCGCTACCTCGTGGAGGTGCGAAAGTACCCTGCGCTCAGCCGGGAGGAGGAGCAGGAGCTCGCGCGCCGTTATCGCGCCACGGGGGACCGTGAGGCGCTGTTTCGACTGGTGACCTCGAACCTCATGCAGGTGGTGCGGGTGGCGCTCTCCTTCCGCCGCGCGGCTCGCAATCTTCTCGACCTCGTGCAGGAGGGGAACCTCGGTCTGCTCGCGGCGATCGATCGTTTCGATCCCGAGCTCGGCGTGAGGCTCCCGACCTATGCGGCGTGGTGGATTCGCGCATACATCGTCAAGTTCCTGCTCGACAACGTGCGCTTGGTCCGTGTCGGGACGACCAACGCCCGCCGCAAGCTCCTGCGCAACTTGCGTCAAGAGAAGACCCGTCTGGAGGCGGAAGGTTTCGAGGTCGGCCCCAAGATGCTCGCCGACCACTTCAACGTCTCGGAAGAGGACGTGATGGATGTCGAGCGCGCCCTTCACTCCCAGGACGTCTCGCTCGACGCACCGTTGGGAGACGCCGAGGATCGTACGCGTGGCGATGTGATGGCGGCCTCCGGGCCGACGGTCGAGGAGGACGTCGCCCGGCGCGAGCTTCAGGACAAGGTCAAGGCGGCGCTCGACCGGTTCCGCCATGGGTTGGGCGACAGGGAGCGCGTCATTCTCGACGAACGGCTGCTCTCCGAAGATCCCATGACTCTCCAGGTGATCGGGGACCGTTTCGGCACCACCCGCGAGGCCGTCCGGCAGGCCGAGACGAGGCTGATGGCGCGGCTCAGGGAGCACCTCATGGCGGAGATCGGCGATCTGGAGAGCATCCGCGTCGGTCGCTCGTGAGCGAAGGCCGACGGGCGGCCGGGCTTCCGTGGACTACAATACGCCCCCCGTTTCAGAGATGAGGATCCCGCGATGACGCGTCCCGCACGGCTCCCGGCTCTCCTGAGCCTTCAGGTGGCGTTCGTCGTCGCCTCCTTGTGCGCCTGCGGCGCACCCAAAGCGAAGCCCAAGGACCCGGCCACGGAGACGGCGACGAACATCCGTCTCGCCGAATCCTACTTCGCCGCGGGAAGGGTGAACGACGCGCTCGACATCCTGGAAAAAGCGGCCGCGTCGCAGCCTGCGAACGCGGCGCTGCGGAACTACTACGGACAGCTGTGTTTTCTCGCCGGGCGCAATGCCGAGGCGGAGGCTGGGTTCACGAAGGCGCTCCAGCTCGATCCGCGACTCACCGACGCGCGTAACAACCTCGGCGCCTTGTACGACGCGACCGGGCGGAAGGCCGAGGCTGAGCAACAGCTCCTGAAGGTCTTGGAGGACGGGAGCTACTCTTCTCCCGAGAAGGCTCACCTGAACCTCGGGATCCTCTACCTCTCCCAGGGACGACAAGACGAAGCCATCACGCACCTGCGGCGATCGGTCGAGATCAACCCCAAGTTCTGGCGCGGCCACTTCGAGCTGGCGTCGGCGCTCGACCAGGCCGGGCAGCTCGACGAAGCCGCGCGCGAATACGAGGTGGCCGCCCCCGACTACAAGGGAAGCGGCGAATACCACTACCGTATCGGCCTTGCGTACATGAAGCTCGACCAGCCGTCGAAGGCGAGGGAGCACTTCATTCGCTGTCAGGAGCTCTCGCCGGGGAGCGAGAGCGCTTCGAAAGCCTACGACCTCCAGAAGATGCTCCCCTGAGCCGTCGATGGCGTTCGACGCGTTCAAGAAGCTCGTTCGCGGTTTGGCGCGCACGCGCCAGGGGATCGCCTCGTCGCTGCGCTCCGCGTTTGCGGCCCACGTCGTGGACGAGGCGACATTGGACGAGCTGGAGACGAGCCTCCTCGCCTCGGACCTCGGCCCCGCGCTGACCGAAGAAGTCCTGGGCGGCGTGAGAAAGCAGGCGCGCGCGGGGGCGCTCGATGGGAGGGCGTTGCGCGAGGCGATGCGTCGCGCGCTCCATGCCGCGCTCGACGGTGCCGCCCCGGCCGATGCGCCCGTAGCGGCGCCCCGCGTCGTCTTCATCGTCGGCGTGAACGGCGGCGGCAAGACGACGACCATCGGAAAGCTCGCCGCACGGGAGCGTGTCGCGGGACGCAAGGTGATCGTCGTCGCCGCCGACACCTTTCGCGCAGCGGCGATCGATCAGCTCGAGCGCTGGGCGGAGCGAGCCGGCGTCGAGGTCGTGCGCCATCGCGAGGGCTCCGACCCTTCGGCGGTCGTGTTCGACGCGCTGAAGGCGGCAAGGGCGCGCGGCATCGACACGGTGCTCGTCGACACCGCGGGGAGGCTTCACACGAAGGCGCCGCTGATGGCGGAGCTCGAGAAGATGGCGCGCATCGCCGGGCGCGAGGTTCCGGGGGCGCCTCACGAGGTGCTCCTCGTGATCGACGCCACGACGGGGCAGAACGGCTTAGCACAGGCGCGCGAGTTCACGAAGGCGGCCGTCATCACGGGCGTCGTCTTGACCAAGCTCGACGGCACCGCGAAAGGGGGCGTCGCGCTCGTGATTCGCCGCCAACTCGGCGTCCCGATCCGGTACGTCGGCGTCGGCGAGGGGATCGACGACCTCCTCGATTTCGATGCCGATGCCTACCTGGAAGGTTTGCTGGGCGGCGAGGGGGCCGCGTGACCGACAGGATCTGGATGAGGCAGGCCCTGGCCCTGGCCGCACTGGGCGAGGGGACGACCCGCCCGAATCCGCTCGTCGGCTGTGTCGTCGTGAAAGATGACGTGGTCGTCGGGCGGGGCTTCCACCGCGCCGCAGGAGAACCGCACGCCGAAAGCCTGGCGCTCGCCGAGGCTGGCGCGCGCGCGCGGGGGGCCACGCTCTACGTGAACCTCGAGCCCTGCGCGCATCGCGGACGCACCGGCCCGTGCTCTGCGGCGATCGTGGGGGCTGGTGTCGGTCGCGTCGTCGCCGCCATCGGCGACCCGAATCCCCTGGTGGACGGGCGAGGCTTCGCAGCCCTTCGAGACGCGGGGATCGTCGTCGCGGTCGACGTGCTCGCCGCCGAAGCGCGCGCGCTGAACGCGCCGTTTCTATCCACCCACCAGCGCCGCCGGCCTTTTGTGACGCTCAAGGCGGCTCAATCGTTGGACGGCCGGATCGCGGCCGCCGCAGGCCGCTCGACCTGGGTCACCGGCGACGCAGCACGCCGCTACGCGCATCGTCTTCGGTTCCGTCACGATGCGGTTCTCGTCGGCGCGGGAACCGTGCGGCGCGACGACCCGCGGTTAACCGTGCGCCTGCCGGGGGTCGATGCGGAGAGGCGGCGTGTGGTGCTCGCACCGCGGATGACGCTGGATCCAATGGCGAAGGTCTTCTCGCGGGAGAGCACGTCGGCTCCGCGGACACGTGTTTACGTCGGCACCGGATGCGAGGAGGCCGAGATCGCGCGATTTCGCGACGTTGCCGAGGTCGTTCCGGTGGCTCACGATGTCCGCGGTCTCGACCTACACGCCGTGCTGGCGGATCTGCTGCAGCTCGGGGTTCAGGCGGTCCTGGTCGAAGGAGGCGGGAAGACCTCCGGCGCATTCCTGAGCCGCGGCCTCGTGGACGAGATCGTGTTGTTCATCTCGAACAGCCTGTTCGGCGCCGGCGACGCGACGCCCGTCGTCGATCTTCCCGCCGCGTTTTCCCCCGAGAAGGCGTGGCGGGTGGCCGAGGCGGCGTTCATCCCGATCGGGCGCGATCTCGTCGTCGTCGGCCGGCCTGAGGCGCCCTGATGTTCACCGGGCTCATCGAGACGGTCGGACGCGTCAAGCGCGTCGTCCCGGGGGCGGGCGCCACGCGCTTGACGATCGAGACCGATCTTCCCGCGGTGGCCTGGAAGGACGGCGAGAGCGTCGCCGTCGACGGCGTCTGCCTCACGGTCGCCCGCCGCTTAGGACGAGCGTTCGAGGCGGACGCGGTCGCCGAGACGCTGAAGCACACGACGCTTTCCGGCCTGCGGGCCGGGGATTCCGTGCACGTCGAGCGTTCGCTAGTGGTCGGTGACCGGCTCGGAGGCCACCTCGTCCAGGGGCACGTCGACGCCGTCGCCAAGGTCATCGCGCTGCGGCGCCGCGGCGACGACGTGAGGCTTACGCTCGCGCTCCCCGCCACGTTACGGCGATGGGTGGCCCTCAAGGGCTCGATCGCGGTGCACGGTGTCTCTTTGACCGTCTCGGCATTGACCTCGCGCAGCTTCGAGGTGGCCCTGATCCCAGCGACCCTCGCGCGGACCAAACTGGGAGGCCTCAAGCCGGGGGACGGCGTCAACGTGGAGGCGGACCTCATCGCGCGGTATCTTGAGGGCTTGATGCACAAGAGAGTGCGATGAGCGAAGATCGCGACGAGCCCCGGTTCGCGGCGGTTGAGGAGGCGCTCGGCGACCTCCGCGCGGGCCGCGTCATCGTGATCCTGGATGACGAGGACCGCGAGAACGAGGGAGACCTCGCGTGCGCCGCGGAGTTCGTCACGCCGGAGATCGTGAATTTCATGGCCACGCACGGGCGTGGCCTGATCTGCATGCCGATGACCGCCGAGCGTCTCGAGGCTTTGCAGATTCCGCCGATGGTGCAGGAAAACACCGCCCGCCGCGGCACCGCGTTCTGCGTCTCGATCGAAGCGCGACGCCACGTGACGACCGGGATCTCGGCGGCCGATCGCGCGCGCACGATCCGCCTCGCGGTCGACCCGTCGACGCGCGCCGAAGACCTGGCGCGGCCCGGACACGTCTTCCCCTTGCGCGCCTCGGCGGGAGGCGTCTTGAAACGCGCCGGGCACACCGAGGCGATCGTCGATCTCTGTCGGCTCGCCGGGCTCACCCCTGCGGGTGTCGTCTGCGAGGTCATGAACCCCGACGGAACGATGGCGAGGCTGAAGGAGCTGCTCCCCTTCGCAGCGGCGCACGGCCTGAAGCTCCTCTCGATCGCCGATCTGATCCGCCACCGGATGCGCACGGAGCGTTTGGTGACGCGCGTCGCGTCGCCGACGCTTCCGACCGACCGCGGCCTCTGGACGATCCACGCGTTCCACACCGAGCTCGAAGACCGTACGCACGTCGCGCTCGTCATGGGCGATCCGAAGCCCGATGAGCCGGTCCTCGTGCGCGTTCACTCGGAGTGCCTGACGGGCGACGTCTTCGGCTCGACGCGCTGCGATTGCGGCGAACAGCTCCACCGTGCGATGGAGCGGATTCAAAGCGAGGGGAAGGGCGTGATCCTCTACCTGCGGCAGGAGGGACGGGGGATCGGCCTCGCGAACAAGCTCCGCGCGTACGAGCTTCAAGACCGCCATCACAAGGACACGGTGGAGGCGAACCTCGCGCTCGGATTTCGCGCGGACCACCGCGAGTACGGGGTCGGTGCGCAGATTCTCTACGATCTCGGCATCCGCCGATTGAGACTCCTGACGAACAACCCGGGGAAGTACGTCGCGCTCAAGGGGTACGGGCTCGAGATCGTCGAGCGCGTCCAGCTCGAAGCGCCGGCAGGCGACGGCAATCGGAAGTACCTCCAAACCAAGAAACGAAAACTGGGCCATCTCTTGGAATCGGTCTAGGCCCCTTTTCACGGGGATCCCCTGATGTTCGACGCGCTTTCGGAACGGCTGCGAGGCGTCTTCGATGCCCTGCGCGGCCAACCCCGGATGACCGAAGAGGTCCTCGAAAAGACCCTCCGCGAGATTCGGATGGCCCTGCTCGAGGCCGACGTGCAGGTGGGGGTCGTTCGCGCGCTGCTCGACGGCGTGAGGGCGAAGGCGTCGGGGGAGCTGGTCGCGAAGAGCCTGACGCCCGGGCAGCACGTGGTGAAGATCGTCCGAGACGAGTTGGAGACGCTTCTGGGGGGAAGCGAGACCGCGCGCCTAGAGTTCAAGGCGCATCCGCCGACGGTGATCTTCCTCGTCGGCCTCCAGGGCTCGGGAAAAACTACGACCGCCTCGAAGCTGGGCTTGTGGTTGAAGAAGTCGGGGAAGTTCCCCTACCTCGTTCCGGTCGACGTCTATCGCCCGGCGGCCATCGAGCAGCTCGTGCGCGCGGGGACAGCGGCCGGACTCAAGGTCCACACGCACGACGGTAGCGCCAAGCCGCTGACGATCGCAGCCGCTGCGCTCGAAGAGGCCCGCCTACGCGGCTACGACCCCGTGCTGATCGACACTGCGGGCCGGCTCCACATCGACGACGCGCTCATGGACGAACTGCGTGGTTTGAAGGCGGCGCTCAATCCCTCGGAGATACTCTTCGTCGCCGACGCGATGACCGGTCAGGACGCCGTACGCTCGGCCGGGGAGTTCCACAAGGCGCTCGCGCTGACCGGGGTGATCCTCACGAAGATGGACGGCGACGCCCGAGGAGGCGCCGCGCTCTCCATCCGGCACGTCACCTCGGTGCCGATCAAGTTCGTCGGGACCGGCGAACGGCCGACGGAGTTCGAGCCGTTCCACCCGGACCGGATGGTCGGGCGGATTCTCGGCATGGGCGATCTGCTCGGCCTCATCGAGAAGGCCGAGGAGGCGATCGACGCCACCCAGGCGATGGAGCTGGAAAAAAGACTCCGTAAGAACCAGTTCACGCTCCAAGACTTCAGGGACCAGATCCGCATGCTTCAGAAGATGGGGCCGCTTTCGGGGGTCTTGGGGATGCTTCCCGGGATGGGAGCGTTGAAAAACGTCAACCTCGACGATTCGGCGTTCAAAGGGGTCATGGCGTTGATCGATTCGATGACCCCGGGCGAGAGAAATCGGCCGGAGATCCTCAGCGGGAGCCGCAAGAAGCGCGTCGCCAACGGATCCGGCCGATCCGTCCAGGAGTTGAATCGCCTGCTCAAGCAATTCGCTCAGATGAGAAAGATGATGAAGCAAGTTCAGGCCTCCCAGGGAGGCGGCAAGGGCTTCCGGCTCCCTTTCTTGGGGAGGTAGGCTATATTGTCGGTTTTGGTGGCCGCAGAGTCCGGAAGGAGAAGGCTCGTGCTGAAGATTCGCCTGAAACGGATGGGTTCCCGCCAGGATCCGTTCTATAGAGTCGTGGTGTCCGACAGCCGCAGAACGCCCCAGAGCGGCGTCGTGGAGAGTCTGGGCACCTACAACCCCGCGACCAACCCCGCGACGGTTCAGCTCGACGTCGCCAAAGCGGAAGCGTGGATCAAGAAGGGGGCGCATCCTTCGGAGACGGTTCGGAGCCTTCTCACCAAGGCGAAGAGCGTTCCCGTCTGACCTCGCGGGAAGCGGAAATGAAAGAACTCGTGGAGCTCATCGCGAAGGCGCTGGTGAACGAGCCGGCCGCCGTCGTCGTGAACGAGATCGGTGGCGAGAACGCCTCGGTCCTCCAGTTGAAGGTGGCTCCCGGTGATCTCGGCAAGGTCATCGGCAGACAGGGTCGGACGGCCCGTTCGTTGAGAACGATCGTCTCGGCGGCGGGGATGAAGTTCCGGAAGCGCGTCATGTTGGAAATCGTTGAGTAGCGCGGTCGGCAAGGCACTCGTCTTCGGGCGGGTGAGCGGGTTTCGAGGGAATCACGGCGAGGTCACCGTGAGGGTGCTCTCGGGGGAAGCCGCGCGCTGGGAGCATCTGCGTCGCGTCGTCCTTGGCGGATCGGGTGCCGGCACCGGGGCGGGCCCCCGCAAGGTCGAGTCGGCTCGTGCCTACCGCGACCGTCTCGTCGTGAAGCTCGCCGGGGTCGACGACGCCAGCGAAGCGGCGTCGCTCCGTGGATGCGAGGTCGCAGCGCAAGCCGAGGATGTGCCGCGGCTGCCGCAGGATGTTTTTTGGGTCGAGCGCCTCGTGGGGGCGCGGGTGATGGACGCGGTCTTGGGCGACATCGGACGGGTGATGGACGTGGTCGAGACGGGGGGGGTCGATCTGCTGATCGTGAAGGACGGCGGCGGGGTCGAGACCTTGGTCCCGCTGTCGAAGTCGCTCGTGACCGAGATCGACGAGGCGACCGGGACGATCCGGGTGTCGCTCCCTGCGGGCCTCCGCGGGCTGAACGCCGCGAGCGGACGGGAGACCGCGTGAACTTCGATGTGGTGACCCTGTTCCCAGGCATGTTCCAGGGTCCCCTCGACGATGGGATGCTGGCGCGCGCGCGGCGCGATCGAAGGGTGGGAGTACGCGTTCACGACCTGAGACGCTTCGGAGCAGGGCCGCAGCACCAGGTCGACGACGCGCCGTTCGGCGGCGGGCCCGGGATGGTACTGAAGCCTGAGCCGTTTTTCGACGCCGTCTCCTGGGTGCGCGCGCAATACCCTTCCTCCGACGACCGAATCGTCCTGATGTCGCCCTCTGGAAAGCCCTTCGATCACGCAGCCTGCCTTCGCCTCGCCGCGTTCGACCGGGTCGTTCTCCTGTGCGGCCGCTACGAAGGGGTCGACGAGCGCGTGCGTGTCGGGCTCGCCGACGAGGAGATATCCGTCGGCGATGTCGTGCTCACGGGAGGGGAATTGGCCGCGCTCCTGATCATCGACGCGGTGGCCCGTCTCGTCCCCGGCGTCCTCGGGAACGCGGCATCCGCCCAGGCGGAGAGCTTTGCATCCGGTCTCCTCGACTTCCCCAGCTACACGAGGCCCGCGGAGTATCGCGGGCTGTCGGTTCCGCCGGTCCTCCTTTCTGGGGACCATGGGGCGATCGCATCGTGGCGCGCCGAGCGCGCCCTCGCGACGACCCGGCAAAAGCGGCCCGATTTGATCGATGCGTCGAGCACAGCGACGGCGTCCAGAGGACGCCCACGAGGTACGTCATGAGCGTGATTCGCATGATCGAGGCCGCGGGCCTGAAGGCCGACGTTCCGGAGTTTCGCCCCGGCGACCGCGTCAAGGTCCACGTCCGCGTGATCGAGGGCGACAAGTCCCGAATCCAGGTTTTCGAAGGCGACGTCGTGAGCCGTCGCAGCGGCGCGGGGTTGCGCGCCACCTTCACCGTCCGCAAGACCTCCGGCGGCGTCGGCGTCGAGCGGATCTTCCCGATCCACTCGCCGATCGTCGAGAAGATCGAAGTGTCCCGCCTCGGAAAAGTACGCCGCGCGAAGCTGTACTACCTGCGCGACCGCGCCGGGAAGAAGGCGAGAATTCAGGAACGTCGCGAGCGGTAGGAGGCCATGCCCCTCGATCGCGAGAAGACGTTCGCGAACGCCGAGCGACTGCTGAAGCAGGGGAAGACCTCTCAGGCGCTGGAGGAGTGTCGGCGTCTGGCGGAGGACGCTCCAAAAGATCTGCTGATGCTGAATCGCTTGGGCGATTTCTTGGCCCGCAGCAATCGTGGCGCCGATGCGATCGTCTACTACGAGCTCATCGCGGAACAGTTCTCCGCCTCCGGCTTCTACCCGAAGGCGATCGCGATCCTCAAGAAGATCGTCAAGGTCGATCCCGGGCACCTCTCTGCGGTCGTTCGCCTGGGTGAATTGAATCTCAAGCAAAAGCTCCCCGGCGAGGCACGGACGTGGCTCCTCCAGGCCGCCGAGGAATACCTGCGCGGACGGGAGTTCGCCAAGGCCCGCGACGTGTACGAGAAACTGGTCGCCGCCGAGCCCGACAACGTCGTCCACGTGGTACGTCTCGCCGAGGCGCGCGCCGCCGAAGGGGACGCGGGGCGCGCGGGGCTCGAGCTCATCGGTCTCGGAGGACGGATGCTCGCAGGAGGCCGCGCCGACGACGCCGAGCGCGCGTTCAAGCGCGCCGCCGAGTTGCTTCCCGGCCGCGCGGAGCCGCTCGTGGGTTTGGCTCGATTCCACGCGGCCGCCGGGCGGCGCGACGAGGCGCAGCGTCTGGCCGACGAGGCTTGGGAGAAGGGGGCGGGCGCGGACACCGTCGCGGGAGACCTGTTCTTGCTCTTCGAGAACATCGGCGACCCCGAGCGTGCTGCGCGGTTGCTCGGCGACCCGAAGTCCGACGCGATCACCGACGAACCGGTCGAAAAGGCGTTTCGCGCGGCGCTCGCCCGCGGCGATGTTGACGCCCTGTGGGCCCGCGCGCGCCCGCTCTTCGATCGCTGGGCGCGCGAGCGCCAATTCGAGCGCTCCGCGCGCCTTTTGGAGCGAATCGCGCGGATCGAGGACGGCGGCCACTTGCGCGCCCTCGAGCAGCTCGTGGAACTACGAAAGGCCGAGGGCAACAGGGGAACCGCTGCGCGGGCGGTGGAGCGCCTCGTGCGCGCGTACCAAGCGAAGGGCGCAGCCTCGAAGGTGGCCGCTCAGCTCGAGACGTTGAAGCTGTTCGATCCCACCTCGCCGCTTCTCTTCCTCGGCCGCGCGGCGGCCGACGCCCCCGCATCCCCGGGGCCGCTTCCAGCACCTTCTCCGAATGTGCCCACCCCCTCCGCTCCCTCCGCGTCGGCAGCCGCCGAAGCGCCGGCGGTACCACTCGGCCCGGCGGACGAGGAATTCGTCAGCGGCAACCTGACCGAGGCCGAGGTCTTCGAAAAATACGGCCTCTACCGCGAAGCGCTCCAGCAGCTCCGCCAGATCACGACGCGTTTTCCGGGGCACGTGATCGCCCAAGAGAAGCTGGTCAGCTTCCTCAGAACGCAGCCGGATCGCGGAGCGTTGCGCGACGGTCTGGTGGCGCTCGCGTTGGCGAAGCGCGCCTCAGGCGATACCGACGGCGCGCGGCGTGCCGCGGGCGAAGCCGCCGCGAGCGGCGGCATGGAAAGCGCAATTCGCGGCGTCCTCGAAGGATTCGCCCTGCTTCCCGCGCAGGCTGAGACGGCGGCTCCCGCGCCGTCGCCCAAACCGGCACAAAAGGCCGCTCCATCCAAGGCCCCGACTCCCGCCGGGCCCCCTGCACAGCCGACCCACACGCGCGAAGAGGAGGAGGACCTCGAGATCCTCTTCGACGACGCCGAAGACAGCCCGGGAGCAGGAGTCTCCGCTTCGAGCGACATGCTCGAAGAGATCGAGTTCTACCTCGGTCAGGGCATGGAAAAGGATGCGCTCAATCGCATCGCCGAAGCGCGCGCGACCGGCCTGGCGGGCGCCGCGCTCGATGCGCTCGAAGCGCGCGCCCTCGCGGCGTCGGCGACGGCCGAGGATGAGGCCGGCGAGGGTGACGACCGGCTCGACGAGGAGGACCTTTCCTCGATCACGGCGGCGCTCGAGGCGGAGTACGGCACCGATCGCGTGCCCGACACCGCCGACAGCCCGGCCGAGCCCGAGAGCGAGCAGTCGTTGGATGAGGTCGTCGAGTCGTTCAAAGAGCACGTGAAGGCGGTGGTCGAGGTGGGGGACTTCCGGACCCACTACGATCTCGGCATCGCTTACAAAGAGATGGGGCTCTCCGACGAAGCTCTGGCCGAATTCCGCATCGCGTCGGGCACGCCGGAGCTGTATCGCGAGGCGTGCAGCATGCTCGGCCTCTGCTATTGGGACCGAGGCGAGACCGAAGAAGCCATCAGGTGGTATCGCGCGGCCTTGGACGCGCCCGGCGGCGAAGAAACGCCACTGTCCGGTCTCCGCTACGATCTCGCGGATAGGCTCGAGCAGACCGGCGACTTTCGCGGGGCGTACGACCTGTTCGTTCAGCTGCTCGCGGAGGATCCCGGCTACCGCGACGTCAACCGCCGCGTCGCCGCGTTGCGCGGGCGCCTGGGGCTCTAAACCTCGCTATACTCCCCGGCCGGGGGGGGTGTCCGCCGGCGGTCGAGGAGGGATCCATGGAGTCCCCGCTTGCCCTGGTGCTGGACGAAGACCGGTCGGTCAGGGAGCGCTTGCGCGACGCGCTTGCCGGCGCGGGAGTGCACGCCGTCGCCGCGGCCACCCCGCACGAGGCGCTCGAAGTGCTCCGCGCACATCCGTTCGCCGTGGTCGTCACGATCGCCGGAGATATGTCGTCCCCGGCACAGCGGGCCGCGCTCGAAACATTGTGCCGCCTGAGGGAAGAGGAGGTTCGGGATGCGGACCGGAGGCGCATCCTGGGACGCTCGGACGCTTCGGAAAAGCTTCGGCGGCGCGTCAAAGACCTCGCGGCGTCTTCCGCCCCGGTGCTCTTTACGGGCGAGGTCGGCAGCGGACGCCGTCACGCGGCCCGGTGCCTGCACGCGCTTGCGAACGCGTCGGACCCGTTCGTCGTCGTCGACCTGACCGATCGGGCGGCCGGGGACGCCGCGCTGACGGAAGGCCGGGGCACGGCGTTCGTCGGGTCCCTCGAGCTTCTGGACTGGCCCGCGCAGGAGGCGCTCGCCGCAGCGCTCGCGTCCAAGATGACGCGGCCGCGCGTCGTCGCATCGACCGCGCTCGATCCCCGCGTCGGCGCCGAAGAAGGCCGCCTGTCGCCGGCGCTCGTCGCCCGATTCGAAGGGTCGATCGTGCGTGTGCCGCCGCTGCGCGAACGAACGTCGGATGTCACCGTCTTCGTGCGGACCTTCATCGAGGAATTGCGCGCCCTGAACCGCCTTCCGCCGATTGCCGCGGCCCCGGACGCCTTGGCCGCTCTCGAACGCTACGCGTGGCCCGGAAACGTAGGGCAGTTGCGGAGCGCCGTCGAATCCGCCGTCATCCTGGCGACGGATGGAACGGTTCGCCTCAAAGACCTCCCCGACTACGTTCTTCGCGCCGCGGGACTTGCGGACCAGGACGTGCGGGCCGACCGCCGTTTTCGTGACGCCAAACGCTCGGTCGTCGGAGCGTTCGAGCGCTCGTACCTCGAGGACCTGCTGAAGCGCCACGCCGGAAACGTCACGGGTGCGGCCGAGCAATCGGGGATGCTGCGTTCCGCTCTCCAACGACTGCTGAGAAAGCACGAGCTTCATTCGGCCGATTTCCGCCTCAAAGCGCCTGGTCGCGACGGCTTTTGAACCCGCGAAGGGAACCCGCCGCCGGGGAATCCTGGCGTCTTCTCGTCGACGGGCCCGGGGATGGCGCGTGGAACATGGCGGTCGATGAGGCGATGCTCGAGGCCTACGAAGGTGCCGCGTCACGACCCCGACCGACGCTTCGGCTCTATGGCTGGCGGCCTGCGGCGTTGTCGCTCGGGAGACGGCAGCCGGCGGAAGGGGCGCACCAGTCGCGCGTCCTGGCACGAGAAGGGATCGATCTCGTGCGCCGGCCGACCGGAGGCTCCGCCGTGCTCCACGAATTCGAGCGGACCTACGCCGTCGTCGCTGCCCTCGGAGTCCCACCGTTTTCGGGGGGGGTCGTCGCGACCTACCGGACGATCGCGGAAGCCTTGAAGCACGGGCTGATGCGGCTCGGGGTCGAGACGATCCCGGTTGCGCCTCGACGCGACGGGTCGCGCGACACCGCCGCCTGTTGCTTCGAGCGCCACGGGGCTTGGGAGCTCGTCGCGCAGGGACGCAAGCTCGTCGGGTCCGCCCAGGCGCGACGCCGGGGAGCGTTCCTCCAGCACGGTTCGATCCCGCTCCGACTCGATCCGTCGCGGATGACGACGGTCTTCGGAAGCGTCGTCGACGGGTCGCGCTTCATCGACCTCGAGCGCGCGCGAGGCCGTTCCGTCGATCCGGGCGCTCTCGACCAGGCTTGTATCGACGGATTCGAGGCCACGTTCGGCGTGCGCCTCGTCCGCGGGACGCTCACCGAAGCCGAGGAGCTTCGGGCGGCCGAATTGCGTTGCTGGAAGTACGACTCGATGGCGTGGACGTGCGGCGGAGCCATCGGGTCTCGTGAGGCGCGTTGGGGGCCTTCCGTCTCAGGGTGAGGGTCACGGCGGTTCGGTGCGCGACGCCTCGCCGAGGAGCACGACCTCCGCCGGCCGCCCGTCCTTCCCGATCAGCGCGGCCGGATCGACCTTTCCTCCGAGCGATTCGGGCATCCGTGGGGTCCCCCCCGGGACGACGCGCAACCTGAGCGTCACGGCGCCGTCTTGTGCGGCCACGTTGAGCACCCTGCGGGCCGCATCGACGGTGACTATCGGCTCCGTCGCGAGGAGTGTCGACAGATCGTCTTCGGGAACGACGAGGTTTCCCTGCTCGTCGAGCTCGTATCGCGCCAGGTTCCACGGCAGGCGCAACCGTGCGTGCTCCTCCGCAGAGCAATCGCGTGTCGGCTCGGTCCCCTCGAGGAATGCCTCGTGCACGATTTCGACGCAACCCGCCGTCTCGACGGCGCGAAGACCCGTCTGGTGGTCCACGGAGACGTGCGCGACTCCTTCGACGTCGGGGAACGGCACGGGGGGCTCGTCGCGGAGCGCCTCCTCCATGAACGATTGCCAAATCGGGAGCGCGGCCTGGGCTCCGGTCTCCCGCGAGCCGAGACTCTTTTTGGTGTCGAAGCCCACCCACACCCCGACCACAAGCTGAGGCGTGTAGCCGATGAACCAGGCGTCGGTGCAGTCGTCGGTGGTGCCGGTTTTCCCCGCGAGCGGACGACCCAGGCTCGCGGCCGCCGCCCCGGTCCCGTCGGTGATGACCCCGGCAAGAAGGGCGTTCATGAGCGCGGCGATTTGAGGTCGGAGCACCTCCCGTGCCGCCGGTCGCGCTCTTTCGAGGACCGAGCCCTCACGATTGCGGACCGCCTCGATGAGATACGGCTCCACGCGCACGCCTTGATTCGCGAAGGTGCCGTAGGCGCTGGTCATCTCGAACAGGCTGACCTCGAACGCTCCCAGCGCCATCGAGGGAAAGGGCTTGAGGTCGGTCGTTAGGCCGAGCTCGCGGGCGAGCTCGATCACCGGGCCGAAGCCGGCTCGGTCCAAGACCTTGACGGCCGAGATGTTCGCGGACTTCTCGAGTGCTTCCCGGAGCGTGAGCAGTCCGTAGTACTTTTTCCCGTAATTCTCCGGCTGGTAGAGGCTCAGCGTCCCGGGTTCGACGAAGACCGTCGGCGCGTCGAGGATGCGATCGGATGCGGTCATCCCGTGTCGCAGAGCCGCGGCGTAGACGAACGGCTTGAACGACGAGCCCGCCTGGCGCCGCGCCTGCATCGAGCGGTCGAACTCGCTCCGCCTGAATTCGAGGCCGCCGACCAACGCCCGGACCGCGCCGGTGCGCGGATCGATCGCGACGAGCGCCCCCTCGACCTTCGGCTCTTGCTCGAGCGCGAATACCGCGTGGCCCGCCAGCTTCGCAGACACGACCCGCACGCGAACGATGTCGCCGCGGCGGACGAGCGCGGCGGGATCGTCTCGTCCGGTCCACGCCACGCCGTCTGCGTCGAGAAAGCCCAGCACGGTGCCCGCCCTGATCCGCGCGCGGCCTCGGCTGGTCTGAAGCACGACGCCGTCGTAGGTGCCCCCCTCGATGACTCCTTCGCGCCACGAGGGCGAGGCGAACGACTCCGGGTCCTGGGCCGCCGCGACCTTGTCGGTCCGCCCCCGCCACCCCTGACGTTTGTCGAGCTGTCTCAGTCCCTGGTCGACCGCTCGGTTGGCGATACGTTGCAGCGCGATGTCGATCCCGGTGCGGACCTCGAGCCCCCCTTGGTAGATCCCCTCCTCGCCGTATCGGGCCTGGAGGGAGCGACGAACCTCCTCCACGAAGTAGGGCGCGACGTCCTTGGCGTCGTGCCGCAACGACAGCAAGAGGGGCGCCCGCTTCGCCTTGTCCGCTTGCTGAGCCGTGACCGCCCCTTCGGCGACCATGCGATCGAGGACGTGGCCCCTCCGGCGCAGCGAAGCGTCCGGGCTCTTGAACGGGCTCAGCCCCTCGGGACGCTGGATCAGCCCTGCGAGCAGCGCCGATTCCGCGAGGTCGAGCTCCGGGGCGTGCTTGCCGAAGTAGAACTCCGAGGCGGCTTCGAGCCCGTAGCGCCCGTGGCCCATGTAAACCTGGTTGCAGTACATGCGGAGGATCTCCTCCTTCGAGTACCGCTTTTCGATCTCCATCGCGAGGAGCATCTCCTGGAGCTTGCGTCGCGGCGTCTTGTCCGGCTTGAGGAACAGGTTGCGGGAGAGCTGCTGCGTCAGCGTGCTGGCGCCCTGCTCGAACGACAGTGTCGTCAGGTCGTGCCATGCCGCACGTGCGATTCCTTTGTAGTCGATCCCCCCGTGCTCGTAGAACTTCGCGTCCTCGACCGCGACCAAAGCCGCGAGGAACACCTTCGGAATGTCTTTTTGCGCGAGAAGAGTTCGACGCTGCTCGCCGAAGCTCCCGATCGTCGCGCCGTCTTGCGCCAACACCCGCGTGTTGAGCGGCGGCGTGTACCGGTCGAGCGCCTCGACGTCGGGCAAATCGAGCTTGAGCCCGTGGCCGAGCGCCGCGCCGCCGACCACGGCCGGGAGGAGCAAGGCTCCGAGGAGGAGCGTGCGTCGTTGCAATCGGCTCATCATCGTTCCGAGACTAGCATGCGGCGTGCCGTCTCCGACACAGGGCGTGGACCGCAATCCACGATCTCGGCGCGTCGTTTCCTCCGGACCAAGCTAGGATTCACCGGATGATCGTGTGCAAGTTCGGCGGAACCTCGGTCGCGGACCGGGAGGCTCTAGGTCGCCTGGCGTCGATCGTCGGCGATCGGCTGGCAGACGCGCCGCTCGTCGTCGTTTCGGCGCTCGCGGGCGTGTCGGATGCGCTCATTCGCGTCCTCGACGCGGCGCAGCTCGGGCGGGACGGGGAGTCGCGGGACATCTTGCGGGAGCTTGCGGAAGAGCACCGCGCGCTCTTGGCCGCGACGCCGGCGCGGAACGAAGCGCGCGAGACTGCGGTGGCGGCCGTGGCAGAAACGCTCGCGATGCTGGAGGAGCTCCGTCGCGGCGTCGTGCTCGTCTCGGACGTGACGCCTTGGACTCGCGCTCGCTTCGTGGGGGCGGGCGAGATCCTCGCAAGCCGCATCGTGGCGGCGGCCTTAGACGCCGCGGGGGTTGGAACGACCTGGATCGATGCGCGCACCGTCGTGCGCACCGAAGGCACCGACCCGGAGAAGGACGCGCCGGTTCCGGCGGCCATCATCGGCTTGGCGGCCGCCATGATCGCTCCTCAATTGGCTCCCGGGCGCGCGGTCTTGACGCAGGGGTTCATCGGTGGCGCGGTCGTCGACGGCGCAATACGCCCGACGCTCCTCGGAAGGGGGGGCTCCGACTACTCCGCTTCGCTTCTAGGGCGCGCGCTCGCCGCGACCCGGGTCGAGATCTGGACCGATGTCGACGGCGTTCTGACCGCCAGCCCGAAGATCGTTCCCGCGGCGCGCCGCGTGAAGGTCCTCTCGTTCGCGGAGGCGAGCGAGCTCGCCTACTTCGGCGCGAAGGTACTCCACCCGAGCACGCTGTTGCCTTCGGTGACGGCCATGATTCCGGTCTGGGTCGGAAACGCGAGGCGCCCCGATGGGCCCGGGACGACGATCTTAGACCGCGGCATCGTCCCCGACGACGGCCGCTTCGCGGTCAAGGCGATCGCCGACAAGCGTGGGATCACCGCAGTGCAAGTGGACTCGACGCGGATGCTCATGGCGCACGGCTTCCTCGCAAGGATGTTCGCGGTGTTCGACGCGCACCGCACCTCGGTGGATCTCGTGGCGACCTCCGAAGTCTCGGTTTCGCTGACGATCGACGACGACCGGCGCTTGCCTGAGATCGTAGAGGCGCTGTCTGCGTTCGCGCGGGTCACGGTCGAGAGCGGGATGGCCGTGGTCTGCCTCGTCGGCGAGGGGATGCGCGGAAACGCCCATGTGGCGGCGGAAGTGTTCCGCGTGCTGCGCCACGTTCGGGTGCGCATGATCACGCAGGGTTCGTCGGCCATCAACCTGAGCCTGGTCGTCAACGAGGCGGACGTGATGGAGGCGGTTCGCGCGCTCCACGATGCGTTCTTCCGAGGGCCGCTTCCCAAAGACGTGTTCGGCGAGCCTTCGAGCGAGATCGAAGAGGTCACGCCGGCCGGTCCCCCGGCGCCCGCGGCGACTCTCCTTGGGCTGGTGGAAAGGCATGGAACGCCGCTCTACGTCTACGACCTGAAGACGATCGACGCGCGCGTCGCGGCGCTCCGCCGTCATTTGCCGCTCGACCCCGGACGCCTTCTCTTCGCGTGCAAGGCGAACGCGCACCCGGCGATCCTGAAGCGCCTCGTGGTGCTAGGCGTCGGGGTCGAGGCCGCATCCCCGGGGGAGGCGCTCCGCGCCATCGAATGCGGGCACGAGCCGGGAAACGTCCTCGTTTCGGCCACCAACGCGCGCGCCTCAGACCTCGCGAGCCTCGCGTCGCGCGGTTGCCGCTTAGCCTTGGGCTCGCTGTCCGACGTGCGGCGGGTCGGCGCTCTCTCCCGCGGGACCGCGGTGCTCTTACGCATCAACCCCGGCGTGGGGGAGGGCCACCACCGGCATGTGGTCACCGGAGGCGCTCAGAGCAAATTCGGAATCCCGCTCGAGCACCTGGAGCGTGCGCGGGACGCATGCCGCGATGCCGGGCTCACGGTCCTCGGGCTCCACTCCCACATGGGCTCCGGGATCCTCGATCCGCAGCCGCTCCTCGCATCGGCCCGGGCGCTCCTCGAGGCGGCACGCCGCTTGGGCGGCGTGAACGTGCTCGACTTCGGCGGCGGTCTTGGGATCCCCTACCGCGACGGCGAGGCCGAGCTCGACCTCGCCGCCTACGGCGCCGCCATGGCCCGTGAGCTAGAAGCGTTCGCGGCGGATTCCGGTGAGCGGCCCCAAGCCTGGTTCGAGCCGGGGCGCTTCGTCGCCGGCCCCGCCGGTTGCCTTTTAGCCCGCGTGAACTGCCGGAAGGAGAGCGGCGGCCACGTCTTCATCGGTCTGGACACGGGGATGAACCACTTCTTGCGCCCCGCGCTCTACGGCGCCTACCACCGCATCCTCAACCTCACTGAGCCCAACGCTCCGGTCGAATGGGTAGAGATCGTCGGAAACGTTTGCGAGTCGACCGACGTCTTCGCCTCGGCCCGCGCCCTCCCCCGCGCGGACGAGGGACACATCCTCGCCATTCTCGATGCGGGCGCGTACGGCTTCACGATGGCCTCCGCCTACAACCTCTGGCCGCTCCCGCTGGAAGTGGTGCTCCCCGAGGACGCTTCATAGAATGCCCGCCACGGCGGAGGACGAATGGCGATCGATCCGGCTCTCAAAGACCGCTGGCTCCGCGAGTTCCGTCTGAACGGATTCGTGATCTTGCGCGGATTCCTTCCCGTATCTTTCGTCGAGGCGCTGTGGGAGCAGGCCCTCCCCATCCTCCGCGGCGAGAAGGAGAAAGGCGATCGTGGCGATTCGCCGAACAAGCGGGGCGCGCATCGATACTCGTTCGACATCGGAGTCTACGCCGAGCTGCTCGGCGGGCCGCTGGCGGATCCGCGATATCGCGCTCACCCGGACGTGGAAGAGCTCGTGCACGCCATTCTCGGCCCGAAAGAATCCTGGGGGCGCGGCTGGAGCCGCGTCGAGTGCGCCTGGAAGGGATCGGAGTACATGGGGTGGCACTCCGATCAGGTCTTCGACGAGACCCCCGACCCTCACGCGCCAAACCGCACCGTGCGCGTGACGTACAACATCCCGATCGTCGATTTCACGTGGGCCAACGGCGCCACCGAGTTCGTCCCCGGGACGCACCTGCAGCCGCGGGCGGTGGTCGACGAGGCGCTTCACGACATCCCGAACGTCTACGGCGTGAGGCTTGACCTGCGTCGCGGCGACGCCGTGCTGCGCGACGGGAACACGCTGCACCGGGGAGCGCCGAATCTCACGGACACCCCGCGTGCGATGCTCGACCAGACGTACCGCACGGCCAAGGCGCAATCCGCGTGACCGGCGAGACGTTAGACGTCGATATCTCGGGTTTCGGTCTCCGGTTCGAAGGGTTGACGCGTGCCCTCGCCCTCGAGCTGGAGCGGCAGTGGCCGGATTACGTGCACGCCAACGGGGTCCAGCCTGCGCTCGTGATCCGGGTCGAGGACGACGATCGCGCCATGAAGCCGGGCCGTTTCATGGAAGGCGGTCTGGTGATCGACACCTCGGCCGATGCCGTCCTCTTTCGAGGCGACGAGGGGCAGATCGTTCAGGATGTACCCGGGGCGAGGGCGGTGGCGCGTCTCGCACGAGGGGACGAGGGGAGACGGTTTTGGGGACTCGTCAATCTCGCCTGCGCCGCCGTGGGATGGCGGCTGCTCGCGCGCGGCGGCGGCGCCGTGCACGCCGCGGGGGTCCTCGTGGGGAAGCGCGCGTTTCTCCTCGTCGGCCCGTCGGGCTGCGGCAAGACGACGTGGGCGCGGACGGCGGCTGCGGCCGGCCTCCCGGTTTTGAGCGATGACTGTGTGCTCCTCGATTTTTCGGAAGGCCGCCTGGTGGCGCTCGGGTCGCCGTTCCGCTCGAAGGACTTCCCGTCGCCGGGTCCAGGGCGATGGCCGGTGGCCGCGATCCTGCTCCCGCAGCAGGCGGAAGGACCCGCGCTCGCTCCCGTCACCCGGCTGATGCTCGAAGCCCGTATCGCCGCCAACCTGCTGTTCTCCGCCGTGGCGTGGGCAAGCCACCCCGCGACAACGAAGGCAGCGAGCGCGATCGCCGCGGGCGCCCCGGCGCGCGTCCTCTCCTTTCGCCCCGACGCGAGCTGGATCGAGCTCGTCACGGCGATCGACGGCGGCTGAGGCCCGCCATGCCGTCGTTCACCATCGTCTCCCCGTTCCAGCCGACCGGAGATCAGCCGCGCGCCATCGAAGCGTTGACGCGAGGGCTTACGGAGGGCCGCCGCGACCAGGTTCTGCTCGGTGTCACGGGCTCCGGCAAGACGTTCACCATCGCGCAGGTCGTAGCCAGAGCACAGCGCCCGGTCTTGGTCCTCGCGCACAACAAGACCTTGGCGGCGCAGCTGTACCAGGAGTTCAAACGGCTGTTCCCGGGAAACGCCGTCGAGTACTTCGTCTCGTACTACGACTACTACCAGCCCGAGGCCTACGTCCCGCAGTCCGACACGTACATCGAGAAGGAATCGACGATCAACGAAGAGATCGATCGCATGCGCCACTCCGCGACACGCGCGCTGTTCGAGCGGCGTGACGCGCTGATCGTGGCGTCGGTGTCGTGCATCTACGGCCTGGGATCGCCCGAGGCGTACCACGGGATGATGCTTCTCCTCGAGAAGGGGATGCGGATCGACCGCGACGCTGCGCTTAGGAAGCTCGTCGAGATCCAGTACCGCCGCATCAACACCGACCTCGAGCGCGGCTCGTTCCGTGTGCGCGGCGACGTGCTCGAGATCTGGCCGTCGTACGCCGAGGACGCGCTCCGCATCGAGTTTTTCGGCGACGAGGTCGAGGCGCTCTTCCGGATCGACACGGTGCGCGGCAAGGTCGTGGAGCCCCTCGTCCGCCATCCGGTCTATCCGAACTCCCACTACGTGACGCCGCGGGAGACGATGCTTCGCGCGATCGAGGCGGTCGAAGTCGAGCTGGCGGTGCGATTGACCCAGCTTACGTCGGCGGGGAAGCTTCTCGAGGCGCAGCGCCTGAACCAGCGGACCAATTTCGATCTCGAGATGATGCGCGAGGTGGGTTACTGCCACGGCATCGAAAACTACTCGCGGCACCTTACCGGAAGAAAGGCCGGCGAAGCGCCGCCGACCCTGATGGACTACTTTCCGAGAGACGCGCTCGTCGTGATCGACGAAAGCCACGCCACGATGCCCCAGCTGCGCGGGATGTACCACGGCGACCAATCTCGCAAGCGGACGCTCGTCGAGTTCGGGTTCCGGCTGCCCTCCGCGCTCGACAACCGGCCGCTGATGTACGAAGAGTTCGAGAAACGGCGCGGGCAGACGATCTACGTCTCGGCGACGCCCGCGCCCTACGAGCTCACGCTTACGGGCGGCGAGTTCGTCGAACAGGTGGTGCGGCCGACGGGGCTTTTAGACCCCGAGGTCGTCGTCCGGCCGATCGACGGACAGGTGGACGATCTTCTCGCCGAGATCCGCAAGCGGGCGGAGGCTGGAGAGCGGGTTTTGGTTACGACCTTGACGAAGAGGATGGCCGAGGACCTCACCGAGTACTATCGCGAGGTCGGCGTGAGGGTCGAGTACCTCCACTCCGACGTCATGACGTTAGAGCGCGTCAAGATCCTGCGAGAGCTTCGCAAGGGCACGTTCGACGTTCTCGTGGGCGTCAACCTGCTGCGCGAGGGGCTCGACCTGCCCGAGGTCTCGTTGGTCGCGATCTTGGACGCCGACAAGGAGGGGTTCTTGCGCTCGTCCGGATCGTTGATCCAGACGATGGGCCGCGCCGCGCGCAACGTGAACGGCACGGCGATCCTGTACGCCGACAAGCGCACGGATTCGATGCGCGCCGCGATGGACGAGACCGCGCGCCGCAGGAAGGTGCAAGAGGAGTACAACGCCGTACACGGCATCACCCCGGAGACGATCCGCCGGGCGCTGGACGATCTGCTCACGTCCCCGGTCGCCGCCGATTACTCGACCGTTCCGCTCGACGAAGAAGAGTCGGAGGAGATTTTCGAGGATCAAGAGGCCTTGGTCGCCGAGATCGCCCGGCTGGACAAGGCGATGCGTGCCGCCGCCTCCCGACTGGATTTCGAGGCGGCGGCCGGGCACCGCGACCGCATCCGCTATCTCGAAACCAAGGGTGTCCTCGCGTGACGGGGTTTTGGCACCCGGTCTCCGCGGTCTACCTCAAAGCGCCGCGCGCCCTGGCGACGCCTGCGGTCTTACGCCTCTTGATGGCCGGGGAGGGTCGTGCCGAGCTCGTCTACGCCGGCGATCGCATGTGGCCGTCGGTTCGGCACGGGCAGATGCTCGTCGTCGCTCCGCTCGCTGAGTCGGCTCTTACCGATGGAGACGTCGTGCTCGCCGTCGACGGGGGGATTCCGGACGTCATGCGGCTGACGGCCTCAGGCGGTTGCGCCGAAGTCACGGCGGACGCCGATCCCGCACCACCGCGCCCCGTGACGTCCTCCGATCTGCTGGGGCGCATCGATCGCGCGCCCCGGCGTCGCGCCCTCGTCCGATCGATCGCGCGCGCCTGGCTGGATCTCTTCGAGGCGGCCGCAAAGGGTCCCGACGCCGTCGATGACCCGGCGCAAACCGTGCGGCAAAAGTACGATGACCAAGCCGTGCACTACGATCGCCTCATCACCCAAGCCATCGATCCCGGGCTCGCCGCGCGCCTGCTTGCGAGCATCCCGCGAGGAGCGCGCGTCTTCGTCGCCGGTAGCGGCGCCGGACGCGAGGCGTTCGAGCTCGAACAGCTGGGATATGACGTTCACGGTGTGGACTTCGCCCCGCGCATGGTCGAGGCGGCACGTGTCGAGGCGGCGCGGCGTGGATCGTGGGCCACGTTCGCCGTCGCCGATCTCCGTTCCCACGACGAAGCCTCCGGCTCGTTCGGTGCCGTCGTGTTTACCTACGACGTCTACAGCTTCGTGCCAAGCCCGAGCGATCGTGCAGCGCTCCTGACGCGGGTTTCCCGCTGGCTGGCTCCCGGTGGGGCGGTGTTCCTTTCGGCGCGGCGCACCCATGACGGGTGGGGCCGCGCGGTGCTCTCGTTGCAATGGCTCGCGCGGGCGGTGCGCGGCCGTCCCGGAGCGTGGGGCGACTCGCACACGCGCTGGCTCGACGCCTCGGGAAACCTGAGGCGCTCGTTCGTCCACGTCTTCACCGACTTGCGACTCGACCGCGAGGCGGCCGCCGCGGGGCTTCGCCGCGTCTCCTGGGAGGGAGGGCACGGCCTGTTCGTGCCGCAGGAAGGCTCCGCCGACCGAGGCGTCGCATGAGCGAGCGGTGGAGCTCGAAAGGCGGTAGGTCGTACCCGGTACGCCAAGGATCGCCGCCCCCGTTCGAGTTCTTCGCCGAGCGCAGGGCCCCGGCCGGCGCGGCCGCGTGCGGCCTGACCCTAGGGACGCTTCGCATCGAGATCGAAGGGTTAGACGCCGCGCTCGCCGTCGCGCTGCGCAGCCGCTACGGCCCCTACGCGGACGACGGCGCGAGGGGACCCGAGGCGGCGCTCCGGGTTCGGTTCGCCCGAGAGGAGCGGGACTACTTCATCGAGCCGCCCGACGCCGCGGAATTCAACCCGGTCTGGCTTGCGTGCGACGGGGTGCGCATCCGCTACGTGGGACATCAGCTCGCCGGCTGGTTCGATACGAAGCTGCTTCGCGGAGAGATCCTGCTCGCGGCCGGCACCTACGAGCCCGAGCTTCGCGCGCTCGAAAACTACATCCGTTGCGCGGTCGCGTGGTTGGCGGCCGAGCGCGGAGGCGCGCTCGTCCATGCGGCGGGCGCTACGCGAAACGGAAGGGCGTATCTCTTCTACGGCGAGTCGGGGGCGGGGAAGTCGACGCTGTCCGCCGTCAACAGGCGTGGAACGGTGGTCAGCGACGATCTCTCTCTGGTGCTCCCACGGCCGGAAGGCGGGCTCGATCTCGTCGGGAGCCCGTTCCGCGGAACCTATGAAGAGGGCCTGCCTGTCGTGGGACGATTCCCCCTGTCCGCCGGGTTTCGCATCGTGCAGGCCGAGAAAGCCGCGGTGCTGCCGGTTCAGCGTGCTGTCGCCTTCGGACAGCTCGTCGGCAATCTGACGTTCGTCGCCGAGGCGTTCCGCGAGCGCCCCGACCTGTTCGCCTCGGTCGAAGCGGCCTTCGCGGACGTTCCGCTCTTCCATCTCCACTTCCGGAAGGACGACTCGTACTGGGACGCCATCGACGCCGCCGGGCTCTAGTCGGCGTCAACGCCGCCGCATCAGCCCCACCAGATCGGAGCGATCGTCAGTCCAGAGGAACTCGTTCGCGCCGACGCCGCCCTCGGATCGCGTCCTCGACCAGCCGTCCGCCTCGCTGACCGGGAGCGCGCCTCCGTCCTTACGCGTCATCACCGCCCAGAGCGACGGCTCCTTGCCTTCGTACAGCTGCTCGGACGTAAGACTCGTGTCGCGCCTGACGGCGGCAGGAACACCGAGATCCGCCGCAACGGCGGTGACGACCAGCTCGAGCGCCAGGTACCCGTTCGACAGGTGGAGCGCGAGACAGCCTCGCGGCTTCAGTTTCCGCAAATACAGTGCGACCGCCTCCTCGGTCAAGAGGTGAACCGGAATCGCGTCGGAGCTGAACGCATCCAAGACGATCAGGTCGAAGCGGCCGTCGGCGCACTCCGCGATCCGGCGGCGGCCGTCGCCGAGCACGATCTCGACCCGGGCGCGAGAGTCCGTGACGTACGTAAAGAGAGCCGGATCGCGCGCCAACCGGGCGACGGCGGGGTCGATCTCGAAGTAGGTGAAGTGTTCGCCGGGTGCTCCGTAGGCCGCCGCGGTGCCCGTGCCGAGCCCGATGAGCGCGACCTCGGCGATCGGACCACGCCCCCGCAATCCACGGACGACATCGCCGAGTGGGCCGGACGGATGGTAGTAGGTCGTCGGAATCCCGTGCCTTCCGGGATCGAGCGATTGGCTCCCGTGGCGTGTGACGCCATCGATGAGCACGCGAAACTTCTGGGCCACCCTCACACCCTCACCGTTCGCGGCGACGGCGGTCCATCCGGAACCGGGCACCTCCATGATCCTGTGGACGCCGTAGAACGTGCGGTCGCGATAGATCGACGACCACTGAGCGTGGACGAACATCCACGTCAAAGCGAGCAGCGCTGCGGCGGCGAAGGCGAAGCGCCGCGGCCAACCGAGGAGGGCCAAGGTCAGAAGCGACGGGACACCGATCTTCACCGCTTCGGGCCATCGCGCGCCCGATGCGGACCCCGGCGTAAGACGCTCCACGACGAGGACCACGGAGCCGATCGCGATGGCGGCCGCGAGGTCGAGCGACCATGAAGCGAGCCTCCCGCGGG
>CAZUGP010000041.1:0-42362 GCA_964619965.1 uncultured Acidobacteriota bacterium
AAGAGCGCACGATTCTCCTCGACGGTCTGCCAGCCGACGTGGCCCTCGCGGTCGATCAGGACCTCCTTGAACAACGCGGGGTCGCGTCGCCTCAGCAGCCGGTACAACGGGTTCTCGCTCGCGATGTCGTAGAGGAACACGAGCTTCCCGCCGGGAGCGAGCGCTCGGTGGCACTCCGCGAGCACTTTCGGCTTGAGCTCCGGGGGGATGTGCTCCCAGAAATACGAGCTGATGATGCCGTCCACCGTCCCGTCCGGGATCGGAAACGGCTTCGTCGCGTCGGCCTGGAGGCAGGACGCGTAGAGCGAAGCGACCTGCTCGAGCGACGAAGCCGAGAGATCGAGACCGACCAGCCGGTAGCGTTCACCGTAGTAGTGGACCCCGCTGGCGCAGCCCATGTCGATCACCGTCCGGCCCTCGGGGATGTGTTTGCGCACGGCCCAGATGTAGCCGCTGCACATGAGCCAGAGCGGCCAGGCGAACGGCGCTCGCTCGCTGCGCGGGACGTAGTGCACGGTGTTGAGGTTGCGGCCCTCGTAGAACTCGTCCGACTTGGGGAGGAAGCGCACCACGCCGCCTTGGACGGGGAAGCGGCTGCCGCAGCGCGCGCAGGCGTAGGCGCGCTGTCCGTCCTCCAGCGCGAGCGCCGCGCGGTCCGAAGGGCAGACGAGGCTGACGGCGCTCGCGGCGACTGCGGGGAATGGTTTCATGGATGCTCCCGGATCTTGCGCAGCATACGTCCCTAAGGGCGAATGAGGGCGACGGCCCGGAGCGGCCCGCCCGAGCCCCCCGCGATCTTCATGGGCAAGGCCACGAGCCAAGCCCCTGTGGGGGGTAGCCGGTCGAGATTCGTCAAGTTCTCGAATCCGGGAACGTCCGCGCTCGCTGCGACGCGGTGGGCCGGGAAGTCCGTCGAAGGACCGTGGTCGAGGCTCGGCGTGTCGAGCCCGATGGCCGCGACCTTCCGAGCGTTCACGAGGAGTTCGGCGGCCTCCTTCCCGTAGGCTGGGAAGTGGAGACTGTCGGTGCGCCCCGGCGTATCGTCGCCGAAATAGCTCTTCCGGTCGGGCCAGCGCGCGCTCCAGCCGGTTCTCATGAGAACGGCGATGCCCTTCGGGATCGCGCCGTTCACGCGCTCCCACGCCAGGACATCGTCGACGGAGAGCCGGTAGTCGGGGTTGGCGGCGGCCTGCTTCGAGACGTCGATCACGACGACGGGAACGACCAGGCGGTCGAGCCCGACGGCGTCGACGGTCTCCCGCCCAAGGGCGAAGTGTCTTGGCGCGTCGAGATGCGTGCCGCCGTGCTCCGGCGCGCAGAAGGAGTTCGACGCGTAGTACCAGCCCCCCGCCGTCGGCCCGGCATGAAGCGTCGTAAGCTCGAAGCCGGATGTCGCGTTCGGCCAGTAGAGGGTCGTCGCGTCGAACGGATGCGTCAGCTCGACGATCGTCGCGCTTGCGAGATCGAGGGGTGGTCGCGGAGGCGCCGAGCGGGCGATCTCCGAGAATGGAATGTCGAGAATCGCGTAGTCCCGCCAGTCCTTGAAATCGAAGTGCCACCACTCGTGTGAGTAAACGAAAAACCCTTCCAGCTCCATGGCCGCGCGGAGCACATCGCGCGCCTCGCTCTGGGCGGCGGTGCCACCGTCATAGGTCGGGTAGCTGCGCTCGGACATCTCGTCGTAGGCGCCGGTCATCTCGACTTCTCTTCCGGATCTAAGATCCACGAGCGACAGGTCGACAGCGCACCCTCGGTTGTGCTTGGACCCTTTCGCCGGGTCCGCGACGAACGACTTCTTGTCCGCGGGCGTGATGTCCCAGAACTGCTTCGTCACCCGCCACGGCCTGTACCCGTCGAAGACGACGAGGCCGTAACCCTTGTCGCGGAGGGCGCGCTGGACGCGGGCCAGCGCCTCCGCCGCCGGGCGCTGCAAAAACGAGCGCGCTTCAGGGTAGATCGGCCTTCCCGTGAAGTTGTTGGCCTTCGCATAGCGGATGTCGAGCTTGATCGTGGGGTCGACGACCGTCAGCTCGACGAGGTCGGGCGTGCGGAACGGTCCGGATTCCTTGGGCGGGGCGTCTTGCGCGGCCAGCGGCGTGACGGCGAGAAGCAGGGCCCACACGAAGCGGCGCATGTTCTTCTCCTTCAACGTCGCCCACCTTACATCGATGCCGACGTCAAGGGCGACAGGCGCGCTCGCGCACTGTACGTTGGGGCCATGTTGCGCACCGAATCCGAGCGCGCCCTCGTACGCGCCATCGGCGTTTGGGGTCTCGCGGCTGGGATCTTCAACACGACCGTCGGCGGCGGGATCTTCCGGCTGCCGGCGGCGGTGAGCGGAATGATCGGTGCCGCCGCGCCGATCGTCTACGGGGTCTGCGCGTTGACGATGGGGCTGATCGTCCTCTGTTTCGCCGAAGCGGGGAGCCGCGTCTCCCTCACCGGCGGGCCTTATTCTTACGTCGAGGTCGTGTTCGGCCCCTACGCCGGGTTCATGGCCGGCGTGCTTCTGTGGCTGCTTGGCACGACGGCGGTAGCGAGTGTCGCGAGCGCCTGCGCGGGCTTCGTCGGCGCCTTCGTTCCCGCCCTGTCGGGCCCGGTTGCCCGCGCCATGCTGCTGGCCACCGCGTTTGCGGTGCTTGCCGCCGTCAACGTCACCGGGGTGAAGCACGGCTCGCGGCTGATCACAGTGCTCGCCGTGGCGAAACTCCTCCCCCTCCTGGTGCTGATCGGGGTCGGTGCGCTGGCGATCACGCCCGCAAACCTCGCCATTCCCGACATGCCGGCCGCGTCGACCGTGGCCCGCACCGCCATCGTCCTGATCTTCGCCTTCACCGGCGTGGAGAGCGCCCTCGTGCCGAGCGGCGAGATGCACAACCCCTCGCGCACGGTGCCCAGGGCCATCGCGATCGCCATGATCGGCATTACCGTCCTCTACCTCGCCATCCAGGCCGTCGCGCAGGGCGTGCTCGGCTCTGCGCTGGCCGACGCCAAGCCAGCCCCGCTCGCGATTGTCGCCGAGCACGTGATGGGCGCCCCCGGCCGCAGCCTGCTGCTTTGCGGCGCGATCATCTCGACCCTCGGCTACGTCAGCGGAATGACGCTTGCGGTGCCGCGTGCCTTATTCGCGTTCGCGCGCGACGGCTTCCTGCCGAAGGCGGTGGCGAACATCCACCCGCGGTTCCACACGCCGCACGTAGCGATCGTGGTGCAATCGGCGTTGGTGTGTGCGCTGGCCATCGGGAACGAGTTCGAAACGCTGGCGGTGCTCGCGAACCTCTCAGCACTCCTGCTCTACTTCGCCTGCGCGGTCGCGGGCTACCTGCTCAAGCGGCGCGGCATCCAGGATGGCGACGCCAAGCCGTTCTCGCTGCCCGGCGGGCCGACGGTGAATCTCCTCGCTTGCGCCACGATCGTCTGGCTGCTCACGAGCATCACCCTCGACGAGTGGACGAAGGTCGGCCTCACGCTCGCCATGGCTTCATTGATGTTCGCCGTCACCCGCTCGAGCAGCGCGCGGCGGCAACGCACAGGCTAGGGGACACTCCCCTACCCCCCACCCTCGATCCAGACGGCGCCATCGGCGAAATGCTCGCGCTTCCAGATGGGAACGCTCGCCTTGAGCGTGTCGATGACGAAACGGCACGCGTCCATCGCCGCGGCACGATGGGGCGCCGCGACCGCGATCGCGACCGAGATTTCCCCGATCTCGAGGCGACCGACCCGGTGGACGATCGCCACGCGCGTGACGCCGAATCGTGCGATCGCGTCCGCGACGATCCGCTCCATCTCGCGCTCGGCCATGCCGGCGTAGGCCTCGTACTCCAGAAAGCGCACGCGCCGCCCGGCGTTGACGTCGCGCACGGATCCGAGGAACAACGAGATCGCGCCGATGCCGTCGCCTGACGCGCCGGCCGCGAGCGCGGCCACGTCGATCGGGGCGGACTGGAGGCGGATCATCTCTATCCCCCGCTCACCGGCGGGAGGAATGCGATTTCCAGGACTCCGCCCAGGGGACGATCCCACGACGCGTAGGTCATGTCGCAAGCGACGAGTGGACGGGTCGTCATCTCGCGAAGACGCGGATGACGCTCTTGAAGGACCGTCCAGAGCGCGGCGACGTCGGATGTGTTCGCAACCTCGATGGTCTCTTCGGAGGCTCCGGCACGGTCCTTCAACGAGGCGAAATACAGGATCCGGACGATCACCGGCCGTCCGCCGTGAGCGATACCGCGCGCGCGGTCACCGTGTCGACGATCTCGTCGAAGCGGCCCGGCATGACGATCCCCGACGCGTTCCGGTGCCCGCCGCCGCCGAACTCCGCCGCCATCCGCTGAACGTCCAGTTCGCCCTTGGAGCGGAGCGAGACCTTGACCTTGCCCCCGGGCAACTCGCGGAAGAGGATCGCGACGCGCACGCCGTCGACGGCGAGGAGCGGCGTGGTGAACTCCGAGGTGTCGACACCGGCGGCGCCGCAGGCCTCGATCATCCCGAGCGTGATACCCGCGCTTGCGACCGCCCCGCCGGTTCCCAGGGACAAAGACGCGAGCGCGCTGCCGAGAAGGCGCGTGTACGCCGGCGAATTACGTTCGTAGACCTCGCGGTAGCAACGGGTCGGGTCCGCGCCGGCCTCCAAAAGCTCCGCCGCGACGCGGAACGCTCGGGGAGACGTGGAGTTGAAACGGAAGAATCCGGTGTCGGTCGCCAATCCCGCGTACAGGGCCTCCGCCGCCGCGCGGTCCGGCGTTCCACCACCTGCTCGCACCAGCTCGTAGATGAGCACCGCCGTTGCGCTCGCCGACGTATCGATCGCGTTGCCGGCCCAAGGCGTCTGGCGCGTGGGGTGATGGTCGATACAAAACGTCTTCGCCGTTCGCGCGCGCACCGGCGCTTCCATCCGGCCGAGACGGTCTGGCGCCGAGTTGTCGACGAGTACGATCGCGTCGGCGGCGTCGAGCAGCCCGTCGTGGCGGGCGGGGTCGTAGCCTTCCGCGCACGGACCCTCAGCTTCCAGGAAGCGGAGATCGTGGGGCGTTTCGTCTTGGTTGACGATCGCGACCGTAAACCCCCGCGATCGAAGGTAGCGGCCCAATCCCACCTGGGATCCGATCGCGTCGCCGTCGGGATTGACGTGGGTCACCAGCACATAGAGCTTCGCTCGCGCAAGGACGGAAAGGAACGCCGCGTAGTCCTTCGGCGCGATCACGCGCCGCCCCGGTACCGAGCCGCCAGACGGAGATAACTCATGAGTCCGTCTTTGAAGCGCTGGCGAAGCTCAGGGCCGACCTCGCCTCGAATCACCGCGGGAACGCCCGCCGCGATCGTCCCGTCAGGCACCTCGAACCGTTCGCGCAGGACCGCTCCCGCGGCGACGAGCGCCCCCCGTCCCACGCGGCTTCCTGAGAGGAGCACGGCGCCCATCCCGATCACGGCGTCGTCATCGACAAAACAGCCGTGGATCACGGCGCGGTGCCCGATCGTCACGCGACGTCCGACGACGGCGGGGCAACCATGATCCACATGAACGACGGTCAGATCCTGGACGTTCGTCTCGTCGCCTATCGCGATCGGCTCGAGATCGCCGCGTAGCACGCAGCCGAACCAGACGGATGCCCGATCACCGAGGGTCACGCGTCCGGTCAGGGTCGCGTTCGGCGCGACCCAGGCCTCGCGGCCGATCTCGACGCGTGTGGCGTGAATCGCGGGGTCGTCGGACTCGTTCCCGAACATCATCGGGGCCCTCTCCGGGCGGCGGCGGACGAGAAGCCGGTCAGACTAAGCCGCTGCCCCAGCGGTGTCAAGAACGCCTGTCAAGGAGCGCGATGAGGATGAGCGCCTGGTACCGCGCGTCGTAATCCGCCCGATGAATCTGAGCGGGATCCTGCGCAGGCAGCGCGAGCAGCCGCTCGAGATTCTCCTTGGACGTGTCGCGCCAGGAGATCCCGAGCCGCCCCATCGCGAGGCTCTTGGTGTCGAGCCCCTTGTAGCCGAACGGGTTCTCCATGCCGAAGTGGGCGTAGTAGTAGGCGATGTGCGACCAGTCGAACACGGCGTTGTGCCCGACAAAGCAGGGGTTGTCGGATGAGCCTTCGTTCTGCTCGCGAACGAACCGCGCCAGGCGGTCGATGGCTTCGCGCGGCTCCGTGCCGTCCCGGCGCAGGCGGTCCGCATCCAGACCGCACACAGCCATCGCACCGGGTTCGAACCCGGGGAAGATCGGCTTGAGCTCGACGTAGAACGAGTCGCCGGGCACGTGACGGCCGTCCCGGGGGCGCACGACGGTCACGCCGATCGAGAGGAGGTTGAACAGCGGGGGCACGGGCCCCGAGGCTTCGCAGTCGACGCAGAAGTAGGTCATGGGGCCCCCTCTGCGCGCATTGTATCCGTCCACGATCGCGCCGGCTGCGGCCCGCACACTGCTACGATGGCCGCGCTCGGAGAACTCCGATGAGTCGCGTCCGCACCGGTCTCGAATCGTTCCTCGATCCCGCCTCCGGCGCGGCGGGGCTGCCGCGCGGGGCAAGACTGGGCGTCGTCGCGCATCCCGCGTCGATCGACGCGGGAGGACGCCACCTCGTCGACCGGCTCGCCCGGGATGGCCGCTTCAGGGTCCAACGGCTGTTCGGCCCCGAGCACGGAGTGCGCGGCGAGGCCCAGGACATGGAGGCCGTCGCCGAGCCGTCCGATCGCACGACGGGTCTGCCGATCGTCAGCCTTTACGGGGAGACCGTGAGCTCGCTCCGGCCCCAACCCGAGCAGTTGAAGGGGCTCGACGCGATCGTGTACGACTTGCAGGACGTGGGCACCAGGTTCTACACGTTCGTGTACACGCTCTCCTACATGATGGAAGCCGCGCGCGAGGCGGACATACCGATCGTCGTCCTCGATCGACCCAACCCGATCGGAGGCCTGGCGGTCGAGGGGCCCGTGCTCGACCCCGCATGCGCCTCGTTCGTCGGCCGGTTTCCGCTCCCGGTGCGGCACGGGATGACGACGGGCGAGCTCGCGTCCCTCTTCCGCGACGCGTTCGCAATCGGCGGGGACCTCCGCGTGGTCCCGTTGTCGGGCTGGACACGCGACATGCAGTACGAGGACACCGGGCTACCCTGGGTCTTGCCGTCGCCGAACATGCCGACGCCCGAGACCGCGCGAATCTATCCCGGTGGCTGTCTGATCGAGGGGACGAACCTCTCCGAGGGTCGCGGCACCACGCGTCCTTTCGAGCTCGTGGGCGCACCCTGGATCGACGCCGCGGCCTTCGCCGAAGCCCTCGCACAGGCCGGGGACGCGGAGGGCTTGGACGGGGTCCTCTTCCGAGCCGCCTGGTTCCGTCCGACGTTCCAAAAGCATGCCGGCCGCAGTTGCGGGGGTGTGCAGGTCCACATCACCGACCGCGGAAAGGCCCGGCCGTTCGCGACCTACCTCGTGCTGATCCGCGAAGCCTTACGGCTCGCCCCGGACCTGTTCGACTGGCGTCGCGAGCGCTACGAGTTCGTCGACGACCGGCTCGCGATCGACTTGCTTCTCGGCCGCTCCGACCTGCGGCCGATGCTCGAGACGGGAGCCTCACTGGCTGAGATGGAGGCGTCCTGGGCCCCTGGGTTGGCGCGCTTCCTCCGCGACCGCGAGTCGGTCCTTCTCTATCCCCTCTAGGTCCGACCGCCCTCAGTACCCCGCGCGCATCGGGGGCATCGTGAGAACGCCGGGAGGGTTCTGCGCCAGTCCGAGATCGCGGAGCATGGCGATCGCCGGCCGCAGCTCCCGTGCGAGATCGACCGCGACACGCGCCCACGCCTCGCCCTCGCTGCTGTCCGGCATCTTGCGGGTCAACGCCTCGAGGAAGCTCTTCTTGCGCGGGAAGACCACCAGATTGACGTCGTCTCCGGCGGGGATCTTCGCGGCCTCCTTCGCCAGCTTCAGCGCCTCGTCGAAGCCGCCCAGCGCGTCGACGAGTCCCAACCCAAGGGCGTCTTCGCCCGTCCAGATGCGCCCCTTGGCGATCTCTAGGACCTTGGCCTTCGGGAGCCTTCGTCCGTCCGCGACCTTCGATGTGAAATCGACGTAGACGCGGTCGAGCCACTGCTGAAACTTGCTCCACTCCTTCGGTGTGTAGTCTTGTGCCGCGGTGAACATGGTCCCGTTGTCGCTGGTGTGAACCTCGTCATAGGTCACGCCGATCTTCTCCCAGAGCCCACGTGTCAACAGCTTCCCGCCGAGCACCCCGATCGATGCGGTGATCGTGCCCGGTTGCGCGACGATCTTGTCCGCCCCCATCGCAACGAAGTAGCCGCCCGAGCCGGCGAGGTTTCCCATCGTGACGATGACCGGTTTCCCCGCCTTACGCGCCAATTGTGTCTCGCGCCAGATCGTGTCGGATGCGACGTACGACCCGCCGGGGCTATCGACCCTGAAGACGATCGCCTTCACGTCTTCGTCTTCTCGCGCGGCTCTGAACGCGCCCGCCACGGTGTCCGAGCCCATGGCGCTCCCGGAGATCGGGCTGAATCCACCCCCACCGCGCTGAACGGCCCCCACCCCGTAGATCAACGCCACCTTCTCGCCTTTGTCGTGCGGACGGCCGACGCGCTCGAGGTATTTCTGAAGGTAGAGGAGCTTGGCGTCCGGCCCTGCCTTCTGCCGCACCTTGGCGTACACCTCGTCGCGGTAGAGAAGTGCGTCGACGAGCTTGGCATCGACCGCCTGCTGCCCGAGATAGGGACCGTCGTCGAACGCGGCCCGCGCTTGGCGTTCGGACATCCCGCGACCCTTCGCGATGCCCGAGACCATCTGCCCGAACTGCGAGTCCATGAGCTTCTGCATCGCCTCGCGATGCGCGTCGGTATATTTCGTCTCGGTGTAGAAGTTCATCGCGTTCTTGTACTCGTAGCGATGATCCATGCGCGGAACGATCGCGAGCTTGTCGAAGAGTCCTTTGATGAAAGGCGATTCGTACATCAGGCCGGTGAGCCCGATGTCCCCCGACGGCTGGAGGTAGACCTGGTCGAAAGCCGTCGCCAGGTAGTAGGAGCCGTTGCCGGCACCGAATTCACCGAAGGTCTCCGCCCAGGCGACCGCAGGCTTTCCGGAGGCGCGGAATCTCACGACCGCGTCCCGGATTTCCTGGATCTGAGCCATCCCCATGGGCACCGCGCCCAAGCGCGCTACGAGTCCTAGAACCCGATCGTCGCCGGCCGCCCGATCCAGGGCGTCGATCACGTCGCGTGTGGTCGGCTCTTCTCCTCCGAACGCCTTCGTGATGGGCTCGTCGGCCATGTACTCCTCGATGGGTCTCTCGAAGTCGGCCTCGAGGAGAATCTTCGAGGGAATGCTCCCCTTCGGGTACGCGCCGAAAAACGAGATCGCGACGACGGCGCAAAGCCCCAGGAATCCGAGGGCGGCCAAGATCGCGAGAAAGGCGAGGAGCTTCTTGTTCATCCCGATCCTCCCGAGGCGGCGAATGCACGCCGGGTATACGACCTGACGCTTCCGGAAGTTATGCGACGGGGAGCGCGACGGTCCGAACCGCTCCGTCAGAGGATGGTGGAGCTGAAGGGGATCGAACCCTCGACCTCATGACTGCCAGTCATGCGCTCTCCCAGCTGAGCTACAGCCCCGACACGACCGGTGCATTCTCACACTCGTCGCAAGGAGCGTCAAGAAAGGAGCGCGCGCCGAGACCGTCGTTGACGCCCTTCGGCGCGCAGAGATAGTCTACGCGCCCGCCGGTGTGCAGAACGCGCGGCGGCGGTTGACGACATCGAACGGAAGCGCATGGGGCCCGGTGGCCCTTCCGGTCTTCAAAACCGCGTGCCGGGCGGCTTTGCCGTCCGGGGTGGGTTCGACTCCCACGCGCTTCCGCCACGGGGAATCCTTGACCTTCGCTCTGGCCCTCCACGGCGGCGCCTGGAATATCCCGGATGGCGCAGTGGACTCGCATCGGCGCGGGCTGGTCAAGCCGTTGACCCTCGGATTCGACGCTTTGCGCCGAGGAGCCTCGGCGCTCGATGTCGTCGAGCTCGTCGTCCGGTCCTTGGAGGACGACCCCACGTTCAACGCGGGGCGCGGCAGTCACCTGAATGCGGCCGGTGCGCTCGAGATGGACGCCTCGATCATGGAGGGGACGACTCGACGCGCCGGGGCGGTTGCGGCGATCGGCGGCGTTCGCCATCCGGTCTCCGTCGCCCGGAGCGTCATGGAGCGCTCGCCCCACGTGCTCCTCGTAGGCCCCGGGGCGAAGAGGTTCGCATCCCTCACGGGGGCCGAGATGTGCACGACCCGTTCGCTCCTCGTAGGGCGCGAGCTCGCGCGCTGGAAACGAATCCGAGCCGGCTCACGGGTTCTCGTGACGAAGGAGTTCTCGCCGCATGCGAGGCCGCACGGAACCGTCGGCGCGGTGGCGATCGATCGCCACGGGCGCGTCGCGGCGGCCACCTCCACGGGCGGCACCCAGGACAAGGCACCCGGCCGTGTCGGCGACAGCGCGATCGTCGGAAGTGGAACCTACGCGGATGATCGACGAGGCGCGGCCTCTTGCACGGGGTGGGGGGAACCGATCCTCCGGGCGGTGCTGGCGAAAACCGCGGTTGACGCGCTCGCCACCGGTTCGGGCTCCGCCGCCGCCGCACGCGCCGCGCTTCGGGAGCTGGCGCGGCTTTCGGGGTTCGGAGGCGTGATCGTCGTCGACCGGCACGGGCGCGCGGGGGCCGCCTTCAACACGCCCCGCATGGCGAGGGGATTGGCGGACGCCCGGGGCGTTACGATCCGGGTCGAGCGACGGGAGCGGCGGGCTTGAGGATCCCCCGCGCGCTCGCTTGGCTGCTCGTCGCGATGGCGATGTTCACCGCGGGCCTGCTGCGCCAGTTTCACGACCTCACGCCGGCATCGCCGTTCCTCGCCCCCGCGGTGGGGAGCCTCCTGTTCGCCTCTGTGCTCTTCCTGTTCCTCGTCGCCGCGCGCGAGCGCCAGATCGGAGCGGCCCCTGGACCCGGCGTCCGCTTGGGGAGCTTCACGCCGATCCTCTTGATGCTGCTCGTCGAAAAGTGGATCTCGTCGAGCTTTTACCCACCCATCTTCGCGCTGGCCGCCCCTGCGGAACTGCAGGGCGATGCCGCCGACGCGTGGTTTCGATTGATGTGCGGGCTCGGGTTGCTCGCCATCGTCCTGCTAGGGTCCCGTTTTTCGCGTCCCGCCGCTTCGTGGGTGCGCTCCCGGATGGTCGGACGGAAGGCTCTCGTCGGGATCGCGAGCGCGGCGATCGCAATCGGCGGCGGCGGAGCCGTCATGGCGCTCGTTGCGAAGGCCGTGGGGTCCGGCGTCGGCGTGCTGCCGCCCCACCCACACGGTCCGCTGGCGGTTTTGCTCGTCGGGCAGGCGGTGCTCGCACTCGCCGAAGAGTCGTACTACCGCGGTCTGCTCCTGGGCGAACTGCTGCGCCTCGCGCCACGGCTCGGGCTCCACGCCCCCGCCGCGCGCCGATGGGTCGCCCTCGGGTTGACGTCGATGGTGTTCGGGATGGAGCACGTCGGTCTATCGTCCGGTTGGGACGACGCGGTGCGGCAGCTGGGCTTCGCGCTCGCCTTGGGCACGCTCCTCGGGATGATCGTGCTGCTCACCGACAACGTCTGGTTCGCGGCGTCTCTGCACGCATGGATCAACGGATTGCTTCTGGGTGCCGTGCCGCGACTTGCCTACGGACAATCGCAGACCGTCCTGCCGCCGTCCGCCTCCGTCAGCCTCGTCCTGATCGCGGCGTTCCTGACCGCGTTCGCGCAGCAGCGGCGCGCCCCACGACGTTGAGCTCGCCGGACGAGCGGACGGCCGATTCGACGTCGTCGTAGATCTCGAAAATCCGGTCCAGCTGAATGAGCTCGAGGACCGACCGCACGCCGGGCGTCAGGTTGCAGAATCGCGCACGTCCTCCGCGAAGACGCGCGTTCTTGAACAGGCCCACGAGCACGCCCACGCCGGCGGAGTCCAGAAAATCCACCGACTTGAGGTCGACCACGACGTCTCGCGCCTCACCCAGGAGGCGGAGCGACTCGGCCTTGACCTCCGCCGCGTTCGCGCTGTCGATCGCGTCGCAGCCGCTCATGGAAAGCCGCACGACCGGTCCTTCGCGGACGATGTCGACTCTCAATTGCGGCCCTCCTTCTCCGGGGTCGTCGACCCCATGTCGAGCAATTCGTCCACCGCGTCCTGGCGTCCATCCCTCACGACTTGCGCCAGCTCCCGAATGAGGTCCGCGATACGCAGGGACGCCTCCTCGATCACCGCCGCCGCTTTGACAACGCTGGGATCACTCGTCTTCTGGGCCTGCAGGATTTGGGCGCGCCCTAAGAGAGCGGTCAACGGATTGTTGATCTTGTGGCTCAAGACGGAAAGCGTCTTGAGCACCTCCGCCAGCTTCTCGAGACGAACGCGCTCCTCGACCGCCCGGTTGCGCTTGGTCACGTCAGTGACCAGAACGACCTCGCTTCCCTTTTCGCCTGACATCGCACGCCGAGCGACGAGGAGCGTGCGGCGGCCGCCGTCCGCGATCTCGAGATCGATCTCCGCCTCGCCGCCATGCGGGACCCCGTGCGCGATGAGCTTGGCGAGGGCGGTGTCATCCAACGAGCCGGCAAGTCCACGGACGGCGGCGTTGGCGGTGAGAAACGCCCCGTCGCCACCGAGGATCATGACGCCGGACGACAACGCCGCCAGCACGCCGTCCAAGCGGGCGCGCGAGCGTTCCGCCTCATCGAGCGCCGCAACGAGGCGCTCGTTGGCCTCTTCGAGCATCGCCGCGCGACGCCTCATCTCACCCGCGACGACGGCTTTTTCCTTGAGGGCGGCCGCCTGCGTCGCGAACATCACCAGACCGCGAAGCTTCCTGACGCTGTCGGGATGAGGGTCCCCGCTGCGCGCGTCGAGCGCGTCGGACGGAAGCGCCTGAAGGCGCGACTCGTACTCTTCGAGCACGCGGTCGAGCAGTTCTTCGACGTCGTGGCTTCGACCGATGAGATCGAGGCCGATCTCATGGATCCGGCACAGCTCGGCGAGGTCGGGAAGAGTCTCTCCCGTCGGTCCCGCCGCCGCGCGATTCACCTTGCTCGTTGACATGTAACCCTCGTCTTTCCGTCTAGGCACGAACATCCACATGCGTTCGGCGCTTGATGAGCACCACCCGTCCCCCGGCGCCGGTTTCCTCGAACGACACGTCGTCGACGAGCGACCCGATCAGGTACAAGCCGTAGCCGCTCTCCGCCGGGCGCCGCAGATCGGGAGGCTCATATCCGACCGGATCGAACGGTTCGCCGTCGTGGTCCAGCGTGATCACGATCCGGTCGTCGTCGATCGCAATCTTGAGATCGACGCGTCCGTTGCGACGACCCCCGTAGGCATGGCGGTGCACGTTGGCGCACGCCTCGCTGAAGGCCACGGCCAGATCGCGCGCATCCTCGGGTGTGAACCCCGCCGCAAGGACGAGGCGCACGAGCCAGCGCCGCGCTTCCCGCAGTCGCAGCGGGTCGCTCGCGAGCCTGGCGTAGTTCTCGCGCACGCCCTCACGCACGGCGCGCCTCGCGTGAGGCGGCGACCGCCGGCCCGGCGGGAACCGAGATTCGGAATTCGCTGCCGCCCCCGGGGCGTGGAAGGTGGATGATCGTTCCGCCGTGGCGCCGCGCGATGGCGCGCGCCTCGTACAGTCCCAATCCGACACCCGCGGGTTTCCCGGTCAACGGATCGCCCCCTTGCTCGAACGGCGCGAACGCACGTTCGACGTCCTCTTCGGCGAGTCCCGGGCCCCGATCGAGCACGGCAAAGGACACGCCGGCGGCGGCGCCCCCCGGACGACCCAGCACACAGGGCGATACGCGGAGCTCGACAGGCCCGCAAGATGGGCCGAACTTGAGCGCGTTGTCCAGGAGGTTGGCCAACGCCCGCGCGAGACGCGCGGAATCGGCAGGAAACGGCGCGATGCGGGGATCGAAGAGGACGGTCGCCCGTCCTTCGGCAGAGGCGGCGCGCAGCGCTTCGGCCACGACCTCGGCCGGCGCGACATCCTCGAGGGCCGCGTCGTCGCCGGCATCGAGGCGGGCAACGCGCAGCAGGCCATCGACCATGCGTTCGAGCGCCTGCGACGACTCGAGAATACCGTCAGCCATTTCGTGACGCTCAGCAGGGTCGCCCTCGTACTCCCGCAAGAACGTCGCGGCGCCGATGATCGCGGTCAGGGGCGAGCGCATCTCGTGCGAGACGTTCGCGAGAAACCGGTCCTTCATCGCATCGACCGTCTTGAGCTCGTCATACGCCTTTCGAAGCGACCGGGTTCGCGCGCTCACGACCGCTTCGAGACGATCGCGATGGGCGCGAAGCTCTTGGTGAATGCGCACCTTTTCGAGCCCCACCGCGAGATGCCCCGCCAGCGTCGCGAGGAACCGCACATCGACGTCCGAAAACCCGCCGTCGGGGCCGGGCATCGCTACGACGAGCGATGCGCGCTGCTCAGGTTCGACCGGGACGACCGCCAATGCGCGCAGCCCGGCGGTCGTTTCCACCGCCGCGGGGACCTCGAGCGCCAAGTCGTCGACGACCGAGGAGCCGGCGCTCGTGAACATCCGTGCGAGGAGCGCGGCCACCCCCCCCTCCCCGGCAAGCGGAGTGAGATCGCGGCCCGCCGGGCGTTCGAGCCGCACCACGCCACGGACACCCAGCGTGCCGAGCGCCGCGCCGGCCGCACCGAGGGTCGTGACGATCGCCGTCAGGGCCGCGTCGCAAACCGCATCCCGCTCGAAGTTGGCCCCCGTCGAACGGAGGGCGTCGGAGAGTCGGCGAAGCGATTCCGCCTCGCGGGTCAGCCGGGAGACGAGTCCGTGTTCGTCCGCAAGCTGCGCGGCCAACGTGACGCTAGAGGCCACCGCGCTCTCCAGCAGATCGGACGACGCAAGGACGATCGGCTCCGACGTCGCCTTCGGCGCGTCCTCGGTGGATCCTGCCTTCGCGCAACGCGACAGGTAGGGAGCGAACGATGCGTTGAGCTGTGCGGCCAGATCGCCCGCGTGAAGCGATCGTCGCGTCTGCGGCTCGGCGATGGCCACGAGCCGATTGAGCATCGCCTGGGAGGCGGCGAGAAAGGTCTCGAGCACACCCTGACCCTTGCACGCGACCGCCGGCACCCATAGCCCCGGGGTCAAACCGAACCAGGCTTCCATCGCCGCTTCCGAAGCCGCTCCGGAGAGGTCGCGCTTGTTGAACTGGGCGAGGATCGGAACGGCGGCGGGATCGAGGCGCGCCGCACGCATGTTCTGGAGGAGATTGTCCCAGGCGTGGCGATTGTCGCGCTCGCGAGCCGCATCGGAATCGGCCACGAAAACGACCGCATCGGCCCCCGCCAAAACGACCCGGCGAGTCGCGTCGTAGCGGACTTGACCGGGTACCGTGTACAGCTTGAGCGCGACTTTGTAGCCAAGCACGGTTCCAAGATCGAACGGTAGGAGATCGAAGAAGAGCGTGCGATCGTCCGCGGTGTTCACCGACACGAGCCTCTCCCGCCCGTCCGGATCCGTCACATGGTGAAGCACCCTGAGGTTGGTGGTTTTCCCGCCGAGCGCAGGCCCGTAGTACACGAGCTTTGCGTAGAGCGTTCGGTCGGCGAGACTCCACTGGGCCACGGCTCCCCCTCCGTCAACCGCGGCCTAGAAGCTCACGAACCCGGCGCTTGAGCTCATGCGGCGAGTACGGCTTCGTCAGGAAGTCCGCGGCGCCTGAAGCGAGCGCCTGTTCGCGGTCGCGCTCCTGCCCGCGCGCGGAGAGGAGAACGATGGGGATCCGGGCGTAACGCGGATCGGACTTCAACTCGGCGCACCACGTCAATCCGTCCTTGCCGGGCATCATCACGTCGAGGAAGATCAAGTCGGGTGGACACGACTCGATGGCGCGCAACGCCTCGTCGACATCCGCCGCGGTCGCGGGTTGATAACCCTCTTCACGGAGAATGAACTCGAGAGGGCGCCTGATGAACGCGTCATCGTCCACGATGAGGATCCGCTTCGGCGCCATCACGACCCCTCTTCGATCGCGACGCCGCGGGCGACGACCAAAGTCACGTCGTCCTCCACCGGCGTCGTACCGGCGTGGCGGGCGAGCGCGGCAAAGATGTTCTCGCGAATCTCGTCGGCGCTCGCGGCCGGACGCCTCGCGGCCTCGATCAGCCGGTCCGTCCCGAAGAACCGCTTCGCGGCGTCACGAGTTTCGACCACGCCGTCGGTGTAGAGGAGGAGCACGTCGTCGGGCGCGAATCGCTGATCGACATCGCGCCAGCGCGCCCCCGCAACGATCCCTAGAGCCGGACCGCACGGTTTGAGCATCTCGATGTCGCCGTTCCGGCGCAGCAACACGGGTGGATTGTGCCCGGCGTTGGACCAGACGATCCGCCGTCCGTCGGGAAGGAACCTCGCGAAGACCAGCGTCGCGAACATGTCCGTGGCGGAGAAGTCGGACGCGAGAACCTCGTTGACGCGTCCCAGGACATCGCCGGCGGACAGGATGTCGCGAGCCTCCGACTGCAGCGCACCCTTGGCGATCGCCATGTAGAGCGCAGCACCGACCCCGTGCCCCGAAACATCGGCGATGGCGATGCCCAGACTCCCGTCCGCCATGGCGACGTAGCCGTAGTAATCCCCCCCCAAGACCTCCGCGGCCCGGAAGCCGCCCGAGACGTCGAGCCCGGCAAAGAGCGGGTCGTGGCGGGGCAACAGCCCCCGATGAATCTGTCGCGCGATCTCGTCTTCGCGGCGCCTGGCATCGGCGCGACGAGCCTTCTCGGCAAGACGTTCATTGCGGATGAACGCGGCGGCTAACGCAGCGATCGTCGCCAGCAGCTTGATCTCGCCGGTCAGGTACGCGCGCCCTGGCGGCCGGCCGTGGAGGACCAGTGCGCCCAGGAACGACCCCTGGCCCTCCGGAAGCGCAATGGCGGCCGACGCCTCGGCGCCGGAACCGGCTTCGCGTACCCACGTGCGTCCCGTCGCGACCGTCTCTTGCACGGCAAGGGCTGGTTCAACGGCGCGCGACTCGTCCAAAGCTGCCGCGAGCACGAGATCCCCGCCAGTCTTGAGCCAAAGTTCCGCGGCGTGCGCGCCGAGAACGGTCGCCGCGTCCCGAACGACGAGCCCCGCGATCGCGCGTTCCCCTAGGGCCGAGCCGATGCGCTCGCTGAGTCGATAGACGAACGTTGCTTCTTCGTAGCGCTCGAGAACCTCGGCGCAGAGGCTCTCGATCTCCGACTCCTGGCACGCGAGACGCTCGATCAGCCCGGCGTGGCTCGGCGCGCCGCCGGGAGAGCCGAAGCTGATGCCGTCGCCGTCGCGGACGATGTCGTCTTCCGTCGGATGCAACGCGAGAGCTCTCCTGCCCAAAGGAATGTGAATTAGTAGATTTGTAAATATAAGTTATTAATTTTAAATATCAAATTGGTCAGTAATAGATATGTAAACACCGTCCCGTAAGATGAGGTCGTCGAACCAGCGTGGTGGGGCGTATCACCCATCGTGGTGAGCGGAGGGCCTCCCGAGGTGTCTGTCCCGACCGACGAAGACCTGCTTTTCGCTTTGCGGCGCGGGCATGCCGAGTCGCTCGGCGTCCTGGTTGCTCGATGGGAAGGCCCGCTGTTCCGGTTCGTCTCCCGTTCTCTGGACCGTCCGGACGACGCTAGGGACGTCTGCCAAGAGACCTTTCTGAGGATCTTGGACAAGGCCGAGGCGTTCCGCGAGGGGGCGCGTTTTTCCACCTGGATGTATCAAATCGCGCTCAATCTCTGCCGTGATCAGACGCGGCGGAAACGCCGGTGGGGCCGACTGATGATCGCCGCGCCTCCTGGCGATACCGACACGCCGCGAGAGCACGTTGCGCCCGAGACGCTCGCCACGAGTCCCGCGGCGGCGTACGAACACACCGAGCGGCGGAGCGCGGTCCGTAGCGCGCTCTCCGCGCTTCCGCGCGATCAGCGCGAGGTGCTTCTGCTCAAGGAGTACGAGGGCCTCAAGTTCCGGGAGATCGCCGACGTGTTAGGCGTCCCGGAGAGCACGGTGAAATCCCGGATGTATGCGGGCCTGGACGCGATGCGGACGTCCTTGGCCGGCCTCGGCATCCAGTAGGAGACGGCGATGTCCTGCACGAATTGGAACGACAGCTTGACCGGAAGGTTGTACGGGGAGATCGGCGCCGAAGACGACGCGGCGCTGACCGCGCATCTCGAATCGTGCGCGCCATGCCGCGAAGCGCTCGACGATTTCCGGCGCGTCCGAACGCTGCTGCGCGAAGACGAGCCGGAGGCCCCCCGCATTCCTCGCGTCGTCGTACTACGGGATCGATTCAAGTTCAAAACCGCGGCGTTGGCGGCATCGCTGCTCGGCGCCGCACTCCTGGCCGGCGCGGGTGCCGGCGCCGGGTACGCACTGGGCTTGGGCCGCGCGACCGTCCCGGCTTCGGTCGCCGCCGCGACTCCCGCCACTCCCGTCATCTCGACCGAGGAGCTGGTGCGGCGCGAGGTGGAGCGACGCCTCGCCACAATGCCGGGCACGAGGATGCCCGCCAACGTCGAGCGTCCGGTCAGCTCCCCCGAGCTTCGTGCCGAGCTCGCCAAGTTCGAGCGCCGGCTAAACGGCGCGCGCGCCGCCGATCTCGACTACGTCCTCGATCAGATCGCGGCGTCAGAGATTCGCACCGGAACCCGTCTCGGACACACGAATCAGGCTTTGCGCTCCGTCGCGCTCGCGAGCAATTCTTACATCAACGCGCAGTAGACATCAGCGCGGCGCAACGCCGAGGTCCGCGAGCCGGTCGATCGCGGCCGCGGCCAAAGCCAGCTCTCCCTGGGCCAACCCGGAGGATCGCGCCTGTTCGAAGGCTTCGATCGCCTCCGCGGGCTTTCCGCTCGCTTGGAGCGCGACACCGACGGCATACGACGCCCGGGCCGCCAGCACACCATCACCGATCGTCCTTACTCGACGCCATGCATTGAGAGCTGCGGCGTCCCGTCCTGAGCGATCGAGCAGACTCGCGAGGCTCGCGAGGGCAAGCGCCGCGTCCGGCCCCGCGGCCGTGGCATCCACCGCGGCCCACGCGGCGCGCACCACGGCGCTCGCGTCGTTACCTGATGGAGGCGCGATCTGCGGCACCTCCGACGTCACGCACTCGATCTTGCGCGCCGAACCCGAAGGCGGCGCAACGTCGAGAACGAGCGTCGCGCGAACTCCTGCCGCGACGACCGCACCCTTCGCCATGGCAGCGCTTGTGGCCGCGCGGCCCGCGATCGCGACAAGGCGATCTCCGGGAAGCAACCCCGCCCGCGCGGCCGGCCCACCGGGGGAGACCGAGGCACAGACGACGGAGCCCGCCTCTCCGTCGACGAGAACGGCCCCGATCGTCGCGTCGCTCCAGACGGGCCGCGTCGACCTGGGCGGCGAGGGAGGCTCCTCGACTTCCTGAAGGACGGGGCTGTACAGCACGACGTGCTCGTCCTCCCCGACGCCGCCGTGCGAGATCACGCCAACGGCCAGATCGGTACCCGGCGGAAGCGGCACGGCGTTCCAGTCCTCGCGTGCCGCGAGCTTCCCGCCTGCGGGCATGTCGACCCGATCGCGCAGGCTCCAGTCCGCAACCGCGGAGGCCCACGCCTTGGGCCAGGCGGCCCCTACGAGGACGGCGTTCGGGCGAGGCGTCAGGTCGAGGGTGAGGTCGGACTCCTCCGCGGCCACCGTCCCCGACCACACGGCACGCCCCGAAGCGACAACTTCGAGGGTTCGTGCGCCCGGACACATCGCGAACGTCGTCAGGGGCAACACAGCCACGCGCTCGCCATCCACCAGCAGCTCGCCCTCGTAGAGGGCTCCCGTTGCGGTCACCCGCGTCCGCGCGGGCCGCATCGCGACGATCCGCAACAGCTTGGGCGAGCGGTCGGCCAAGTCAACGCTGACTATTTCTTGGAGAGTCTCGGTCGCGAAACATGATTTCGTGAAGCGAAGGTCGTGCTCGCCGATCGCGACGTCATCGATCACGAGCACGGCGGGCGCGTTCGCATCGGGCCCGGCATCGCCTGCCCGTGCCGTCGCGCCGGAGGCGACACCGTCCAACGTGACCGCCACCCCGTCGACGTCCGTGCGCACGACGACGCTCCGCGCATTAGGTACCAACCGGATCCTGACGAGCGTCTCCTGCCCAGCGACCGCGCGGACTAAGACCTCCTGCGTATCGAAGCCCTTTCGCGTGAAACGCAGGTTTCGTTCTCCCGCGACGACCTGGAAACCGCCCTCCGCCGAGACAGAGACGGGGCGGCCCTCGACGGAGAGCGAAGCGTCCTTTGGGTCCACCTCGAGGTGGATGGTCCCGATCATCGAGGCCTGGATCCTTACAAAGCGTTCCATCGCCTTCTTGGAGGTCACGTCGCGACCCGGCGTGTACCCCGCCTTCAATTCAAGAATGGCGCGGTAGTCCTTCTCGGCCGCGTCGAGGTCGTCGCTGGCGACGTGCACTTGGGCCCGCAGATCGAGCGCGTCGACGCGCGTCGCCTCGGGAAGCTCGGGTCGTTCGAGGAGCGCATCCAACGCCGCGAGCGCCTTTTCGATATCGAGCGCGACGATCTGGTCGCGTACCGCGTCGAGCGCTTGACCCGAGGCCGCCGCATCGCCCGGGGCGGGCTGCGCATCCGCCGGGGCCGCACCGGAAAGCGCCAGAAGGGCGACGAGTCCGACCGCGAGGCGGCTCACGGAGCCACCGCAACCGCGCCGGTCGATCCGTCGAGAATGCGCACCGCGCCGTCCGGAGCGGACGCGATCGCCAGCGGGCGCGACACGCCGCCCGCGGCGAGGACGAGCGTGTCGAGCACATCCCCCGAGGGTGCGAGGCGGGTCACAGTTCCCGCCTTCTCGTCGAGGACGGAGATCCGCCCGGCCGCATCGACGGTCAAAGCGACCGGACGTCTGAACGCCGCCGTGCCGAAGGGCGCCTCGGCAGCCGGCCCGACGAGGGTGACGATTCGTCCGGTCTTCTCCTCGACGGCGACCACGCGCCCACCCGTCGACACGAGGGCGGCGACACCCGCCCCCTTGCTCTCACGAACGACCTCCGGGGTCGGTGTCCCGGGGATCCAGCGCGCGACGCGGTCGCCCTTCCGATCGGCGATCCAGGCCGCACCCGACGCATCGACGGCGATCGCTGCGGGCGCGCCGAAACTCCCCAACGTCAAGACGACCGTGAGCCCGGTTGCGTCCCAGCGAAGAAGACTTTCCTTCGTCGCCACGAACACGCGCCCGAACGGATCGGTCGCGAGCGCGGTGACATCGGCGACGGACACCGGAGGCGCGCCCAGCCCATGGGCGTCGAAGACGGAAAGCGCTCCGTTCTTGCGATCGTAGACGACGAGCCGGCCGTCGACCGCGGTCGCGAGCAAGCTTGCGCCCCGAGTCGTCGGCATGACGGCAAGGGGCGAGGCGACGGCGGTCCACCGGCGCGACGGAACCCTCTCGTTGAGCACCTCGCGGAGAGCCAACTGTCGCAGGGCGTCCGCGCGGACGAGGGGAGGAGCGCCGGTCTCGATCGCTTCTTGGAGCCACCCCGCGCCGTCGCCGAAGCGTTGCCGGGCGAGCAGCGTCCGCCCGAACCCGGCACGTGCGCGCGGTGCGACGTCGCTCTCCGGCCGTTCCACGACGATGCGCGCGAACGCGCCCGCGGCGCGTTCCGGCGCCCCCGCCTGTTCGTCGAGGAATCCCAATGCGTAGCGAGAAGCCACGACCCAACGGTCACGGGACCGGCTGGACGCGACCGCCATCAGATCCTGCCGCGCGCGGGCCACATCACGCCCGGGAAGCGGCGCGATGCGGATGAGGGCGAGCCGGTAGCGCGCTTCGAGCTCGCGGTCGCCGTCGGCGTGCACGTTGAGGCTTCGTTCGAGCGCCGCCGCCGCAGCGGCTGCCCGCGTGGCATCGAGCCCGCCCAGGTCTTCGGGCCAGTCGGTCGACCCCTGAAGCCGTGCGAGGTCGACGAGCGCATCGTCCGCAAACGCCCCATGAGGATCGAGCGTCACGACCTGTTCGAAGGCGGCTGCCGCATCCGGCGACCTGTCGGCCCCGAGACGCTGGGCGAGACGGTACTGCCGCGTTGCGGCGGCCGGGTCGGGGACCACCTGCGCAACCACCGTAGGAGCCGCAACGATCACCGCGGCGAGCAGGGCGACGCCGTGCAGCGCCGATCTCACCGGCCAGCCCTCCCGAACGAAACGCGAACCGGAGCGTTGGTCCCCGGCGCCAGATTGATGTCTTGCTCCCGCGACTCACCTGAAATCGGCGATTCAACGCGAAGCAGGTAGCGCCCCGCGACCAGTTCGTAGCGGAGAGGAGTCTCGCCCACGGTCCGCCATGCGGATCCGGAGCGCTTCAGCGCGACGTGGCAGTTCGGAGGAAACGTCTGCACCACGAGCCGCGCCAACGCCGGGATGGCGAACTGGGGCGTCGCCGCTCCGTCCGCCGGCACCTCCAGCGTGACCGCGAGGTCGAGGAATCGGTCCTCGTTGGTCGCGCGGACCTCGTGCGGCCCCACAGGCAGCTCGATGCCGGCGCTCGTGCGCGCCGTGGGTTTGCCATCGACGAAAAAGCGGACGGGCACTCGGGTGGCCGGCAGGAGGAGCCGACCGGTCGGGATCGGCTCGAGCTTGATCGCCGCCGCCGCGTTGCGCGCATCGAGAGGCAACGCCTTCGCGGGGACCGTCGCGGTCACGGTGCGGTAACCCTCGGCCGAAACCTCGATCGTGTTGTCGCGACAGAGGTCCAGCTCGATCGCGGCCGCAGCGGCGCTGGCGTCCTGGCCGTTGACCGAAACGCGCGCCCCCGACACCCCCGGATCGACCGCGACTTCCGCCCGAACGGGGTCGGGGACGAGCACGATCTCGCCGCCCGCGTCGGCCGCTTCCACGCGGTGCTTTGCCTCGCGGCAGCCAGAAGCCGCAGTCAGCACTCCAAACGGCCCGCCACCGGCGAATCGAACGGTGTCGTCCGCGAGCGGAGCGCGGTTGAATTGAACGGGAAGCCCGGCGGGCTCCGTGCGGACACGCGCCGTGAGCAGCGCGACAGGCCTAGGAGCGAGCCAGCCGGGGAGCAGGACGACGGCCGAACCGAGCGCGGCAACACCCAGGACGAAGACGATCCACGGAATGATCGATCGCCGTGCGGACGCCGGGGGTGCTTTCTGCGGGGATCGACCGGGAGGACGCACCGCAGGCGAATCCGTGGGCACGGTCGCTGCGGAGGCGGCGGCACCGGCCCGACGGAGTCCCGCAGCAAACGCCGACGCGTCGGGAAACCTGACCTCGGGGTTCTTCGCCAGTGCACGTTCGAGAAACGTCGTGAGCGGTGGGGCCACGCGCGGAAGGCGCAGCGAGGCGTCCTTCGGAGGCTCGTGCACAATGCGGTAGAGCACCGAGGAGATCGAGTCGCCGCCGAACGGCTTGACGCCCGTCAGCATCTCGTAGCAGACGACGCCGAGCGAGAAGAGGTCGGTCCTGCCGTCGAGCGGATCGCCTCGCACCTGCTCCGGCGACATGTAGTTCGGCGTGCCCAAGAGCGCGCCATCGTGGGTCATCGAAGTCGTCGCGCTCTTCGCCAGCCCGAAGTCCATGATCTTCACCGCGCGGTCGCCGACGCGCATGAGATTCGCGGGCTTGATGTCGCGGTGAATGATGCCGCGCTGGTGAGCGAAAGCGAGCGCGTCGGCGGCCGCCGCGACGAGGGCGACGACGACGGGCACGGGGAGGAGCGCGTCCTCGCGGCATGAGATGTCGAGCGTCTCACCCTCGACGAACTCCATCGCGAGGTATGGCACGCCCTCCGCCTCGCCGACGTCGAAGATCGTCACGATTCCGGGATGAAGGAGCTTACCCGCCGACCGCGCCTCGCGCAGGAATCGCTCACGCGCCTGGACGCGATCCGCCTCGGGAAGCGAGGCGAAGATTTGTATCGTCTTGATGGCGACGCGACGATCGATCTCGGGATCGTAGGCGAGGAAGACACGGCCCATCGCACCGCGCCCGAGTTCTTTTTCGATGCGGTAGCGTCCGAGGCTTTCGACCTGCATCGGCGAGCGGCACCTTGGCGTTTTTGGTTGACGAGCCGCGTTAACTTAGTTCTCGGCCCCCGACGGAGTCAATTCCCGGCGAGGAAAGGCAGCAAATCACGTGTCGCGTCGATCGCGACCGTGGGATCGGCTCTTTTCGGCATGCGGCCGATCCGCTCGGGCAGCGCGCAGCGGACGACTCCCTGGCGTGTCTTCTTGTCGCTACGGATGGTTCGCGCCAACCGCTTCGGATCGAGCCCCGCCGGCGGACGCACCGGGAGCCGGAGAGCCCGCAAGAGCGCCTCGATCCGATCCACGTGTCCGCGCGGCAAGCCGGTGACACGCTCGGCGAGCCGCGCCTCGGCGACGACGCCGATTGCGACCGCTTCACCGTGCACGACGCGATAGTCCGTCGCCGCTTCGATCGCGTGGGCGGCGGTGTGGCCGAAATTCAGGACCGCGCGGTGACCGGCCTCCTGAGGGTCGGAGGCGACCACGCGGCCCTTGAGCGCGAGACAACGCGCGACCATGCGTTCCACGACCCGCTCGTCGCGGCGTAGAAGGTGCGGGATCTCCGCCTCGAGCCGGTGGAACATCGCCGCGTCCAAGGCGATGGCGGTCTTCACGACCTCGGCGAGCCCGGCGCGATACGTTCGGGCAGGAAGCGTTCGCAGCACGCGCACGTCGGCCCAGAGCGAGACAGGCTGGTGGAAGGCACCAACGAGGTTCTTCCCGCCGGGGAGATCGACGGCGGACTTTCCTCCGAGCGCAGCATCGACCATCGCCAGCAAACTCGTGGGTATCGAGACGACGGGAACGCCGCGATGCCACGTCGCGGCCAGGAACCCGGCGAGATCTCCGGTCACGCCGCCGCCCAGCGCCACCACGACGGTGTCCCTCCCCGCTCCCAGCGCCAGCAGACGATCCTCGAGTCGCGCCTTGGTTTCGCGCGTCTTGAAGCGCTCACCGGACGGAAACGTGAGCAGCGTCGCCGCGGCGCCGCGGGCTGCGAGAAGCTGAACGAAGCGGCGCCCGTGCAGGCGCGCAACACGCGCGTCCGACACGACGACCTTGAACGATTCGGCGAACTTGCGGGCGACTTCCGTCGCCGCCAGGTCGAGCGCGCCGCGGGTCACGAGGACGGAGGTCGACCAAGCGCTGGCGCCACGCACGACGACTCGAAAGCGAAAACGCATCGCCCGATCGGCGGCTGGTATCAGTTCGGCGGAGTGTCCGAGCTCGAGGCCAGGCGCTCGAGATCGGCCAAGTAGTCCTCGACGAGCCGGCGCTGCGTCGCGTCGTCGAGATTCTTGCCCATGAGCTTGCCCGCCGCCTGGATCGCCAGGTCGGCCGCCTGACCTTTGAGCCCCGCCCGCGCCTGGCGGAGCCCGGCATCGATCTGAGTCTCGGCCTGCTTCAGCAACTGCTCTCGCTGCTTGCGGGCTTCGTCGAGGATCTCGGCCTTGAGGCGCTCGGCGTCGCGCCGTCCCGCCTCGACGGCGTCGGCCCGCTCCTTGCGCGCGAGCGTGAGCATCGCCCGATGCTCTTCGAGGAGACGCGCGGCCTCCTCGCGCTCTTTCCGGGATTTGTCGAGATCGTTTCTGATCCCGTCCTCGCGGGAGTTCATCGCGTTGATGATCGGCCCCCACGCGAACTTCGAGAGGAGAGCGAGGAGGAGCAGAAACGTGACGAGCGTCCAGAAGATCAAGCCGATGTGCGGCGTGATGAGGGCGCTCCCGCCGCCCCCGGCCTCTTGACCCTCGGACGCAAGAACGGGCGCCGCCCACGCGAGCACAAAGAGCGAGCGCGCCACCACCTTTCCGGTCATGCGGCCTCCGGCTATTTGCTGTACAGGAGGAAACAGATGACCAGAGCGAAGAGCGCGGCGCCTTCGATGAGACCTGCCGCGATCAGCATCGCCGTTTGAATCGTGCCGGCCGACTGCGGTTGCCGGGCGATGCCTTCCATGGCGGAAGCCGCCAGCCGACCGATGCCGATGCCCGTGCCGATCAATGCGAGACCGGCGCCTAAACCGGCGCCCAAGAACGCAAGACCCTTCGGATCCATGAAGCTCCTCCTTGTCCTTTTTCCGAGAAACGAATCGTCCTTGGGCGTCAATGCGCCGGTTGGACCGACATGCCGATGAACGTCGAAACGAGCGTTGTGAAGATGAAGGCCTGGATGAAGCAGACCAGAAGCTCGAGCACGAAGATGAACAGGGTGAACGGGACGGAGAACGCCGCGACCCAGACGGACTTCAGAATGAAGATGAGCGAGATCAGGCCGATGATGACGACGTGGCCCGCCGTCATGTTCGCGAAGAGCCGGATGCAGAGCGCGAACGGCTTGGTGAACACGCTGAGGATCTCCACCGGAATCATGATCGGGTACAGCCACAGCGGCAGACCGCCCGGCACGATGTGCTTCAGATGCTTGACGACCCCGTACTGCCTGATCCCCGCGATTTGGATCATGACGAACGCAAGGCCTGCGAGCGCGGCGGTGACCCCGATGTTGCTCGTCGGTGTCGACAGCCCCGGCACGAGCCCCAGCAGATTGCAGGTCCAGATGAAAAAGAAACAGGTCAGCAGATACGGGACGTACCGGTCGGCCTCGGGTCCGATCGTCTTCCGCGCGATCTCGTCGCGCAGATACTTGATGAAGACCTCGAAGACGCTGCGCCAACCCTTCGGAACGGGGTCTTTGACACGGCGCGCCGCGCCGACAGCCAGCACGAAAAGCACGACGAAGGCGATCCACATCATGACGACGTGACGGGTGATCGATAGATCGATCCCGCCGATGTGGATCTCGGTCAACGGGATCGAAAGGTGCGTGAATGGAATTTCGATCTCGTGCCCGTCGGTGATGTGATGGTTGATCAACTCGCCGACGTTGAACGCCTCCCCCGTCCCTTGGGCCGAAACAGCGGCGGCGGTGGCGACAGGTGCTACGACCTCGCTCATCCTCGCGGCTCCGTCCCCAGGCGCGGTGCGTTCGGTGAGCGCGCGAACCACGCGGTCTCGAACAGCATCACCGGAACGAATCCGGCGGCGAGGCCGGCGAGCAAGCCCGTCGTCGCCGATCCACCTGCCCGTACGGCGCCAAACGCCGCGATCGCGGCGGAGACGAACCGGACGCCGATCCCGGCCAAGAGAACGACGACGAACCGGGATGAGGCGCGACCGTGCTCATGGGCGAGCCACGCGCCGAAGGCCACGCTCGGAAGCGCCATCGCCAAAAACCCGCTCGCGGCCCATCCGGCCGCGCGCACATCGCCGCCTGCCGTCCACGCGAGTAATGAGACGGCACCCACGGCGGCCGCCGCCGTCGCCCCGAGCACGAACCCCGTTGTCGACAACCGCGTCACGCGCTTCCCCCGCGTCCCGCACCATCCGGCGGAATCACCCGCCGGATGAAGCTCCACATTCCCACCGCGGCGCCGACGACCGCCCCCGCCAACACCAGCCACGGGCCCGTGCCGAAGCGACCATCCAGCCACCGGCCGCCGAACAGGCCCGCCAACAACGGCGCCACAAGCTCGATACCCAAGCCAACCAGCGCAAGCGGCGAACGCCCCTCGGACCGCCGGCCACCCCCACCCGGCTGATTCATGCTCCCGATGGAGGGCGGTCGACTCTAGCAGACGCGCACGTTTTCATCACCGCGAGCCGGAGCCCGAAGGAGACGGCCGCGGCGCGTCTTCGGCGAGCCCGGAACGGGGGGCCAATCCGGCGACGCCTCTCGGGTACTCGTAGGTTTTCTCGACCTGCCGGACGAGACGTTGCACGGGCTCATCGAGAACACGGAAGAACGGCGCGGGCCGAACCCCGATCCAAAACGCGAGTGCGACCAACGGCAACAGATACGCGAATTCCCGGAGACTGAGGTCGTTGAGCTTGCGGTTCTCCTCGTTGTCGAGCTGACCGAACATCGTCCGTTGATAGAGCCACAGCATGTACGTCGCGCCCAGGACGAGGCCGGTCGCCCCGAGAATCGCCCAGAGCTTGGTCGCAAGGCCGAACACACCCACGAGGATCGTCCACTCCCCGGTGAATCCGTTTCCCGGGATGAGGGGCATGCCGATTGAGGAGAGCGTCATGATCATGAAGATCACGGCGAACCACGGCATGACCTTTGCCAGCCCGCCGTACTCCCCGAGTTGTCGCGTGTGCCGGCGCTCGTAAACGATGCCGACGAGAAGGAAGAGCGCGCCCGTCGAGAGGCCGTGGTTGAGCATCTGCAGGACGCCGCCCGTCAATCCTTGGTAGTTCAGGGCAAAAACGCCGAGCACACAGAAACCGAGGTGACTGATCGACGAGTACGCGACGAGCTTCTTCCAGTCGCTTTGAACGAGCGCCACCGCGGCGCCGTAGATCACGCCGATCACGCACAGGGTGAGGACGAACGGGGCGAAGCGCCGCGTCGCGTCGGGGAGCATCGGCAGGCTGAACCGCAGGAAGCCGTAGATCCCCATCTTGAGGAGCACGCCCGCGAGGATGACCGAACCCGCGGTCGGAGCCTCGACGTGCGCGTCGGGGAGCCACGTGTGAAACGGGAACATCGGCACCTTGATCGCAAAGCCGAGGAAGAACGCGAGCCAGACCCACACTTGCAACGCCATCCAGTCGGGCCACGTGCCCATGGCCTGCAGGATTCGGATGTCGAAGGTCGCAAGGCCGGTCAGCGCTGCGTGGTGAACGTAGAGCGCGATGATTCCGATCAGCATGAGGACGGAGCCTAGAAGCGTGAACAGGAAGAACTTGACGGAGGCATAGATCCGCCTGGGACCGCCCCAGATTCCGATCAGGAAGTACATCGGAATCAGCATGACCTCCCAGAAGACGTAGAACAGGAACGTGTCGAGGCTGACGAACACGCCGACCATACCCGTTTGGAGGATCAGCAGATACGCGTAGTACTGATTCTCGCGATGGTGAACGGCGGACCATGACGAGAGGATTGCCAGGAAGCCGAGCACCGTGGTCAAAAGCACGAGCAGCATCGAGATGCCGTCGACCCCGACGATGTAACGAACGCCGAGCGACGCGATCCACGGGACGTCGAGGACGAATCGGAAGCCGTAGGCGTCCGCGGGGGCCGCCGCCCATCCGAACCAGAGGGAGAGGCTGACGAGCAGATCGAGCGCGGCCACGCCTGTCGCGATCTTCGCGACGAGCCCCGGGCGGTTGCTCGGAAGGAGTAGACACAGGAGGGCGCCGACGAGCGGCAGGTAGGCGACGACGTTGAGGAGCTGACTGCCGAACGGGTTCATCCCGCTTCACACTCCGATTCGGACGCGCATCGCGCTCTCGGGGCGGGTGAACCTATCACAGCGACTCGTGCGGGGTAAAGGCGAGCGAACGACTAGGCCGCGACCCTGCCGTGGAGGGCCGTCAGCACGTCCCAGACGCGATCGCTGTAGGCCAAAGGAATCCGGCTGTTGGCGTCGCGCCGGGCCTCGACGAGCGTCGGACCCGAGCAGTACGCGGCCAGCGCTGCATCTTGGTCGCCGAAACGGTCCATCAGATGGCGCAGGTAGGCGCAGCCGAGCATCACATTGATGTCCGGGTCGAGCAAGAGGTCGTCTCCGGTCCACTCCAACCCCAGGTCGTTCGCCAGTCCTCGGGCGGTGGGAGGCTGAAGCTGCATGAGGCCGACGGCGCCTTGAGTCGAGGCCGCAGTCGGGTCGAAACGGCTCTCGACCTGAATGACGGCGAGCACGGTGAGCGGATCGACGCGGAAACGTCGCGCGTAACGCTCGACGATCGGCACGACCGCCTCCACTTGATCGCGGCGAGCTCCGGGGAACAGGCCGCCGCAATTGGCGAGCACACGGCGTGACCAGTCGAACGGAAGGCTCTTGGCGGTCACGAGGGTCTCTCGGAACGGCACGACCTGCTTGTCCGCCGAGCTGACGACGGGGCGGGCCAGAAGGCTGGCCACGACGATCCAGCTCACGACGGAGAACACGGCCGCGGCTCGGATGATCCAGCGCATGCGGCAAGGGTACGGGCTCGATTTGCGAAGAGTCAAACGGCGAAGACAACGAATTCCTACATCAGCTTAATTTCTTTGGCGTTGTTTGCGGCCGCGCCGGTCCTTTTTTCTTTGGTTGGGGGCCCATCTTGAGGTCGATCGCCGGCGGAGCGACACGGAAGTCGACCCGGACCCCGCTCCTCTCGATTCGGTAGATCCGATCCTCGCGGCGAAGAACTTGGCCACCCCGCTGCGGATCGGCCTCGATGCGCTCACCGGGAAAGCGGGCCGTGAGGCAGCGCTCCAGAGCGTACAAAAAGTCACCTGCCTCCTCGCCGGTCGTCCACTGCGTCACCCAAATCGTCACTCCGTCGCCCGCCTGAGTCGTCGACCCCGCTTCCGGTTCGAAGCGCGAGAGGCGATCCCCCGCCCAACCGTCCCCTGCGATCAATCCGAGATTGTCCTTGCCGGTCAGGAGCGAGACCAATGCGACGATGCCCTGCTCACCCAGAGAATCCCGATCGACGGGAGACAGCAGCATGGAGGGCGGAAGGACCGGCTCGACGATGTCGAACGGCGGCGCCACAGGTCGTTCCAGGTGAATCACATCGCGTGTCGTACGGCGGCTTTTGCGCTCTCGCGCCAGCCGATTGAACCCACCTTTCCTCGCGAGAGAGGCCGCCTGGGCGAAGCCGTCCAGATAGACGAACTCGAGCAGGTTGAGGACAACGGGGCTCGCCGAACGCATCGTCTCCGGGACCAGGCGTCCTCCCAAGACGTCTTCGGGGCGGAGGGCACCGGAGACGACTTCGGACTCGAGCCCCACGCCGCCGAACAGAAGAACGAGCGCCGCGAGATTGGCGCTTCCCTCGGCCAGCGCCGAGCGCGCGAGAAGAGCATCGGTCGTCACGGGGCCTTGGGGGCCCGGATCATCCATGAGCACGTGCGCCATGTAGTGTCCGGCGACGGGCTCGTCGGGGGCGACCCCCGTCGTCAGGAGAACCGAGGCATCGGCGTCTTCATCCGGGTCGCCGTGGCCCGAAACCGGGAGCAGACGCTGCGGGTCGACGAGAAGGCGCGTGCGCGCCGCGTCGAAGGTCATCCCCGGCACATCGCGCTCGATCGCGACGACTAGATCCTGAGGCTCGGTTCCCGATCCAAAGCCGAGATCGCGCCACGCGCGTCCGCGTGCCGCGGCGCCCGCGGGCGTCAACAACCGGGACGCTCTCGCGAGCGCTTCGGCGGACCGCGTTGCCTCGTCGGCGCGCACGGCAACCACGACAGGCGCCCGATCCGCGCCGACGATTCCGGCGATGCGCTCACGCACCGCACGGACCGACCGGGCGAGGTACACCTCCCCACCCTTGATCGTCCCTGCGGCGTCCTCTTCGGCGTCGGATCGCACGGGATCCTGCGCGGCAACGAACGTGACCGCCAACGCAGCGGACGCAAACATCCTCGGTAGCGTCATCACAGCGGCGGATCGGCGAGGACGACGATGGCCTCGCCGGGGTGCAGCGACTCCGTCGTGACGGTGCCCGCCGCGAATTCGACGACGTATCGTGCCGAGAGCGGTGGCACGATCGACGGACAATCTCCGCTCGCCGGGCACGGCTGGCGGTCGACCGCGACCCACACGACACGCAAGTTGCGGTCCAGCCAGACGATGTCGAGCGCGACCTTGCAGTCTTTCATCCAGAAGGAGTGCCGCTCATCGTCGTCGAACACGAAGATCATCCCCTCGCGCGGTCCGATCTTCTCCCGGCCCATGTACCCGCGCTGTCGCGCCAAGTTGTCGGCCGCGACCTCGAGCGCGAACTCGTGCCCTGAAGGCAGGACCGCGACGGCCCACCGCGCAGCGGGCGCAGCGATCCCTACGCTGCAAGCCGCAGTGACGACGGAAAGCAATGCGGCACACGCCCTGTTCACGGAGGCATCGCGCGAAACTCGCCGTCGATGACGAGGAGTCCCGCCGACTCCGCAGCGCCCTCCGGCGCTCCCTCGGCACCCCGGCACCTCAAGCGATAACCGCGCGCGGTCGTCTCGTAGAGGAACGGACGGTCCCAGGGGTCTCGGGGAAGGCTCGCCAATTTGGCGGGGACGAGATCGTCGAGCACAGCGGGAACTCGACCATTCTCACGCCTAAAGCTCTCGATCGCCCGCGCTATCTGCACCATCAGCTCGCGCGCACGCCGCATGGGATAGTTCGCAACCGCCGTCTGAAGCCCTCGGTAGACGACGATTTGCCCGCGCGCTTTCTCCGCAACCCGGGAATCGGGAAACGTATCGATGATCTTCTGAAGGCGCTCGACCGCTCCCTGCGTATCGCCTTTCTCAACGCAAGCGATCGCCTGGCGCCACAAGCGCTCCGCGTGCCGCTCTCGTCCGCCGCACGACGACGCCGCGATCACGAGGACCAACACGGGAACAAAGAAAAAAAACACTCGTTCGCAAATGGTTCGCATGTTGACTTCGCTGACGCCTCGTTTCATAATTCGCGCGCTTTCGAACACGGGTGGTCCTCGGCACTAACGATTTCGCGTCCGGACATCGCGCGTCGGCGTCCGACCGGTGGGCTCACTTTAGATGACGCTTCGGCCCAGGGCAACCGAGGTCCCCGAGCTCGTGAGGCGGCTCGGAAGCCGTCAGCCGAAACAAGTCGACCGCGCGCGCGCACGTCTCTCGATCATCGGTTCGCACTCGGTGGTGGCGCTCGTCGAGGCTTTGGAGGGCGACAACAATCGCGTTCGCTCTCATGCGATGCCGCTTCTGGCACTCATCCAAGATCCTCGGGGGCGGGAACCGCTCGTCGCGATGTTATTGGATCGCGATCCGCGGATGCGGGAAATCGCCGCGCGATGCCTCGCGCGGTTCTCCTCGCTCGACGCAGTTGCCGCGCTCGAGCGCCTCCTGAAGCGGGAACGTGTTCGCGAGGTTCGGGTCTCCGCGGTACACGGATTGCTCGAGCTGTACGAGGCGGGACAGGATGCCGCGATCAGGCGCATCCTCGAGGTGCTCCTCGACCCGAAGGAAGACGCGAGGATTCGCGTCGCGAGCATGGCGCTTTTGCCCCTTCTTCGCCCGACGGCGCGCCGCGGCCTGCTGCGCCGCCTCCGCCAGGACGGGGTGGAGGAGATCGCGCGGCGAGCCGCGGAGATCACGGAAGAGGACGACGCGCCTGCGCCCAAAGACAGGGGAAAGATCGACACGCTCGTGCGGGAGCTTGCCGCTCACGACTACGCGGTGTGGAACGAGGCTCTCCATCGGCTGGCGGCCGCGGGACCGGCGGCTTCCGAGGCCATCGTCGCCGAAATGCGACGCCGCGCCGGCGATCCCGAGTATTGCACGCGAGCGGGGATGGCTCTCAAGGCGTTGGGGCCTCGTCGGGTTCGAGGACTGTCCGACGCGTTGGACTCCGTGGACGAGCCCCTCCCGCTTCAGATCCTCGTGGAAGTCGCGGGCACGATCGGCGAGAAGCCGCTGATCTATCGGCTGAAGAGCGTCATCGAGCGGGTGGCGCCGCGACCGGACGCGGCCGGCACGTCGCGATTCGACACGATGCAGCGCGTGCGGGTGAAGGCTCACTACGAGCTCGCGCGCATCGGAAGCCGCGTCGCCATTCAAGACCTTCAATCGATCCTCGCGGACTCGGACCGCCGCATCCCGCTCGAAGCGTTCTCCGCGGTCGAGCAGATCGGGAAGAAGGACGAGATTCCTCTCTTGCTGCGCGCCTATCTCCGCGAAGACTCGTTCACGCGGGGCCGCATTGCGGGGGTGGTGCGCACCATACTCAAGCGCGAGCGCATTCGGCGGAACAGCATCGCGCTACGCGCCCTCCCGGCTGAGTTGAGACGCGCTCTCGAGGGCATCCTCGCGCGTTCCGCACGACGCGCAGCGGCCGGCAAGCGATCCCGCTGACTTCGAGTCGGAGGACGAACATGGCTCGCAAGCTCGACGTGCGCGATCTTCGCGATCTTACGCGGAAGCGCGTCTTCTGCCGTGTCGACTTCAACGTTCCGATCACCGCAGGCTCCGTCACGGACGACTCGCGCATCGCAGCGTCCCTACCGACCATCGGATGGCTTCGCGACGCGGGAGCGCGCGTGGTCCTGGCCTCGCACCTCGGACGCCCCAAGGGCAAGCCGCGGCCCGAATTCTCGCTGGCGCCGGTGGCGACCCACCTGGCGTCTCTCCTCGGGCAACCGGTGGCGTTCGCTGTCGACTGCATCGGTGAGCCCGCGGAGCGCGGCGTGGCCGGACTCGCCCCCGGCGGGGTGCTCCTCCTCGAGAACCTGAGGTTCCACTCGGGCGAAGAGCAAAACGACGCTGGGTTCGCAGACGCGCTGTCTCGCCTTGGAGACGTCTACGTCAACGACGCGTTCGGGAGCGCGCATCGCGCACACGCCTCGACCGTCGGCGTGCCCCGCCGATTGAAGCCGGCCGCGGCCGGCCTGCTCATGCGGGCGGAGCTTGCGAACCTCGGCCGCCTGCTCGAGGAGCCGCCCCGTCCCTTCCTGGCCATTCTCGGGGGCGCCAAAGTCTCGGACAAGATTCAGTTGATCGAAAACCTGCTCCCGCGCGTCGACGGGTTCCTCGTCGGAGGCGCCATGGCGTACACGTTCCTGAGGGCGCAGGGTCACGCGATCGGCCGCTCCCTCGTCGAGACCGAGAAGATCGAGCTGGCGCGCGCGGTTCTCGGGCAGGTCGAGGCAGCCGGAAAACGCTTCCTCCTGCCGGTCGACCACGTCGTCGCCGTCGGCGGCGACGACGCCAACGTCCGCACGTCCGCGGGCGTCGCCTTGACGGACGACGAAGCCGGCATGGACATCGGTCCCCGCACGGCGGCGGCGTTCGCGGCGGAGATCGGCTTGGCGGGGACCGTCCTATGGAACGGACCGGTCGGACGATTCGAGGTCGAGGCATTCTCCCAGGGAAGCCGCCGCATCGCCGAAGCGCTCGCCGCCTCGAAGGCGGTTTCGGTCGTCGGCGGCGGCGACACGGGTGCCGCGGTCCATCTCTTCGGACTGACATCCAAGATGACGCACGTCTCGACCGGCGGTGGCGCGACGCTCGAGCTCCTCTCGGGTCTGCCGCTCCCCGGCGTCGCCGCGCTGGACGACGCGCCGTGACGGTGCGGCGACCGCGTCCGCTCGTCGTCGGGAACTGGAAGATGAACCTCGGCGAGTCGGCTGCCAAGGCGGTGATCGAAACGCTCGTCGGCGCGTTGCCGTTCGATCGCGTGGATACGGCGATCGCCCCCTCCTTTCCGAGCTTGCGCGCCGTGCTCGATGCCGCGGCCGGGACGCCCCTCGCGGTCGGCGCGCAGAACATGCACTGGGAGGCGAACGGCGCCTTTACCGGTGAAGTTGCGCCCCCGATGCTCGCCGAGATGGGCGTGCGCTTCGTCATCGTTGGTCACTCCGAGCGTAGGGCGCTGTTCGGAGAGACCGACGCCAGTGTGTCTCTAAAGGTCGTCGCCGCGCTGCGCCACGGTCTAGCACCGATCGTCTGCGTCGGAGAGAACGAGAGTGAGCGCGACCTCGGACGCACGCGCGAGGTCGTCGTCGCACAGATCCGGGCGGCGTTCGCCGATTGCGCGCCGGGAAACCCGGACGACGTCGTCGTCGCGTACGAGCCGGTTTGGGCGATCGGGACCGGGCGGACGCCGAAGCCCGACGAAGTGACCGGCGCGCACGCTGCGATTCGCGCGGCTCTCACGGACCTCTTCGGCGCGCCGGCTCTCGCGATCCGCATCCTCTACGGGGGTTCGGTCACGGCGGTGAACGCATCGTCCCTGCTCCAGGCAAAGGCGGTGGACGGCGCGCTGGTGGGCGGTGCCTCACTCGCAGCGACTTCGTTCGCGTCGATTGCCGCCGCCGCGGTGCCGTGCTAGCCTCTTCCGGTTTTTCAGGTCCGAATCGAAGGGAATGGCGATGGTGATCTTGCTGACGATCCTCCACGTGATCGTAGCGGTCTTCTTGGTCCTTGTGGTCCTGCTTCAGACCGGAAAGCGAGCCGATCTGGCAGGCGCGTTCGGAGGAGGCGGATCTCAGACGGCGTTCGGTGCCCGCGGCGCCGCAACGCTCCTTTCGCGTCTGACGGCCTGGTCGGCGGGGATCTTCATGGCGACCTCGTTGATCCTCTCGCTGATGTCTTCGAGCAGCTCAGGCGGCAGCGGCTCCGTGCTCGATTCGATTCCCGCGAGCGCTCCCGCGTCGACGCCCGCCGCGACGCCGGTCCCGACCGCGCCACCCGCGGTGCCGCCGGCGGCGACACCCGCGCCCGTGCCCGCGCCGGCGCCGGCGCCGGCGAACTGACCGCGCAGAATCCTATGCACGTCGAAATGTTCAGTCATGATCACGCATCGTCACGACGTCCCCCGCGCCGAAGTGGTGGAACTGGCAGACACACCATCTTGAGGGGGTGGCGCTCGCAAGAGCGTGGGGGTTCGAATCCCCCCTTCGGCACCATTCGAAAAGACGTCTCGTGACGACCGATTACCAGTCCCCGTAGTACGTGCCGTCTAAAGCCTTCCCCTCAAAAAGACTGTAGACGTCCCACACGTTCTCGCCGCCCCACGACGTCGCGTCCCAGTCGTCCTGATACGAACGCAATCCCCACTCCGCTTCACCCGTAAAGGGATCGACCGGGATCCGTTGCAGGTAGCGTACCTTGCGGGTTTTCCCGGTCATGGGATCGGCCACGTCGACGCCGTCGACGAGCTCGTCGAGGTCGAGCGGGAAGTGCTGCTGCTCGACGTCTTTCTGTTGGATCCTTCCCTCGTCGGCGGCCTTCTTGTACAAGTCGATGGCTTCGCGCATCATGCGCAACTCGGCGCGCAGTTCGGCTTCGTAGCGTCGCTTGTCGTCCCATCGCTTGAGCGGCAACGCGACCGACACGAGCGCGACAAGCACGCCGAGCGCGGCAAGCATCTCAACCGTCGTGAGGCCCGTCTGGCCGTGACGTCGCAATGGGAAGCCCTCGCAACCATTGTAGGTACGGTGGCGTTCCCGGCGCCGTCTAGCTCGCCGGGGGAGATGGTTCACCGCTTGACGCCTTTCGTGGCAGGTCCCTAGACTCACCCGCCCCACCCGTGGAGGAGGCGTCCATGGCCGAACCGAAGAATCCCCCACCCGCGACCCCCGGAGCCGGAGAGCTCGACGATCTGCTCGCAGAGACGCGCCGTTTCGATCCCCCCAAGGCCTTTCGCGATGCGGCGCGTGTCGCCGATCCCGCGGTCTACGAGCGGGCCCTCGAGGATCCCTTGGCGTTCTGGGAATCGTTCGCGCGAGAGCTCGAGTGGCAGAAGCCTTGGGACGCCGTGCTTCAAGGGCGCGGCCCTGATGCACGGTGGTTCGTCGGCGGGAAGATCAATGCATCGGTGAATTGCCTCGACCGGCACGTGCGGGGACCGCTCCGCAACAAGGCGGCGCTGATCTGGGAGGGCGAGCCCGGCGATCGCAGTACCTGGACGTATTTCGATCTCTGGCGGGAGGTCAACAAGTTCGGCAACGTCCTCCGGGGCCTTGGCGTGATGAAAGGCGACCGCGTCGCGATCTACATGCCGCTGATCCCGGAGGCGGTCGTCGCGATGCTCGCGTGCGCGCGTATCGGTGCCATACACAGTGTCGTCTTCGGGGGGTTCTCCGCGGAGTCGCTGCGTGATCGCATCCTCGACGCGCAGGCGAAGGTGCTCGTCACCGCGGACGGCGGATACCGGCGGGGTGGTCTGCTCCCCCTCAAGCACGATGCCGACTATGCGATCCGCGAGACACCGTGCATCCGGCACGTCGTCGTCGTGAAACGCGGCGATTTCCCGCTCCGCGTGAAAGAGGGACGCGACCACTGGTACCACCGGCTCATGCAGGAGGCAAAGCCTTGGTGCGAGCCGGAGCCGATGGATGCGAACGATCCGCTCTACATCCTCTACACCTCCGGAACGACGGGGAAGCCCAAGGGGATCATTCACGGAACGGGCGGCTACCTGACGGGGGTCTACGCCTCGACGAAATGGGTCTTCGACCTGAGGGACGAAGACGTCTTTTGGTGCACGGCGGACATCGGCTGGGTGACCGGGCACTCGTACGTCGTCTACGGCCCCCTGGCGACCGGTGCGACGGTCGTCCTTTACGAAGGCGCTCCCGATTGGCCTGACCGCGATCGATTCTGGGAGATCTGCGCACGCTACGGCGTCACGGTCTTCTACACGGCGCCGACCGCGATCCGGGCGTTCATGAAGTGGGGGGACGAGTGGCCACGCAAGCACGACCTTTCACGACTGCGACTTCTTGGATCGGTTGGCGAGCCGATCAACCCCGAAGCGTGGATGTGGTACCGGGAGGCCATCGGCGAAGGTCGGTGCCCCATCGTCGACACCTGGTGGCAGACGGAGACCGGACAGATCTTGATCACGCCGCTCCCCGGCCTCACGTCGACCAAGCCGGGCTCGGCGGCCCGCGCATTCCCGGGAGTACAGGCCGAGATCCTCAACGAACGCGGCGAGGTCGTCCCTGTCGGAGGCGGCTACCTCGCGCTGACGGCTCCCTGGCCCGCAATGACTCTCGGGATCTGGGGCGATCGCGAGCGGTTCCTCGCGACGTACTGGAGTCGTTGGGACGATGCCACCTACTTCACCGGGGATGGGGCGAAGCGGGATGCCGACGGCTATTTCTGGCTTCTGGGTCGTGTGGACGACGTCATGAACGTCGCCGGGCATCGCATCGGCACGATGGAGGTGGAGTCGGCGCTCGTCGACCACCGCGCCGTCGCGGAAGCGGCGGTGGTCGGCGTGCCGCATGAGCTCAAGGGGACGGCGATCGTCGCGTTCGTCTCGTTGCGCGAGGGGTGCGAACCGGGTCTTGCGCTCGCCGGAGAGTTGAAGGAGCACGTCACGGGGAAGATCGGGGCGCTCGCGCGTCCGGAGGAGATCCTCTTTTCGGCCGACCTGCCCAAGACTCGATCGGGGAAGATCATGCGTCGACTCTTGCGCGACATCGCTGAGGGAAAGACCTTAGGCGACACGACGACCCTCGCCGACCCTGCGGTCGTCGAGGCGCTCAAGAAGAAGTACGAAGACAAGGAAGGCTAGCGCGGGGGCTGCGGGCGGGAGCGATGGAAGAGCCTGTCCCACCAGCGTCGGAAGACATTTTGGTGCAGCGAGCAGGCGGCCGGCTCGGTTCCCGCGGCGAACACCTCGAAGACACGCTCCGGACAACCCGGAGTCGCCGTCTCGCCGCTCTCTGGATCGACCTCCACCCGGACGATTCCGGGCGGCTCCGGAAACGTGGATCCGGCCCACCTATGGCGCACGTGCATCATCAGGTCAACCCAGATCGGCAGTGCCCCGACGGCCCCGGTCAGGCCGGTTTTTGCGTTGTCGTCGTACCCCACCCAGACGAGCGCCAGGATTTCGGGAGTGAACCCGACAAACCAGGCATCGCGCGTGTCGTCGGTGGTTCCGGTCTTGCCCGCGGCGTCCCCGCGAAATCCCAACGCGGAAGCTGACGCCGCGGTACCCTGGGTCAACACCCCGCGCAGCACGTCACCGACGAGATACGCCGCCGCGGGGCGAACGGCCTCACGCACGTTCGGAGGTCTTCTCTCGAGCTTTCGTCCGTCTCGCGCGACGACCTCCTGCAGGATCCGCGGCGAAACGCGCACGCCGAGCGTCGCAAGCGTCCCGTACGCCGTCGCGAGCTCGAGCGGCGTGACCTCCTGTGCGCCCAACGCAAGCGATGGCAAGGGGTCGAAGCGCTCGGTGAACCCACACGCATTGGCCGTCGCGATCACGTGACTCATTCCGACGGATTGCGCCGCGCGCGCGGTGGGGACGTTGCGGGACTCCTCGAGCGCGGCGCGGGCGGAAAGAGGACCGTTGAAGTTGCCGTCGTAGTTGGCGGGACGCCACGTTTGTCCGCCACTGACGAGCTCGAACGGGCTGTCGTCGAGAATCGATGCCGGCGTCAGCCCGCCGTCCTCACCGGCCATCGCGGCTTGAAAGGCCGCGAGATAGACGAACGGCTTGAAGCACGACCCCGGTTGACGCCGGGCCTGGGTGACGCGATTGAATTGGCTGTCCTGGTAGTCGCGTCCACCGACCAGTGCGAGGATCGCACCCGAGCGCGGATCGGTCACAACCACGCACCCCTGCAGCCGGCGGCGCGCCTTCTGGCGGCGCACGAGCGGAACCTCCGCCTCGAGCCGCAAGAGCCCGCGTTCGAGCGCCTCCTCGGCGCGAGCCTGGACGAGCGTGTCGATGGTCGTGTAGATCTCGAGCCCGTTCTCGGCTAGGACCTGCGCGGAGTAGAGCTCCGCCAGCTGAGCCCGCACGATGTCCACGACATACGGCGCGCGCGCGTATCCTGCGCCCCCGCTCGCCACCCGCAGGGGTTCGGCCTTCGCCTGCGCGACGGCCTGTTTGTCCGCGAGCCCGAGGTCGAGCATCGCACCCAGCACCAGGTTTCGCCGCTCCACCGCGCGGTCCGGATGCGTGAACGGGTTGTAACCTCCCGGATTGCGAATCAATCCGGCAAGGGTCGCGGCCTCGGCCAGCGAGAGGTCGGCAACGTTGCGCCCGAAGAAGTAGCGCGAGGCGGCCTGCACCCCGCAAATCGAAACCGACCCGCGTTGCCCGAGGTAGACCTCGTTGAGGTAGACCTCGAGGATGCGGTCTTTCGAGTAGCGAGCGTCGAGGATCACCGACATCAGGGCTTCGCGAGCCTTTCGCCACCACGTCCGTTGTTGGCTGAAATAGAGGTTCTTCACCGTTTGCTGCGTGATCGTGCTCCCGCCCTGGACGATCCTCCCGCTGGTCACGTTGGTGAACGCCGCCCGTAACACGGCGAGCGGATCGATGCCGGCGTGTCGGTAGAAGCGCGCGTCCTCCGCGGCGAGCACGGCGCTGACGAGGTTCCGCGGGGCCTCGCTGAGCGGGACGATCATCCGCTCTTCCTGCTGCCGGCCAAAGACGAGCGACAGCAGCTCGGGTTCGAGGTCGAGCGACGGTAGAGGGCGTCCGCGCCCGTCCTCGATCGACGCGATCGAGTCGCGGTCGAATGAGAGGATCACATGACGCGCCGCCACGGGACGCTCGCCCCCGGCGTCTCCTCGAACGAACAGATCCAAGCCGGACGGCCGCCTTCGGTACTGACCTGGATGCGCAGGCGTCGTGTCGACGCGCGCGTAGCCGCCGCGATCGAGGCGGGCGACGAGCGCGTTGACGTCGAGCGCTTCGCCTGGGACGAGGTGGAGACGCGCGGAGTAGACACGCGCCGGGAGGGTCCACAGGCGGCCTTCGAATGTGAGCGTAATCTGGGTGTACACCGCCAACACGAGGATCGCCACAGCGACCAAAAGCGGCACACCGAGTCCGAAGAACCAGGGGCGCCACCTGCCTCGTGCTCGTGCACGCCTTCCCGCGGATCGCTTCCCTGGAGCGGACGATTCCCTGCGGATTGCGGTCATGAGCGTTTACGCGATCGCCCGCCGGGGTGCGGGGGTGTCAGCCCTTCAGGGTTTCCTTCAGCGGCTTCCCGGCCTTGAATGCGGGAGCTCGCGTCGCAGGGATGTCGAGAGTCTCCCCCGTGTGGGGATTGCGCCCTGCGCGCGCCTTGCGCCCCCTGGCCTCGAACGTCCCGAAGCCGCTGATCGCGATCTTCTCCCCCGCGACGAGCGAGGCGGCAATCAGCCCGATCGCGGGGTCCGGATCGAAGATGGCATCGATCGCGGCCCGGGCGTCGCGCGCGGACAACCCGGTTCGTTCCATCAACTTGTCGGTGAGTTCGGCCTTGTTCAACACGTCCTCCTTGCCGCTCTCATGGCGCCCAGCGTAGCTCTTTCAAACACTTACGGACGACGAAGATCTTCACGTTGTTGTCCCGCTCGTCGGACGGAACGAAGAAAAACCCCGGAACCGCGGGATCATCCTCGGTCACCGCGCCCCACATCGTCTCACCGTCGGTGAACGTCAGGATCGCACGCCGACCCGTCGCGGCACCGCCGGGATCGAAATCGCGGCGTGCGACGAAATCACGATTCCCGAGGTAGTCCTTGACCCAGAACATCGCCTTCATGTCGCTGATCTCGACGCGAACCGGCACACCACCTCCCTCCGCAGGGAGCACGTGGAACGCCTCTCGCTTCGGCGAGAAGTCGTGCGTGACACCCTTGTGGACGACGCCGCTCCGCATGTTGACAACGATCTTCTGCTCCATACCGGTCTCCGTCGGGCGGGGAGGGAACTCCCGCCACCGGCAAATCCTAACAGGTCGCCGGGAATAATCGAAAGGGGCGATCGCGAAAGG
>CAZUGP010000042.1:0-4545 GCA_964619965.1 uncultured Acidobacteriota bacterium
AGGATGACACCCTTCGCGCCGTACGGGCCGCGCTCGAGATGCGAGCGGCCGCCGCCGAGCTCGACCGCGAGATCGACGATCCGGACATCCGTGTCCTGGTTCGGATCGCGATCGATTGTGGCGAGTCGTTCGCCGACGAGGGTGCAGCCGTGCAAGGACGGATAGCGGGCGACGTGTTCAACACGGCCGCACGACTTCAGGCTGCAGCGGAGCCCGGCGATGTGCTCGTCTCCGCGGCGGCCGAGCGGATGCTCCGCGGGCGTGTGGATCTGGCATCGCTCGACCCGATCGAGCTGAAGGGCAAGGCGGAACCGGTCCTTGCCCACCGGGTCCTCGGCGTCCGCCCGTCGCTGATCCGGGTCGAGACGCCGCTCGTGGGGCGGGACCGCCCGCTCACGATGCTTCGAGAGGCGTTGGAGGACGTGATCGAAGCCAACGCCTGCCTGCTCGTGACCTGCCTGGCTCCTCCGGGGGTTGGGAAGTCTCGACTGGCGACAGCGTTCGCGGACCAGATCCGCGAACGCGCCACCTTCCTCGTCGGACAGACGCCTTCCTATGGCGACGGAGTCACCTTCGCGCCCCTCGTCGAGCTGCTCACGAATGCGGCAGGGCGACCCTCGGGAGATGCCGAGCAGGTCGCGGCAACCCTTCGCGAACGTCTCGGCTCGCAGCCCGACGGTCCCGCGGTCGCCGACCGCCTTGCCCAAGTCCTCGGGGTCGGTGGGGGACTCGGCGCCGACGCCTCGTGGGCGGTACGACGCCTCCTCGAGGTCCTCGCTTCCGAGCGGCCGCTCGTCGTGGTGCTCGAAGACGTGCACTGGGCTGAACAACAGATGCTCGACCTCGTCGATGCGATCATCGAACGGGTGCGCGGCCCCGTGCTCTTCCTGTGCCTCGCCAGGCCCGAGCTCCTCGAGCAGCGTCCCACCTGGGCGGCCGGCAAGCCCCGCGCGATCACCATGACGCTTCCCCCGCTTTCTCACGGAGAAGCGCGGCGCTTGGCGGAGGGCCTGCTCGGGGCGCAGGCGCCGCTTGCCGTCGTCGACCGGGTGTGCGAGACGGCCGAGGGGAATCCTTTGTATCTGGAGCAGCTCACCGCCATGCTTGCCGATCAAGGCCTCCTGGTCGACGGTCGGTGGGTGGGTTCCGATGATGCCGACGTCGAGATACCTGCGACCCTGCAAGCACTCCTCGCCGCGAGGCTCGATCGACTCGATCCAACCGCGCGTCTGATCCTCGAGCGGGCATCGGTCGAGGGTCGCCGGTTCCGGCTCGCGGGGCTGCGCGTGCTCGCCCCGAAGGTGAGCGACGACGAAGTGCAGGCTGTGATCGCCTCACTCGAACGACAAGGTCTCGTGCAAGCGGAGGACGAGACCCTCGGTCGGTGGCGCTTCGCGCATGCGCTCGTCCTGGATGCGGCGTACCGAGGCCTTTCCAAAGAGCTGCGAGCGGAGCTCCACGAGCGGCTCGCGGATTGGATGATGGACACGGACGTGGATCAAGCCGACGTCGACGAGTCGGTCGCGCGGCATCTCGAGCGCGCTTTGCATCTACGCGAAGAGCTCGGCGAGCGAGATGACCGATCCGCCGCCCTGTCGGAGCGCGCCGGCGAACTGTTCTCCACCGCGGGATCGCGCGCCTTCGCCGCGCTCGACTTCATCACGGCTCGAGATCTCCTCGGGCGGGCGGAGGCGCTCCTGCCCGAGGACTCCGCTCGGCGGCTCGACCTCCTGCCGAACCTGGGAGTCGCCCTCGCGGATTCGGGCCGGGCGGAGGAGAGCGAGGCGTTGCTTTCGGAGGCCCTCGAGCAGGCTCGCGCGGCGGGATCTGAGCGCGATGCGCTCCGCCTGACCGTTCAGCTCCTCGCCAACCTTGTCTACCGATCGTGCACCGATGCCGAGATCGAATCTGCGGTGGTGGCAACGCGGTCGGCGGCCCTCGCGTTCGAAGCGTTGGGCGACGACGTCGGTCTGGCCGAGGCCGCGATCGTCGGCATGTACCTCGAGTACGCGCGCGGACACTGCGCCGAGGCGCAACGGTGGAGTTTCGAAGGCCTGCGCCATGGGCTCGCCGCCGGGCACTCCAGGGAGACGACCCAGGCCGCCGGTGACATGTTCGGGATCACGGTCGTCGGGCCGCTCCCGTTCGATCGGTTCGCGGCCACTGCCCAAGAGCTGCTCTCGTACGGCGATCCGAACTCCGACAGCGTTGGCCACGGCCTCATGGCGGTCGCCGCCCTCGCCGCCGGTGACGATCTCGGCTTCCACGAGCACGAGGGACTATGGCGGGACGTTGTCGACCGCCACGGACTGGCATGGCTCGCGGCGACCCATGGCATGGAGATCGCGTTCGTCGAGATCTCGTTGGGCGAGGCGGAGACCGCCGAGCGAAGGATCCGCGAGGCGCGGGAGTTCTTCGTGGCCATCGGCAACCTCTGGTACATCAGCATCGCCGACGAGTTCCTATGCGAAGCGGTTGGAGCGCAAGATCGTGCTCGCGAGTTCCTCCGTCTCGCCGATGCGTTCGAGGCGACCGTCTTGGTCACCGACCGGCAGAACCTAATCAAGCGCCAGCTGGTGCTCGCCCGGGCTCATCTGCTCCGTGGGTCGACCGTCGAGGCGGAGTCCGCCGCGAGGCGCGCGCTCAAGCTCGTGGAGCCCACCGACCTCGTGACCGAAGACGCGAACGCGCAGCTCATGCTCGCCGAGATCCTCGACGCGCGCGATCAGAGCGCCGCCGCCACTGCGGCGCGCAGCGAAGCCATCGCGAAGCTCCGAGCCAAAGGGAACCTGGCGGCGATCGCCCACTTGGGCGGCTGAGGTCTCGTTCAGACACTGCGGGCGAGCCATAGGCGCGGCTCTTCGATCTCGGGGAGCGAGGGCATGGCCTCGACCGAGTCCCACATGCGCGCGAGCGTGGCCTCGTCGGTCTGCTCGACCACGGTGTCGCAGAACGCTCGACCCTGCTCGTACTGCTCGCGCTTCATCTCGATCCCCAGCAGGCGCTCGAATACGGGGTCGCCGGCCTTGCCATCGCGGTAGCGGCGCATGGCTTCAACGAACGGATACGCACCGCGGGCCTCTACGCAGTGCGTCGCGCGGGGATAGCATCAGCTGTGCTCATCTGCTCGATCTGCGGGAAGGAGAACCCAGCCGAAGCGTCGTTCTGCATGGCGTGCGCTGCGCCTCTCGACGCGTCCGCTACGCCCGACGCGTTCCGCAAGATCGTCACCGCTCTGTTCTGCGATCTCGTAGGGTCCACGACCCTGGGGGAACAGCACGACCCCGAGGTGCTCCGTCCGATCCTCGACGGCTACTTCACCGAGATGCGTTCGGCGCTCGAGCGCCATGGTGGTCGCGTACAGAAGTTCATCGGAGACGCGGTGGTGGCTGTGTTCGGCCTGCCCACCGCTCACGAGGACGATGCCCTTCGTGCCGTGCGGGCCGGTATCGAGATGCAGGAGCGACTTCAGACGCTGAACGAGGCCTCGCCGATCCCACTCGCGGCGCGGATCGGCATCACCACCGGAGAGGTGCTCGTGCCCGGCGACGGTAAGCCGATCATCGGCGATGCGATGAACACCGCCTCGCGCCTCCAATCAGGCGCATCGCCTGGGTCGGTGTCGATCGGTGAGCCGACCTGGCGCCTCGTGCGTGACTTGGTCTTAGCCGAGGAGGTCGAGCCCCTGAACGCCAAGGGCAAGGCCGAACCGGTCCCCGCGTGGCGCGTCCTGGAGGTCCATCCGGTAGCGGCGCGGATCGAGACGCCGCTGGTCGGGCGCGACCGTCCCTTGAGATTGCTCAACGAGGCGCTAGATGACGCGATCGACGACCACGCGTGCGTGCTCGTCACCGTGCTCGCTCCGCCCGGAGTGGGCAAGTCGCGTCTGGCGATTGCGTTCGCAGCCGCGGTGCGCGAACGCGCGACCGTCCTGGTCGGACAAACTCCTTCCTACGGCGATGGCGTCACGTTCGCTCCGCTCGTCGAGTTGCTCTCGCAGGCGGCCGGGCGACCTTCGGGAGATGCCGAGGAGGTAGCAACGGCGCTCCGCGAGCGGTTGGTAGACCAGCCCGATGGAGCGGCCGTCGGGGACCGGTTGGCCCAGGTCCTCGGGGTCGGCGAAGCGCTCGCCTCTGACGCCTCCTGGGCGGTAAGGCGCTTGCTGGAGGTCATCGCCGCCGAGCAGCCGCTCGTCGTGGTGCTCGAAGACGTCCACTGGGCAGAGCCGCCGATGCTCGACCTGACTGATGCCATCGTCGATCGCATCCACGGTCCCGTGCTCTTCCTGTGCCTCGCGAGGCCCGAGCTCCTCGAACAGCGTCCTACTTGGGCGGCCGGAAGGCCACGCGCGCTCACCACGACGCTTCCCCCGCTCTCACCAGCCGATGCCCGGCAGGTCGCAGAACTCCTGCTCGGGCCGCAGACCCCTGCGTCGGTCGTCGACCGGGTCTGCGAAGCGGGCGAGGGGAACCCTCTATACCTGGAGCAGCTCACCGCGATGCTCGAGGATCAAGGGCTCCTCGTGGACGGCCGGTGGATAGGAAC
>CAZUGP010000043.1:0-9087 GCA_964619965.1 uncultured Acidobacteriota bacterium
TGCCGAAGGGAACGGCCGCACGGATTCTTGACGAAGACCGTCGTGACCGAGGCCGATGAAGGCTCTTTACCTCGAATCGTCGGCGGTCGTTGCGTGGCTCTTCAGCGAACCTAGTGCGGCGAACGTAATCCGCGCGACGGAAGAGGCCGACCTTGTCGTGACGTCGCAACTGACGATTGTCGAGGCCGAGCGAGCCATTCGGCGAGCGGTCGCACTTCGGCTCATCAAGGAAGCGTCGGCGCAGAAGCTCCGTGGCCTGCTGGCGCGGCACTGGAAGAAGTGGACAACGATGGCGCTGACCGACAGCGTCCTGGCGAGAGCCGGTTCTGCGTTCCCGATCGAACCGATCAAGACACTTGACGCCATTCATCTCGCCACTGCATTGGCGTTCTCGGAGTCCTTCCCAGACCTGAAGATCCTCGCATTCGATCGCCGCATTTCTGAGAACGCGACCGCGCTCGGGCTCGTCTCAGCGTAGCGGCGTCGCCCAGTTCCTGACCAGCCGGATCAGGCCGCGGCTGAACGTCTGGTTCGCGACACACGCGTAGAACTTCTGCCCATCGGGGGAGGGCGTCACGACGTCGATCTCGGGCGGGAGCTTGAACAGCGGGACGGGGACTCCCGCCGAGAGCTCGGCCTCCAGCGTCACGAGGATCGACATCACCGTGCGGCCGTCTCGAACGCCTTGGCGAAACCGAAGTCGAGAACTTCGACCCTGCCATCCGGCGCGAGCTTGATGTTGGCCGGCTTCAGATCGCGATGCACGATCCCTTGCTCGTGCGCCGCCTCGAGGGCGTCCGCGATCTGCCGCGCGGCGTCGAGAACATCCACCACCGGCATCGGACCACGTTTCAGGCGTAGGGCGAGCTCTTCGCCGGCGACCATCTCCATCGCGCCCGCTCCGAGGGGGGCGACGATCTCCTAAGGACCGAGACGGGTGCCGGGAGCGATGCTCATTTCGACGACGCCTGCTTCAGCAGCTCGAAGAAATTCACGACGACCTCGACCTGGTCGGCAGCACTCATTTCACTGGTGGTGCGAACCATGATGAAGCGGCCGTCGGGCATGACGTCGTAGTTGGTGAAGGTGTCCGAGTTCATCGGATACCGGCTCTCGAACAGCACCCGTGCCTTGCCGTGGGAGAACGTCGCGCCGGCTTCGACGGGGACCTGCATCATCGCTCCTTCGATGTTCGCGTAGTAGATCGACCTCCCGTCGGTCGACCACCTCGGGGCGTTCCCTCCCTCGGACACCTGCCACTTGCCGCCCGAACCAGGGAACGGTTGTACGTAGACTTCGGCCTGGCCGGTTGCATCGGAGGAGTAGGCGAGCCAGCGCCCGTCGCGGGACAGCGTACCGCCCATCTCGATCGCGGGAGTTGCGGCGATCGTGTGGGACTGCTTGTCGTCGACCGAGATGTACAGCAGGTCCGAGGATCCCGAAGCCCCGCCGTCCTGCAGGAGGATGAGGTACTTTCCGTCGCGGGTGAAGGACAGTGGACCTCGTCCGCTCTCGCTCGGGAATGTGGCCAACGCGCTGCCACGATCGCTTCCGTCCGCCGCCTTCCAGACGACGGAGTCCGTTACGCCCGCCCGGGGAGTACTGAAAGTCACGCGTGTCCCGTCCGGCGTCCAGACGGGCGACATGCTGGCCCCGTCGAAAGTAAGGCGGGTCAGCTCGCCGGTCGCGAGCTCTCCGATCCAGATGTCGCTCGCGCGGCCGCGTCCGGGGCCAACGCCGACGGCGACGCGCTTGCCGTCCGGCGACAACGTCGGCATGTGGTACTCGCGAGGCGGAAAGGGGAGGGGTTCGGCGCGTCCGTCGCGGTCCACTCGGACCAACTCCAACTCCGTCGCATGCGGGTCGCGCTCGACGTAGACCAGCGTTCCGTTGTCGGCGATGTCGAAGAACATGACACCGCTGGACTCGACGCCATCGACGCCGTGGAGCACGGGGGTGGCGTTGGTCACGGCCTCTCCCTCGGCGTCGGACAGTTTCATCGCGAAGAGCTGGTTGTCGCGCCCGAGAATGAGATGGCCGGTGGCGGCGTAACGGACCATGCTCGCGCCGACGACCAACGTGCGGCGCTTCCCGGTAACGACGTTTACCGAGTCGATCCGCGAATCTTCATAGGCTCCCGGCTTGTCGGCGGTGCCTACCGTGAATGCGACCTCGCCTCCCGGAAGGAGCGTGGGCCACCGATGCGTGCGTTCCTCTTTACCGGGGTCGAGCGCCGTAAGCGGGACCGGTTTGCCGCCGCCGCTCGACACGCGCATCAATCCCGAAGACGTGGCCGGGGAGAAGACGATGGAATCGTCGTCACACCAGACGCCGCCCCGATTCAGCCCGGAATCGCAGAGCTCGATCGGCTGTCCGCCGTCCGTCGAGATCTTGAGGAGCTTGCCGGGCGCGAAGAACGCGACCCAGCGGCCATCAGGGGAGAAGAACGGCGCGGACGCACCTTGCGTGCCCTGCAGCGGCGTGGCCTCGAGCTTGTCCAGGTCACGGATGTAGAGCTGGCGCGCCCCGCGGGAGCCCGCGACGAAGGCCATCCGGGATCCATCGCGAGCGATCGCAAGGATCGAATACTCCCCGGCGTTCATCTCGACATCCAACTTCGAGCCGGCCGGCAGCTTGGCGGAGAGGAGCATCGGCGAAGCCGAAGTCGGCTTCGTCCCGCCCTTCATCGTGAGCGCCGCCACCAGCGCCGCCGCGAGGACGAGCACGATCGCCCAGGGGAGCGCGCGCTTCCATGCGGGGACGATTGTCGCCGGCGTCGCCGACACGAACGCCTCCGCGCGCGCATCCTCAGGGTTGTCCTCAAGAAGCAGGCTCGCGTCGCCGGCGTCGCGCAGGCGCTTCTTGAGGTCCTTCTCCAGGCAGCGCCGCAACAGGCGCCTCACCGGGGTCGGTGTGTCGGGCGGGAGCGCGTCCCAATCGGGATCGCGCGTGACCACGGCGGCGAGCACGTCGGTGATGGTCGGCCCGTCGAACGCCTTCTTCCCGGAGAGCATCTCGTAGAGCAGGCAGCCGAACGCCCACAGGTCGGTGCGGCGGTCGACCGGCTGCGCGCGCGCTTGCTCGGGGCTCATGTAGGCGGCGGTGCCGACGATCATTCCCACGGTGCTGCCGGCCGAGGTAACCGTCATCGACTGCCGGAGGTCGCCGCCCGGGCTCTCGAGCGCCTTGGCGAGACCGAAGTCGAGCACCTTGACCGTCCCGTCAGGCGCGCGTTGAACGTTGGCCGGCTTCAGGTCGCGGTGAACGACCCCGATCCCATGCGCGGCTTCGAGCGCCGCCGCGATCTGCCGCGCGATGTCGAGGGCTTCAGAAAAGGGGACACTTCCCTTTTTCATTCGCTCGGCCAGATCCTGTCCGGGAACCAGCTCCATGGCCAAGAAACGAAGACCCTCGTGCTCGTGAAACCCGTAGATCGCGGCGATGTTCGGGTGGTTGAGCGAGGCGAGCACCTTGGCCTCGCGCTCGAACCGCGCGAGGCGCTCCGGGTCCGACGCGAACGCCGCGGGGAGGACCTTGATGGCGACCTCACGGTCGAGCGTCGTATCGCGCGCTCGCCAGACCTCGCCCATGCCGCCCACGCCCAGCGGGGCGACGACTTCGTAGTGGCCGAGGCGAGTGCCCGGAGCCAGGCTCACTTCGCGGCCTTCATTTTCTCGACGAGCTCTTGGTTGAAATTCAGCACGACCGCTAGCCGGCGAATCTCATCCGATTCTTCCTCGCCGCGCATAATGACGAACTGCCGGCCGTCCGGCAGGACGTCGTACACGAAGACGTTCAGCTTCTTCCGGTCGTAGAGCAGCGCTGGCGAGCCGACCGACAGAGCCGGTGTCGTCGTCACAGGGAGCGATACGACCCTTCCGCTCGCATCCACGTAGCGGATGGTGCGACCGTCCGCGCTCCAATTCGGGCTGGCCCCGCTCGATTTCGTCACGCGAAGCGTGTCGCCGACGGGGGCGCCGGACCGGAACGCCGCGATGTAGACCTCGGGGCGCCCCGAGTCGTCCGAGCTGTACGCGATCCAGCGACCATCGGGGGAGACGCGCGCGTTGAATTCGTCGCCTGGACCAGCGACGATCGGGCTTAGCTCCGAGAGGGTGTCCCCCGTCGCCGGAATCGCAATGAAGTAGAGGTCGCTCTTCTGGTCGGCTCCGACGCGGCCGACGACGATTCCGGATCCGTCAGGAACGACGCTCCAGAGGGAGGTTTGGATGTCGTCGGTCGGAAGGCTCGCGATGCGCCGCACGGGGGAGGCGTCATCGAGGCCCTTCTTGTAGATCCCGTCTTCGGCGTTGTGTCCGCGTCGTCCAAAGAAGACCGTTCGACCATCCCTCGAGAGGATCGGCGTGAAAAGATCCGCGTCCGGAATGGCCAGGACCCGGCGTAGGCCTGGACGGTCGAACTCGCCGACCCAAAGCTCATCGATCCCCTGGCCGTTGGTGATCGTGGTGACGAAGCGTCGCCCATCGGCTGAATTGGCGCGTGCGCGTTGGTACGCGTGGCGCTCGTCGGAGACCGGCGTCACGGTTCCAGCCGCGTCCACGAGACCAACGCGACGCCCCTCGGCGGTTCTGCCTCCCGGGGTGTAGACAAGCACGCCATCTCTCGACAAGTCGAATGCCGCGGGCTGGAAGCCGAATTGGGTCTGCAGACCGTTGGCAAGTGGGACCGGCGAGCCGGTCAGCTTCAACGTCGCCGGATCGAACCCCACCGCAAGCAGCGTGTCGCCGCGCGTGAAGACGATGTGCCCGGTCGGCGAATAAATCGGATTTCCCCCATCGTCGAACAGGAATTGCACACGCGCGGTTTTCAGTTCCAGCACACCGATACGGAAGTACCAGCCCTTGGCGCCGTAGGCGATCGCGGACAACAGGATCGCGTTGTCCCCCGGGAGAGCGGCTGGCGCGAAAGTGATGGTGCCCTTCTCGCCGGCGAGATCGACCTTGACCGCTGCCGCGGGTTCGCGTCCATTGCCTGGAATCCGTACGAGACCGGTTCCATCTTCCAGGGCGACGATGCCGCCGCCATTCAACGCGCCGAAGGTTGTCCAGCGCGGATTCCAGGGAGAAAGCGTGAACGGAGGCGTGCGCCCGTCGACCGGAATGCGCAGGAAATTGCGCTGCGATGAGCCCAGCGTGGCCGGCAGCGTTGTCAGGACGGTTCTCCCATCCGACGAGAATCCGACTCCCTGAGCACCTTCAGTTCCGGGCACGACGGCCATCGTTCCGGAGTCGAGGCGGCGGAGGTAGATCCGCCCGGGAGGATCGGGCTCGCCCGGCGCCACGCGGGGAAAGCCAAACGCGCCGATGGCCGATCCGTCTGGGCTGATGGCGGTCGTGATGAAACGCACGTCCGCGGGAAAATCGAGATCGAGTCGCACGACGCCCGTGCCGGTGGCCGCCGGCGCTCGCCGAGCGAGAACGCTTCCGATAAATAGCCCTGCGAGCACTCCGCCGACGAGCAACGCGCCCAGCACCCAGCGCGCTGTCGGCTTTCCCGACACGCCGGCCTCGGCCGCCGTCGCGACACGCACGCGTCCCGACGCGGTGCGGGCGGCGAGCACCTCCTCCAGCTCGATCCGCGCGTCGCCGATGTCACGCATGCGACGCTTCGGGTCCTTCTCGAGGCAGCGCTGCAAGAGATCGCGCACCTTGGCCGGGACCGTCGCCGGGAGCGCGCTCCAGTCCGCGTCCCTCGCCAGCACGGACGCGAGCGTGTCCGATACGGTCTCACCGTCGAACGCACGCCGGCCCGTCAGCATCTCGTAGAGCACGCAGCCGAACGCCCAGATATCGGCGCGCTTGTCGACGCTCTTGCCCCGCGCCTGCTCCGGGCTCATGTAAGCCGCCGTGCCCAAGACCACGCCGACCATCGTGCCGAGCGAGGTGATCGTCGGCGACATCGCGGCGTCGCGCCCCGGGCTCGACGTCGCGGCGGTCTCCAAGGCCTTCGCGAGACCGAAGTCGAGGACCTTCACCTTACCGTCGGGTGTGATCCTGATGTTCGCGGGCTTGAGGTCGCGGTGGACGATCCCTTGCTCGTGCGCCACCTCCAGCGCCTCGGCGACTTGCCGCGCAATATCCGCCGCCTCGGAAAAGGGGACACTCCCCTTTTTCAGCCGATCGGCCAGATCCTCGCCGGGGACCAGCTCCATCGCGAGGAAGCGCGTGCCCTCATGCTCGTGCAGCCCGTAGATCCCCGCGATCCCCGTGTGGTTGAGCGACGCGAGCACCTTGGCCTCGCGCTCGAACCGGGCGAGCCTCTCGGCGTCGGCGGAGAACTCCTGGGGGAGGACCTTGATCGCGACCTCGCGCCCCAGCGTCGTGTCCGACGCTCGCCAGACCTCGCCCATTCCGCCTTGGCCGATCCTCTCGGCGAGGCGGTACTGCGCGAGACTGCGTCCGGGCTCCAGGTTCATTCGGGCCTCCTCGAAAGCCCCGATTGTAGGGCGGGAAGCCCCCGTTCCCGCTTAGACTTTCGCGTGAGGGCGATGACAATGAAAGAACGACTCCTACAGGCGACCGTCCTAGCTGCTTACGTGGGGCTCAGCGTCGCTTCCACACCGACCGCTTTCGCGGGGAGTGAGAAAGGGCTCGTCGGCTCCTACACGCTCTCCAAACGCGTTGCGCCGGACGGCAAGACCGTGACCGGCCCCGAGGTCCTAGGCTTCATGACGTTCACGAAGACGCACCGCACCATCATCATGAAATGGAACGGCTCCAGTGAGACTCCGACCTCGATCGCGCTGATCGCGACGTACACGCTCTCCGGAGGGAAGTACTGCGAGAGTGTGAGCTACGGCGTCGAGGGCAACCTGCGCGCGCCCGGGGTCGCCTACGACACACCTTCGACGGCGCCGGTCTGCACGACCGTGGTCTCCGACGCCTCGGGTCTGTCGTTTGACGTTCCCGGCGAGAGGCTGCGGCTGCGCGTCACGCGCGACGGGATCATCTCAACGACCCCCCGCTGGACCGATCACTGGGTCCGCCAATAGGGGAGTGTCCCCTATTGGCGGATCGAAATGGTCCGGATCTCGAAGCGTGCTTGACGGCTTCTGGTGGGACATTGACTGGGCGGGCTTGCGATCGAAGGAGGATGCCATGAGTCACGCCACTCCAGTCCCAGAACCCCATCACCAAGACGCACTCGATCACCTCGAAGAGGAGATCAAAGCGCTAGAGGGTGTTACGCGTTGGGGGCGTCCGCTCCATATCGGCGCCGCGGTGATCATCATCGCCGCGATCGTGGGGGCCATCGTCTGGTGGGTCGTGAGCCCACCGCCGATCACCTCCGCCCGCATGTCCTACATCCCTGCAACCAGCTCTCCCCTCGAGGTATTCGAGCCGAAGGGGGCGACCCTTTCAGACCCGCCGAGCCGGTTCGCTTGGGAGTCGGTCACGGGGCGTCTCCAATACGTCGTGCGCGTCTACGTCAAAGGGACGCGCACGCCGGTCTTGGAGCGCATGGTCACCAGCCCGTCGATCGAGCTGACCCCGGACGAGCGGGCACGCATTCCGCACGGGAACTCCTTCGTCTGGACGGTCGTGGCTCAGGCGAAGGACGGCTCGACGCTCAGCGCGGGCCAGGCGACGTTCAAGGTGCGCTAGTCTCCGCGTTTCTCCAGCTGCACGGCCCAGTTCTGCACCACGGTCAGGGCCGACGGATTGTCGCCGACCGGCAGGAGGAAGATGAACCCGCCCCCATCCGGCCGGGATCCGACACCCCGAAATTCCTTCGGGAGCTCGAACAACACGCGCGGTTTCCCGACGTCGATGGACGGCTGAGTCTTCACCTCGCACGCGTACATCGCTCGCCCGGAGTCGAAGAAGAGCTCGCGGCCATCGGAGCGCCAGTGCGCCCCGACCGCTCCGTCCATCGAGACCCGCCGAGCTTCGCTGTGCTCGGGAAAGGTGTCGAGGTAGAGCTCCTGGCGTCCCGACACATCGCTCACGTAGGCGACAACGCGCCCGTCGGGCGAGATCGCCGCGGTTCTCTCGTTTGCGGGAGTCGCCAGGTAGGCGCGCGATTCTTTCCCTTCCCCGCGCGGGAAGTAGTCGATGTCGTACAAGCGTCCCGAGACCAGCTTGTCCAGGAGAATCGTCCCGTCGGGGGCGATCGACGTCGGCACCTCCCAGTTGTCCATGGCGTGCAGGTCGCGCTGCGCTCCGCTCCTTGCGTCGATCGACGCGAGCTTCAGGGTGCCCACACTCCCGATGTTCGAAACGACTCTCGCGTCGTCCGGCGTCCACGCGATGCCGCTGATTCTCTGGTCCGAGCGAGAAAGGCGCCCTTCCGTTCCGGCGGCTAGATCCACCATCCAGAGCCTGTTGCCCTCGTCGCTGTAGTCGATGATGGCCAACCGGTCGCCGCGGTGGGAGATGACCGGCAGTCCCACGGAGCCGGCATGGCGGAGGACCGTCTTGATCGGGCGGCCGTCTTTTCCGACGGAAACCAGATCGGTCGGACGGCGGTCGGATTCGTCGTAGACGATGGTGCCATCCCGCGCGCAGTCGACACTCGGTGCTCCGGTGACGCTCCCTTGGATCGAGGGACGGTCCTCGACGGGGACGACGTCGCCGGCCATCTTCAGCGTCTCGAGGTCGATCCGCTGCGCGACGACGGCCTGGTCGCGAGCGAAGATCAGGTACCCCGGCTCGGCGTAACGGGGCGCCGCGCGGCTCAACAAAAGCCGGATTCCGTCCGGCTTATCCAGCGACGCTACGGAGACCTGGTAAAGATCGGGCTGTGCTTCGGGGAGGGTCGCGTACAGGAAGTGCCGCCCGTCGGGGAGGAAACAGGGGAACCGATGCGAGTTCTCGCCGCGCGTGGCGTCGAACGTCGTCGCGGGCTCGGCGACGCCACCGTTCGCGCTGACCTTGAAGAGGGTGCTGTACGGGTTGGGGGAAAAGACGATCGTTCCGGACGCGGACCAAGCGCCGCCGCGTCCGTTGACGGCATCAGACACCTTTTGAACGGCGCCCCCCTGGCGGGGGATCCTTTTCAATTTCCCGTCGGCGAAAAAGGCGATGTGCCGGGAGTCCGGAGACCAGAACGGAAACGCGGCGTCTT
>CAZUGP010000044.1:0-13277 GCA_964619965.1 uncultured Acidobacteriota bacterium
GGAATCGGCTTGCCCACGAGCAGGTGCTTGAGGGCACCGACCGCGAATCCAGGAGACACGCTTCACTACCCCCGTTGACCCGGCGGGCGGACCCGGCCGCGGGACGTTCTAGCAACCCCTCCGTGGGCTGTCAATCGAGCCCTGCTAGACTCCCGCCTTCCCGCGCCTCTGGGGGATCTCGCCGTGCTCCAAATGATCGTCGACGTCTTCTTGCACCTCGACCGCCATCTCGGGGATTTCGTGCAGGCGCACGGCGTTTCGACGTACGGTTTCCTTTTCGCGATCATCTTCCTCGAAACGGGCCTCGTCGTGACCCCCTTCCTCCCCGGGGATTCGCTTTTGTTCGCATGCGGGGCGCTGGCGGCGACCGGAGCGTTGGACCCGACCGCTCTCTTCGTGCTCTTGGCAGCCGCGGCCATCCTCGGCGACACCGTGAACTACTCGATCGGGAAGGCGATCGGACCGCGGGCGTTCACCGGAAAGTTCCGTTTCCTGAAGCGCGAGCACCTGATGCGCACGCATGCGTTCTACGAACGGCACGGCGGGAAGACAATCTTCCTCGCGCGCTTCGTGCCGATCATCCGGACGTTCGCGCCGTTCGTCGCAGGGATCGGCACCATGTCGTATCCGCGCTTCCTCGCCTACAACGTCGTCGGAGCGGTGGCCTGGGTTGGAGGGTGCGTGCTCGCCGGCTACGCGTTCGGCAACATCCCGATCGTCAAGAACAACTTCTCGCTCGTGATCTTGGGGATCGTCGGCGTCTCGATGCTGCCTCTCGCCATCGAGTACTTGAGGAAGAGATAGCGGACATGAGAAGAGGCGCCTCCCCGCCGCCCGCGCCACGGCGCTAGAGGCCGGCGGCCGCCGCAGTCGGATGCGCGAGGCGCTCGTCGCTGACGATGCCGATCTTCACGGTGTCGTCGCCTTTCCGGGCCAAATCGAGGATTCGGATGACTCCTTCGTAGTTCAGCTTTTCCTCGGCGGCGAGGAAGAGGATCTTGTCCGAGGACTTCCGGTTCTTGAAGATCTCGCCGATCTTGGTGGAAAGCTGCACGATCTCGACTTCGTCTTTGTTGAGGAACACCTTGCAGCCCGGCGGGAGCCCAGGGGCGCTGAGGCCGGCCACGATCGGGCACGACTCCGCGTTGATCGCCAAGATGACAGGAGGATGATCGGGGTCGGGCTGGACGATGTCCTGCGACTCTTTCGGGATCTCGATGTCGTAGCCGCGCTGCGAGAGCGGCACGACCACCATGAAGATGATCAGGAGAACGAGGAGGACGTCGATGAGAGGCGTGACGTTGATTTCCGACTGGAGACCACCGCCGGCGCCGACTTGCATGGACATGGTCGAGGTCTCCCCTCTCTAGCTTTCATACCGCTGGGTGACGAGACCGACCTGCTCGAAGCCGACCTCTTTCACTTTGAGCAGCACCTTCTTGACGTCGCCATAGGTGAGCCGCGCATCGCCCTTCATGACGACCGAGGCGTTTTTGTTCCGCAGGTACTCCTCGGCGATCCGGCTGGCGAACTGATCGTCCCCCGGCATCGGGTCTTTCTCGACGTACACGACCTTCTTGTCGTTCACCGTGATCAAGATCTGGGTCTTCTCTTCCGGCTTCTGCGGCGGGTCGGAGGCCTTCGGCATGATCACCGGAGGCCCCTTTTGGAGCATCGGAGTGATCACCATGAAGATGATCAAGAGCACCAGCATCACATCGACGAGCGGCGTGACGTTGATCGCGGAATTGACTTCCGCGACCTTAACGCTTTGCACTCGCCGCCTCGTGCTTCTTCAGGAAGAAGTCGAGAAGCTCGGCCGACGAATTCGACATCTCGATCTGGAACCGCTCGAGCCGCGTCGTGAAGTAGTTGAACGCCATGACCGCGGGTACGGCGACCAAGATGCCGAACGCCGTCGTGATGAGCGCCTCGGAGATACCGGCCGACACCGAGGCCAATCCACCCGAGCCCGACTGCGCGATGCCCGTAAACGCGTTGACGATCCCGACGACCGTGCCGAACAGGCCGATGAACGGCGCCGAGGATCCGATGGTCGCCAATCCCCCCGTTCCCTTCTTCATCTCGGCCGACGTCAGGGAAACCGCGCGGTCGAGCGCGCGGCCCACCGCCGCGACGAGGTCGTGGCTGTCCTTGAGCTCGACCTTGTCGTTGTCGTACTCGATCAGGCCCGCCGAGACGACCTTCGCGATGTGCGACTTCTTGTATTTCCGGGCCGCGTCGAGGGCGCCCTGGAAGTTGCTGTCCTTGAGGTTCTTCACGAACATCGGAAGAAACTGCAAGGATTCGTCCCGCGCCGCCTTGTAGCTGCGGAACTTGTCGATCATGACGGCGATCGAGTAGACCGAGAGCCCCGTCAGGATGACGATGACGGCCTTCCCGATCCAACTCGAGTCGATGAACATCTTGATAATATCCATGTCTTAGCTCCTTGGATCGTGTTCGTGTGCGTGACGCCTAGCGCAACCGGAAGTCGACGCGGATCGTGAAGTAGATCGCCACCGGACGCCCGTTCTGGAGCGCCGGCTTGTACTTGCGCTGCTTGACGGCCTCGATGGCCGAATCGTTGAACATGGGATTCGACGAGCTGAGCACGGTCACTTCGTTGACGTTGCCCTCCTTGTCGATGACCGCCTGGAGGATGACCTTACCTTCGATCCGCGCGCGGCGCGCGATGTCGGGGTAGTTCGGCTCGACTTTCTTGATGATGACGGGAAGCACGACGTCGCCGGTCGGGAGGATCGGCTCATCCGAGTCGGCCACGCCACCGACGACACCCCCGACCACGCCACCGAGGACACCGCCCGGAACACCTCCGGGCACGCCGCCCTCGACACCCCCCTCGACCCCTTCGTCCTCGGGCGCGGACGGAGCCTCCGGGACGACCTCGGGAGTCACCTGAGGCTGAATGACCTCGGTCGGGACGGGTTTGACGACCTCCTTGGGCTTCGGTTTCGACGAACCCGCGGGAGGCGGAGGGGGGGGAGGTGGAGGCGGAGGCGCCGCCCCGATGAACGAGATCATGATGTCGGGGTCTTGCACGGCCTGCACGACCAGGTAGGAGCCGCCGAGGACGACCGCGAGAACCAGGATGTGCGCACCGATCGCGATCGGCATCGACCACTTGTTGTGGTCTTCCGACTTCGCGTTCGTGCTCTCGAGCATCGAATCGAACATCGCGTGTCCCTCGATTGCCCCGCCGGCGTCTAGCCCGACTTTGCCTTGGCCGCCTGAGCCTTCTTGAGATCGATCGCTCTTTTCTGGTACTCGTCAGCCTTGGCGTAAGCGAGCCCAGCCTCTTCGTTCTTGAGGACCGTAGCCAAAGCCTTCGCCTTCTCGCGATAGATCAGATTGATGTAGGAGAGGGCATCGAAATAGTTCGGATCGATCTCCAGTGCTTTTTCCAGGGCCTTGATCCCTCTCTCGACGACCTGCTCGCGCTCCTCTTGCGAAACGGCCACACCGCCGTGATAGGAGCGCGCCCAACAGTTGACCCCGAGCGTGTACCAGGTTTCCTTGTTGGTCGGGTCCATGTTGGCACGCTTCTCGAAGTATTCGAGCGCCTTCGTGAAGTCGCCCTTCTTCTGGTAGAGGGTCGCGATCTGATTGATCAACGCAAGATCGTTGGGGCGCGTGGCGAGCTGCTTCTCGAGGTAGGCGATCGCCTTGTCCTTCTCGCCGGCCGAGTCGAGAAAGCTCAGGTAGAACTTCTCGGTCTTCTCGCGAACTTCGGGATCGGGGGCGGTGAGCTCGAGGGTTTTTTCGAATGCAACCAGCCCCTTGTCCGCGTAATCCTTGTCCTTCGGATGCTCGGAGCCTGGGTGGTAGAGGGCCAGGTACGAGACGGACCTCAGATAGTTACCGTCCCAGCTCTTCGGATTGAGCTTGAGCAGCTCGTCGTACTGCTGGATCGCCTCTTCGTACTTTTGGGCCGTGTAGAGCTCGTTTCCCTTCTTGAGAAAGACCTTCTCCTGGAAGGATTGGCAGCCCGGCCCCATGACGATCGTCGCGACGATCGCAAATGCCAGCCACGAGCGACTCGTTGTCATGTCCTCTCCCGTCCCAACCAGCATCTTCCGGGCAGCCCCTGCGCCCCGCCAGGGTGGCGTGCGGCGCGTGCTGCGTGAACTCCGCAACGAATCCCCGGCGCCATCCTTCTCCGCTAACGGCAAAGGAAGCGCCGGATCTTATCGCAAGCATCCCGTGTAGGCCAACAGGGGGTAGTCCCTTTTTCTGATCAAAGCGGTATCCGGGGAGCGTTGATCAGAAAAAGGGACTACCCCCTGTTGGCCTACTCGAGCGCGCCGCCGCAGCTCGAGCCGGCGCCCGCGGTGCAGCCGAAGCAGTGGAGGCCGGTGCGTACGCGGCGCGAAAGCTCGTTCGACGCCAAGAGGCTCTCCAGAGTGCGCGGCGCCCCGTGGTCGACCGGCAGGGCGAGCATCTGGTTGAAATCGCAGTCGTAGAGAGTGCCGTCCCACCCGACCGACAGATGCGTGCGGCACATCACTCCGCCCGCGGCCGCCGGGTTGAACGAGCGTACGAGCAGATCCATGTAGCGCTCGGTGTTGCCGCTTCTTTCGAGAAACTCCAGAAACCGGCTGATCGGCATGTTGGTGATCGCATGGAGGTGATCGAAGACGATTCCGTACCGAGAGGCGAGCTCGCGGCGGTAGTCGCGTTCGAGCGACGCCTGACTCCCCGGGAGGAAGGCGCCGACGGGGTTGTGCACGAGGTCCAGAACGAGTCCCGCCCCTTTCCCGTAACCCACGCTGTTGAGCTTCTTGAGCGCCTCGATGCTCTTCGCAAAGACGCCGTCGCCGCGTTGGGCGTCGGTACCGGCCTGCCGGAACGAAGGAAGGGAGGCGGTGACCTCGACCTTGCGCTCGGCGAGGTACAGGAGAAGGTCGTCCTGCGCCGGGAGCATGAGCACCGTGAGGTTGCAGCGGTCGATGATGCGGCGGCCGAGCTTCGCCGCCTCGTCGACCAAGAACCGGAATTGCGGGTTCAGCTCGGGGGCGCCCCCGGTGATGTCGAGCGTCCGGATCGGGTGGCGGCGCAGCAGCTCGATCACCTGCCGGGCCGTCTCTCGCGTCATCGCCTCCCGCCGGTCGGGGCCGGCGTCGACGTGGCAGTGCGCGCAGGTTTGGTTGCACAGCTTCCCGACGTTGACCTGCAGCACCTCGATGTCCGACGTCGCCAAGAACGGCAATCCGTTCGTTCTCAGCACATCGTCGAACTGCGGGGCGCCGGTACGCGCAAGCGTTTCTCGCTGCTCGTCCGTAGCGGCGAGGGGATGGCGAATCGCCTGGAGGGACGGCACGGGCTACATCCCGACTTTCTGCGCGATGTTCCGCATCTGTACGCCGTGGACCAAGGACGATCCGCCACGGATGGCGGTGGCGACATGGACCGCCTCGGTCATCTGGTCGAGGTCGGACCCCTTCTCGAGGCAGGCGTTGGTGTAGGCGTCGATGCAGTACGGGCACTGCACCGTGTGCGCGACGGCGAGTGCGATGAGGGCCTTCTCGCGCTCGGTCAGGGCGCCATCGGCGAAAACGGACCCGTAGTAGTCGATGAACTTCGCCCAGAGCTCGGGGCGGTTCTTTCCCATGTCGCCGAACTTCGCGAGATCGTGAGGGCAGTAATACGTGTCCATGCCGGTCCCCCGTAGGGCGATCTTCTCACAATCCGGAGACGGTTAGCGCAATGTCGGCTCGCGCCCAGGCCTTCTTGAGCCTCGAAGAGACCTTGCGCGCCTTGGCATCCTTTTCCTGCGATTTCAACGCCTCCGCAAGGCCGAAGAGCGATCGGCCGTTCTCGGGATTGCGCCGCAGGTCCTCGCGGAAGGCCGCCTCCGCCTCGGCGGGCTTCCCGGCGCGAAGGCACGCGCCGCCCAGGGACTCGCGCACCGGGTAGTACCAAGCCGGAGGCTCGTCGTACGCCAGCTTGTCGTCCGCGGCGACCGCGCGGCTCCACGACGCGATGGCGGCAGTGCTGTCCCCCTTCGCCTCGGCGAGCCTGGCGTCCAAGCTCAACGCGGCGACCGCCAACAAGTCCTTGCTGGTGTTCAAGTTCATCATGGCTTCGGGTGGTACCTTCGCTTTGGCCTCGTCGAACGCCGTCTTTTCCGAAACGGCAGCGTCGATTTTCTCCTGTGCCGCGAGAGCGACGCCGCGGCCGAAATGCCAGAGCGCGACCGCGGTGGGAAGGGCGTCGTCCGGCCGAGGCATCGCCAGCACGTCGTCCCACTTCTCGAAGCGCAGCGCGTAGTACATCGCGAACGGGACGGCGAACTCGGCCATCGGCATCTCCTTGGCGGCCGGGACGGCAAGGTCGGTCGTTCGCTGCGCGGCGTCGCGCGAGGCGGCCGACCGCCCCTCCATCGCGGCGGAGGATGCCAGGAACTGCAGGTTATGCGTGTAGTACATGATCGGGTAGATACCCTCGACGTTGTGCGCCTTGATGTACTTCTCGTCGACCACCGCGGCTTTCGCATTGGCCTGAGACGCCCCCGCATAGTTTCCCGTGCGCATGTAGACGTGTGCCGGCATGTGAACGAGGTGCCCCGCCCCCGGGACGAGCGTCTCCAGCCGCTTCGCGGAGGCCGCGGCCCTCCCGGGGTTCCCCGACGCTTCGGTCGCGTGGATGTAGTAGTGATTCGCCCCGGGATGCGTTGGGTTGCGCTTGAGCACGGCCTCGAGCGTTGCCACGATCTCGAGGGTCCCGGGCGCGGGCGTCCCGTCGGGGTCCCAAAACTTCCACGGGCGCAGGTCCATCATCGACTCGGCGTAGAGCGTCGCGACGTCGTCGTCTTTGGGGAAGCGCTCGTGGACGGCGCGCATGGCACCCGCGTAGGCCTCGTCGAGCTTCGCACGGTCCGCGGCGGGATCGGCGGAGTAGCGCAACGCCAATGCATCGATCAACGCGGCCTCGACACCCGGCGCGGCGGGCGCGATCGCTTTCGCCGAAGCAATCGCTTCGACCGCCTTCGCGTTCCGGTCGGGGTCGATCGGAAGATTGATGTTCGGACCCAGCGTCAGCCCGACGCCCCACCAGCAGATCGAGCACGTTGGGTCGAGGCGCGCGGCTTCTCGAAACGCCCTCTCGGCCTCGTCGTGGTTGAAGCCGTAGACGAGGCGGAGCCCCTGGTCGAAGTACTTCTGTGCGGTGGAATTCTTCGTCGAAATCGTGCGGTGGTACGAGCCCAAGTCGTTGAACAGCGGCACCGCCTCGTTGGGTGCCGGCGCCGCCGAGTGGGCCGCGGCGAGAAGCAAGGTTGCGACGATCACGGCAGGGGTCCTCCCAGGGAAAGGGCGCGAGCCCTAAGAATAGCTCGAACGGCTTGAACGGCAGCCTCCCCGAACCTACGATGGGAGCACCCGCCACGAGGAGCGCCCCATGAATACTCACGGCACACCCGACGCGTTGGATCGCATCAGGCACGTCGCGATCGCAGTGGCCGACATCGCCTCGGCGGTGGCGTGGTACACGTCGACGTTCCGCTGTACGGTCGCCTATCAGGACGCGTCGTGGGCCTTGCTCGATTTCGACAATCTCCAGCTGGCGCTCGTGATCCCCGAACAGCACCCGCCGCACATCGCCTTCGGAAGCAAGGAGGCCGAAAAATTCGGCGCCCTCACGACGCACCGCGATGGAACGCGCTCGATCTACGTGAAGGACCCGGCCGGAAACTCCGTCGAGATCATGGCGGCGGATTGAGCGGCACCCCTCAAAAAGTCAGGGGCCTCCGGGCGATCGCTCTCGCCATGCGGTCCTGGCGGACCGCCTCCGTGGCGCTCATGTCGTTCTCGTCGGGCCTTCCGTTGGGGCTTGTCTACGTCGCGATCCCGGATTGGATGAGGTCGATCGGCGTGGACATCAAGGTGGTCGGACTGATCACCCTCGCTCAGGCCCCCTGGTCGTTCAAGGTGCTCTGGGCGCCGCTTCTCGATCGCTACGTGCCCCCGTTCCTCGGTCGACGGCGGGGCTGGGCTGCGATCGCCCAAGTTGCCCTGTTCGTCATCACACTGGGGCTGGCGGGAGTCGCCGGACACCCGGACTCACCGTGGGTGATCGCGGGGCTGGCGCTCGCGATCGCGTTCGCCGCGGCGACCCAGGACATCGCCGTCGACGCCTACGCGGTCGACGTTCTGCGGCCGGACGAGCAGGGCGTCGCTGTCGGCTTTCGCACCGCCGCCTATCTCATGGCCATGCGCCTCGCGGGGGCGTTCGCGATCACGCTCGCGGCGTGGTGGTCGTGGCGCACCGTCCTCGTGCTGATCGCCTTTGCTTATCTCGGCCTCATGGTCGCCACCGCATTCGCCCCCAAGCCGGAGGAGACGGAAGAGCCGCCCCAGTCGCTGCGCGACGCGGTGTGGCAACCTTTCGTCGGGTTTCTCTCCCGCCCTCTCGCGTTGGAGATCTTGGCGTTCGTCGTTCTCTACAAGCTCTCCGACGTGATGGCGAATGCGCTGCTCAGGCCGTTCCTTCACGACATGGGTTACAACCAGATCGACCGGGGCGTGATATTAGGGTTGGTGACCTGGGTGAGCACGGTGATCGGGGCCTTGATCGGCGGAATCGTCACGACGGGCTTGGGCGTCGGCCGCTCGCTCTGGGTCTTCGGGATCGTGCAAGCACTGTCGAACATCGGCTACGTCGTCGTCGCTTTGAGCCCGGTCAACCGACCGCTTATGCTGGCGGCGACCGGCTTCGAGACGCTGACGTCGGGGATGGGAACGGGTGCGTTCTCCGTGCTTCTCCTCCGATTGACGCAGAAGCGTTTTTCCGCAACGCAGTACTCGCTGATGTCGAGCCTGTTCGCGTTGCCGCGCATCCTGGCCGGTCCGATCGCCGGGCTTGCGGTCGACGCCGTCGGGTGGGTGACCTATTTCTGGATCACTATCGCAGCGGGGATACCCGGCTTATTTTTCTTGCGGCGCTTCGCCCCGTTTGGGGGCCAGGAGCCTGACCTCCAGGTCGACGAGCGGCACGAGGGCGTTCCGATCACCACGAGGTTGCTCACCACCCGAGGAATCGCCGCCGGGCTTGCCATCTTCCTCGGCGGAGCGCTGCTCTCTGTGACCCTGACCGCGTTGAAGGCGACGCACGCGACCCCGCCGATGCCGTTCGATCTCATGACGCCGCTCGCCGCGCTAGCGCGCATGGACACCGTCGGGAACGGGGTTCGGCTGCTCGGACTTCTCGTGGCGGGAGCGGTCGGCGGCCTGTTCACTGCCGGCGTGCTCGCGGCGCGACGGGGCGGGAACGGGGGCGCGTCCTGACGCCCCACCGCGCTGTAGGATCGGCCGGGAGGTTCGAGTGACGGGACGATGAGGCGACCCTCGGCATTGGTGTGCTGCGCTTTCGTCGTCGTGGTTTTGGCGGGACCCGCGGCAGTAGCAGCTCGGCTCGAGGAGAAGGCCGTCGAGGTCGGGCCCGGTATCACGCCGCCGCAGGCGGCGGGGCTTTCCGTGCTTGAAACTCCCGACGGCGTCCCCGAGGGCCTCGCCCATTCGACGCTGACGCTTCGGCTTCTTCTCGACAAGTCCGGTCAGTTCGCAGCGCAACGGCTCTCGATGCGCCGGATCCCCGGCTCGCTGCTGCAGCCGTCGAGCGCCTAGAGAACATGAGTTTTCCCCCCGCTACCCGCGACAAGAAACCTGTCGTCGTCTGGTTCAACAAGTCGGTCTTGTTCCGTCCGAGAAACGAACTGGAAGCTGAGATTCCCTCGTCCGACTGCGTGCCCGCCGCCTACGACTTGGCCCACCTTGAAGACCTTGCCGACGACGTCGAGCTTCCCCGATTGCTCGAGAAGGTGGAACCCGATTTTCCGCCTGGGCCAAACGCCGAACGCAAGGAGGGCGAGGCGAGGTTCGCTTGCGTGGTTGACACCTGCGGTCGTGTTCGGGACTGCCGCGTCCTGAATGCATCCCTCGGCGAGTTCGCGAGGGCCGGCATGAACGCGGTGGTCCGCCGACGGTATGCGCCCGCGCGCCGCAACGGAAGGCCGATCACGATCACGTTTTCGATCGGAGTGACATTCAGGGTCTGGTGACCCCCGCCGGCGATCGTCCCCCTTGCCACCGCCAAGCCTCGCCGTTAACCTCGCCGCATGCCGCCCGCGAAAGTTCCAAAGCTCGCGATCCATCCGCTGAGCCCCGACCGCTGGGACGATTTCGAAACGCTGTTCGGCAAGAACGGGGGGTGCGCGGGGTGCTGGTGCACCTGGTGGCAGATGAGTCAATCGGCCTGGCTCGCGCAGAAGGGGGATGGCACGAAACGGAGGATGCGCGCGCGCGTCAAGAAGGGCCCGCCGCCCGGGGTGCTCGCGTATGCCGGCGACGAAGCGGTCGGTTGGTGCGCCGTCGAGCCGCGCGACAACGTTGCGCGTCTCGCTCGATCCAAGATCCTGGCCCCGGTCGACGACGCTCCGGTCTGGTCGGTGACCTGTTTTTTCGTGAGGCGCGATTGGCGGCGCCGCGGAGTGACGGTCGCGCTTCTTGAAGGCGCTTCGCGGTGGGTGGCCGCGCAAGGCGGTCGGATCGTCGAGGGGTACCCGACCGACACCGACAAAGAACAACCCGGAGCCTTCGTTCACCACGGGCTGCTGACGGCGTTCAGGAGGGCAGGATTCCGCGAGGTCGCGCGGCGCTCCAAGAGCCGGCCGATCGTTCGCAGGAAGGCGGCCTCGCGATGACGCGTCGGAACATCTCTTCGGGCTCGCCTTGGGAGAAGTCGGTCGGCTATTCGCGCGCGGTACGCATCGGCAACCTGATCGAAGTCGCGGGCACGACGGCCGTCGACGATCATGGCGAGGTCGTCGGGCCGGACGACCCGTACCGCCAAGCGACGTACGCGCTGGAAAAGATCGGCCGCGCGCTCGCCGAGGCGGGGGCCGGATTCGAGAACGTTATCCGGACCCGCATGTTCGTTACCGATATCGGGCGTTGGGAAGAGGTCGGGCGCGCCCACGGTGAAGTGTTCCGGGACATCCGGCCGGCGTCGACCCTCGTCCAGGTGGCATCTCTCGTGCGTTCGGACCTTCTCGTCGAGATCGAGGCGACGGCCCTCGTTCCGGAGGACTCCTTTTGAGTGGTCCCCGTATCGCTTATGCGCTGGCCATGTCGCGGCCGCACGCGCACCTCTTCGAGGTGACGATCACGATCGACGGCTGGAGCGAGCCGCGCCTCGATCTCGTCATGCCTTCTTGGACCCCGGGCTCGTACATGATCCGCGAGTACGCCCGGCACGTGCAGGAGTTCGCGGCCGAAAGCGACGGCCACCCCGCTCGTTGGGAGAAGACCGCGAAGGACGCGTGGCGCGTCGAGACGCCGCTGGGAGGACGCGTGCGCGTGACCTATCGCGTCTACGCGCACGACCTCACCGTGCGGACCTGCCACCTCGACGGGACCCACGGGTTCGCCAACGGCGCCGCGGTGTTCCTGTACGTTCCCGGGCGCACGCAAGAGCCGGTGACGTTGGAGATCGCGGTCCCTCAGCGCTGGCAGGTCGCCACGGGCCTCGAGCCCTTGGGCGGGGGCAACGGCGTGTTCCGATTCAAGGCGCGCGACTACGACGAGCTGGTCGACGGCCCCGTCGAGTGCGGCACGCACCGGTTGCTGGAGTTCGAGGTCGACGGCGTCCCGCACCGCATCGCGCTCTGGGGTCGAGGCAACGAGGACGAGGTCCGCCTGACGGAGGACACGCGCGCGATCGTGCGGGCGCAGCGCGAGTTTTTCGGAGGCGTGCCGTACAAGCGCTACACGTTCATTCACCACCTCGCGGCGGGCCGTGGCGGGCTCGAGCATAGAAACAGCGCCGTCTTTCTCGTCGACCGGTTCGGCTTCCGTCCGCGCGCGTCGTACGAACGCTTCCTCGAGCTGGTCTCGCACGAGTTCTTCCACGTCTGGAACGTTAAGCGCATCCGCCCGAAGCCGCTGGGACCGTTCGACTATCGTCGCGAGAACCACACCCGACAACTCTGGACGATGGAGGGAGTGACCTCGTACTACGAGAAACGCTTCGTCGCGGCGGCGGGGCTGTACTCGAAAGAGCGCTTCTTAGAGCGTGTGGCGGAGGAGCTCGCGAGCCTGCAGGCACAGCCCGGGCGCGCGCTGCACTCGCTCGAGCAGTCGAGCTTCGACGCTTGGATCAAGCACTACCGACCCGACGAGAACTCGGGGAACGTGAGCATTTCGTACTACCTGAAGGGCGCGCTCGTGGCGTTGATGCTCGACCTCGAGATCCGGGCGCTGACTTCGCGCGAGAAGTGCCTCGACGACGTCATCAAGCATCTCGGGCATCAGGCCACTCTCGATGACGCGGGATTCGCCGAGCCCGACGGCTATTTGGCCGCCGTCGAAGCGGTCGCCGGCGAGCGCGAGGGTGCGTTCCGGAAGTTCTTCGAGCAGTACGTCTCCGGAACCGTCGAGCTCGACTTCGACCGCGCGCTGGGCCACGCGGGGCTTTCCGTCCTCTGGACCAAGGCCGGCACGAAGGAAGGCGACCGTCCAGGCTGGCTGGGCATCGCCACTCGGTCCGAGGGTCGGGCGCTCGTGATCGCGTCGGTACGTACGGACGGCCCCGCCGAGGCCGCCGGCCTCTACGCGGGCGACGAGCTCCTCGCGATCGACGGCTCGAGGACGGACGCCGCGCGTCTTACGGCCCGCCTCGCCGAGCGGCACCCGGGAACGACCGTGCGGGCGACTGTTTTCCGGAGGGACGAGCTGCTCGAGATCCCGGTGACGCTGGGCGATCCTCCGCCGGAGTCGGCCGCGATCGTTCCGATCGAAGGCGCGACCCCAGGGCAGGCGGCCCTGCGCGAGGCGTGGCTGGCCCCGTTCCAGCGATGACGCGCGAACGGCACGACCTCCACATCACCGGCATGAGCTGTGCGGGGTGCGTGGCGAGCGTCGAGCGCGCGCTCTCCGCGACTCCCGGAGTCGATCGCGCGCTCGTAAACCTGGCGACCGAGAAGGCGACGATCGTCTTCGATTCCGACGTGACCACGCTCGAGCAGCTCGCAAGCGTGGTGCGCCGGGCCGGCTACGGGCTGATCCTCCCTGAACCCGGCGTCAAGGACGCCGAGGAGCGGGCGCGTCTCGCGGAGCGCACCGCAACACGGAACCGTTTCGTGGTCGCGGCGATGTTCGGCCTCCCGGTGCTCGCGCTCGGGATGAGCCACGGGACGCTCGCGATTCCGGGGGAGCGCTGGATCCAGCTGGCGCTGACGACGGTCGTCATGTCGTTCGCGG